>JBGPVE010000157.1:0-6667 GCA_041491545.1 Gemmatimonadota bacterium | reverse complement strand
CTCGCGTAACGATCAGCGGCGATACGGTGTTCCTGGACAGCGGTGCGGATGGCGCAGCCGGGCTCGATCATGTGCCGGCAATCCGCGTAGCGGCACTGGCCGAGCAACGCGCGCATCTCCGGAAAGCAGCTCGCCATCTCTCGGGGCTCGACGCCCCAAAGTCCCACCTCACTGAAGCCGGGCGTGTCCATCAAGTAACCGCCGCCGTCCAGCGGCAGCATGACGGCCGAGACCGTGGTGTTCTTGCCGCGCCGCACCTTGGCGCTGATCTCGCCGGTGCGCAGCTTGAGCCCCGGCTGCACGGCATTGAGGAGGCTCGACTTGCCGGCACCGGATGGGCCGGTCACGATCGAGGTGCGTCCGGCGAGGGCGGCTCGAAGCTCGGCGATTCCCTCACCGGTTTTCACGCTGGTTCGGTAGACCTCGTACCCGGCGGCCCGGAGTCGAGCCGCAAGCGCGTGGCCGGGATCGAGATCGATCTTGTTGACGACGACAGCGGCAGGCAGGGAGTTGACTTCGGCGAGCACCAGGAGGCGATCGATGAGCTGCGGGACCGGGGCCGGATCGACCGCGGCGGTGACCACGAAGACCTGGTCGAGGTTGGCGGCGACCGGTCTGGCGCCGCGGCCCTCGGGCACCCGGCGCTCCAGCAGCGTGCGGCGCGGCCCGACGGCCACCACCACGTATAGATCGCCGTCCGAATCGGCTTCCAGATGCACCACATCCCCCACGACCAGGCGCGGCGTTTCCCGCTTGGCCTTGCCGCTCAGGACGGCGCGCACGATCCCTTCCGGCGTAGCGACTCGATAGACGGCGCCATCCCGCTCCAGCACGGTGCCATCGACCGGCGTCACCACTCTCCCGGCGCTTGAAGGATCGCCTCATCCAAGGCGAGCTTCACATCGTATAGCGAAAGCGCCTTGAGCCGGTCCTCCGCTTCGTCCCGGGTCTTTCCCCATATCAGCGTCTCGGTCTCCACATGACCGACGGGCCGATCACCCGCGGCGGACCAGCGGACGAACAGCAGGGCCGCTCCGTAGAGACCGCGCGCATCGGGCTCGTCATCCACGTAGATGGCCACGGAGTAGGGCTGGCCGTCGGTGCCGCTGAACGCCGCGGCCCGCTCGTGCTTCTGCATGTAGCCACCGAGCGTAAACTCAGTCACAATCCCGGCACCGACTCCTTGACGATGTTTCCGAGCATGAATGCGATGTTAGCGGGGCGTTCGGCGAGGCGGCGCATCAGGTAAGGATACCACTGGGTGCCGAACGGGACATACACCCGTATTCGATGCCCGCCCCGGCGCAGCCGCTCCTGCAGATCGCGGCGAACGCCGTAGAGCATCTGAAGCTCGAATCGTTCCGCACCGATGCTCTCACGCTGGGCGAACTTGCGGGCGCGGTCGATGATCGCCTCATCGTGGGTGGCGATCCCCGGATAATTTCCCTCCGCGAGGAGGCGTTCCATGAGTTGGACGTAGTTCCGGTCCACGTCCGCCTTGTCGGGAAAGGCGACCGACGGTGGCTCGAGGTAGGCGCCCTTGCAGAGCCGGATCCTGGCCTTCATGGCGATCAGCTTCGCCACATCCGCCTCTGAGCGCCGGAGCATGGCCTGGATGACCACGCCGCAATGGCGGCCGAATCGGTCGAAGAGGCGATTGGCGAAGAAGTCGAGGGTGCGTTGGGTATAAGCGGAGCCCTCCATGTCGAGCCGGACGAATCCGCCGATGCCCTGAGCTTTTTCCAGGATCCGCGTAAGGTTCACGGCGCAGAGATCCTCGCTGACATCGAGCCCCATCTGGGTCAGCTTGACCGATACGTTGACCTCCGCGCCGCTACCGGTCAGAAGATCAAGCATCCGAAGGTACTGGTCGCAGGCGGCAACCGCCTCACCTTCCTTCGTGACGCTTTCCCCCAGGAGATCGAGCGATGCGGTGATCCCCCGGGTGGCGAGCGCGCGGGCGACCGCCACCGCGGCTTCGATCGACTCGCCGGCCACGAATCGGGAGGCGAACTTCCGGGCGAGGGTATTCCGCCGGACAAAGTTGAAGATGCGTTGCTGCTCGGAGAGCCACAGGAGTCCCTGACGCATGATCACAATGGGTTCCGTATATTCTTGCGTGGGCCTGATTTAGCCTGCCCCAACCGACGCGCCCACGAAACTAGTTCCACCCCCATTGCACAACAAGCCGCCCCGGGGTGAGCCCCGCGGCTTCCGCTCAACCATCGCATGTTCACGGCTTTGGCGGCAGCATCCACACCGAGCCGTCGGGCGAGCGAAGCGTTTCGACGAGGCCGAGGCGGGCGGCGAGCGTCTCGGCCGGGATCAGCCGACGGTATTCCTCCTTGAATCCGACCACGACGCCGTGCCGCTCCTCGAGGACGTCGGCGAAATCCGCAAGCTCCGCGCTATCAGACCAATCTGGAAACTCCCGTGACGGTCGTCCGGTGCGGAAGTACACGATCATCGGATGATTGGAGAAAATCGCGTAGCGACGACCCTCGGTGCCGAGCCAGGCGGCAAGCGGTGTATCGCGCAATTCCTGGCTCGCGTATCCAAGGCCGTCGGTGAGTGCGTCGTCGATCCGATCCCATAGCGCCATCGCGCTGCCCACGCCCCACGCACCGAGCGCAACCGCCACCACCGCGCGAAGGGACCGCTCCCACCGCACCCACCCCGAGACCAGCGAGCATGTCATGACGAGCACCAGCAGCAGGCACAGCGGCGAGAGCAACCGCCCGTCGAACGGAATGCCGGGATCGGCGAAGAGCCGCGCGAACACCAGGACGGCGACATAGCTCACGGCGAGCACGCCGCAGGCTTGGAACAATCGCAACGGCCTCGGGTCATCAGCCTGCTGGCGGGCACGCGCAAGCCCGCCCCGAATCAACGCGATGAGCGCGAGGAGAGTGACCGGCAGGAGCAACCACTGCAGCCGAGCGTGGCCCACAATGGGCACGAGCTCGTCGGCCAGCGTAGTGGCCAGCAGGGCGAGGTTTGCGCGCAGATCTGGGTAGACGCCGACCTGCCGGATCTCGACGTCGACCAGCAGCGTGCGGAGCACCCATGCACCGCCAAGGATGGCGGATGGAAGCCCCGCGAGCACGGCTCCGCGCACCCGCTCTCGGGTGGAACCCGGTCCCCTGAATGCCCAGACGACGGCCGCCGCGCTCAGCGCGACGCCGGCATAGCGCAGCATGAGGCCGATCGCCGCAGTGATCCCATACCAAAGCGGGCGTCGAGGCGCGGCCACCATGAGCGCAAGCGTCAGCGCCAGGCAGGCGAGAAAAGCCGGCTCGCTCAGGACCTCGAGATGCACGCTCGAGAGCGCGCCGAATGGCACAAAGAGAAGCACCACGACGACCGAGCCGGCCATGCCCGACAGGAGGCCGGCCAGCCACGTGATGGTCGCGACCGTCACCCCGGCAGCGATCGTCATGACGATCCGGGCGCTCTGCACCGCCGACAGGCCCGCTTTCATCGGTATCGCGAGCGCGAGCGAAAAACCCGGGGGAAAGTGGTGCAGCGGCTGCGTGCTGTCCTCGTCCCACCAGCCTGTCGTCGGCACGCTCAGTCTGCCGGTCTGCACCAGGGACTCGGCGGCACCGAGGTACGACATCGAGTCCGGCTCGAGGCCGGGTCCGGGAGGCTGGGTAACGAACAACACTCCGGCAGCGGCTACCACGCCGAAGAACGCGGCGCGCAGCGCGCGGCTCCGGACGTCCGTCAGTGGGCGTCTCGGGGTGGGTAGTAGCGACCGCCGCTCGCGGCCATCTCTAGGAGCGCCGGCGTCGGAGCGAATCGCGGCCCGTGGGCCGTGGCGAGCTGGCGCAACGTGTCGACGACCTTGGCCGCGCCCAGCTCGTCGATCATGCGCAGCGGGCCACCGCGAAACGGCGGAAACCCGATGCCGTAGATGGCGCCGACGTCGCCGTCACGGGCGTTCCGGACGACCGCTTCCCCGCGCGCCATCGCGGCTTCGTTGAGCATGGCATACACCAGACGCTGCTGCACGTCGTCCGGCGAGAAGCCCTCCAGCGGCTTGACGCCGATCAACCGGTAGATCCGGTCATCGACCCCGCTCTTATGACCTTCGTGATAGATGTAGAACCCGCGGCCATTCTTCCGCCCCAGCCTGCCGTCGGCCAGGAGCGTGGTGATCGCGATGGACGGTGCGAGTCGATCGCCGAAAGCCGCCTGCATCACGGTGGCCCCCTGGTGCGCGACGTCGAACCCGACTTCATCCAGCAGCGCAATCGGCCCCACGGGAAACCCGAATCGCGTCATGGCCCGGTCGATCACCTCGATCGGGACTCCCTCGTGGAGTAGCGTGGCGGCTTCGGTCAGGTAGGGCGAGAGAATCCGGTTGACCCAGAAGCCGGGCTGGTCGCGCACCACGATCACGATCTTGCCCATCTTCCGGCCAAAGCGCACGGCCGTGACGATCGTGCGAGAATCGGTCGCGCCGGTCGGGATCACCTCCAGAAGCGGCATCTTCTCGACCGGCGAGAAGAAGTGCATGCCGACGACGCGTGCCGGGTATCGGGCGGCGGCCGCGATGTCGCGAATCGGAATCGTCGAGGTGTTGGTCGCGAAGATCGCCTCGGGCCGAATCTCGGCCTCGACCTCCGCCAGTACCTTACGCTTCACATCCAGATCCTCGAACACGGCCTCGATCACCAGGTCCGCGCGAGTAAACCCGCTGTAGTCGACCGTGCCGGAGAGCAGCGCCGTGAGTCGTTGATGCTCGGGCCGAGTCAAGCGACGGCGCTTCAACCGCTCGTCGAGAATGGCGCTCGCCGTTTTGAGACCGCGGCCCACCCGCGCCAGCTCGGCGTCCTTCAGGCGCGCCTCCACTGCGGCGTTGAGGACGGCCGTACCCGCGATGGCCGCCCCCATGAAACCCGAGCCCACGATGCCGAGTCGTCGCACGTCGAGCGACGGAACCTCGAGGCCCGGCGCGATCCCGTCGTCTTTCTTGAGCGCGGTGGTGGCAAAGAAGATCTGCACCAGTTTCCGCGACACCGGGCTCACCGCCAACTGGCCGAAGCGCGTGTGCTCGGCGCGGAGTCCTTCGGTCATCCCCTGGTCGAGACCGATTCGCACGACCTCGAGAGCCGCGAGGGGCGCCGGATAGTGCCCGCCGGTCTTCTTCAGCACCCGCTTTCGTGCCATGCGATAGACGAGCTGGCGTCCCATGGGCGTGCCGTCCAGCAATGCGTCGGCGGCTCCTCGACGGCGGCCGCCGCGCCGGGGAATTCCGTCCCGCGCGAGTCGTTCGGCCGCCGCTACCGCCACCTGCTTCAGGATGCTCTCCGGCACCACCTCGTCGACCATGCCGAGCTTGAGCGCTTTCTGAGGGCGCTCGCTCTTGCCGGCGAGGATGATATCGAGCGCCGCGCGGGCCCCGATCAGCCGAGGGAGGCGATTGCAGCCGCCGGCGCCTGGGATGAGTCTGAGCTGGACTTCGGGGAGGCCGATCTGGGTCTTTCGATGGTCCGTGGCGACGCGCCAGTGACAGGCGAGCGCCAGCTCGTAGCCGGCGCCGAGGCACGCCCCGTGGATCGCGACGACGATCGGCTTGGGAAACGTCTCGACCCGGTTCGTGAGATCTTGGCCGCTCTGGCTGAGCGCCTCCGCCGCGTCCCGCGTTTCAAGCCGGGTGAACTCCTCGATGTCGGCGCCCGCGATGAAGTTCTCGGGCTTGCCCGAGCGGAGAACGACGGCGCGCACCGTCCCATCGGAGCGGAGGCGTTCGAGCAGCTCTGCGAACTCCCGAATCACGGCCACGTTGACCTTGTTGACGGGCTCGTTCGGAAGGTCGAGGGAGACGAGCGCGATGCCGTTTTCGTTGACGACCGTGAACGCGGACATGGGTCGATTCATGTCAACGGCGCTCCAGAACCATGGCGTAGCCCATGCCGCCCTGGGCGCAAATACTGACGAGCCCGAACTGCACGTCGCGGCGGCGCATCTCGTTGGCCAGCGTCGTGACGATGCGGGCGCCCGTCGCCGCGAACGGGTGGCCGATCGCGATCGATCCGCCCATCACGTTGGTCTTCTCCCAATCCACCTCACCAACGGGTCCCTTGAGGCCGAGCCGGTCGGCCCAGGCCTGGGAACCCCAGGCCTGCAGGTTGGACAGCACCTGGGCGGCAAACGCTTCATGAATTTCGACGAGACCAAGCTCGGACCACTGAATCCCCGCCCGCTCGAGCGCCTTCGGAACCGCGAGCGCCGGGCCCATCAGGAGCTGCCATCCGGGGTCCACCGCACTCACGGCATAGCTTCGGATATAGGCCAGCGGCTCGTAGCCCAGCGCCGCCGCCTTGTCCTCGCCCATGAGCAGGACCACCGCAGCGCCGTCGGTGAGCGGCGAGGAGTTGCCCGCGGTCACCGTCCCGTACCTTCGGTCGAACACCGGCTTGAGGTTGGCAAGCGCCTCGAGCGAGGTGTCCGAACGGATGCCGTTGTCGCTCGTGGCGACCTCGTCCATGCCGCTGCCGCCGAACCAAGGCACGATCTCCGCCTTGAGCCGGCCATCGGCGGTGCCGGCCGCGGCGCGCTGATGACTCATGAGCGCGATCCTGTCCTGCGCTTCTCGACCGATTCCGTTTTCCTTGGCCATCTTCTCGGCCGACTGGCCCATCGTCTCGCCGGTCGAGGG
>JBGPVE010000156.1:0-6668 GCA_041491545.1 Gemmatimonadota bacterium | reverse complement strand
CTCGTACGTCCTGGGCGATCCGACCCCCAATTGGACCGGGTCGGTTCGCACCAACTTCCGGTTTGGGAAGGTGTCGGTCGGCGGGTTGCTGGACGTCCGTCACGGCGGCGTGGCCTACAACGGCACCAAGGGCGCGCTGAACGAGTTCGGTAAGGCGCTGGAGACGGCACAGTCTCGTGATGCCGGTAGGACCGTGAAGATCGGCCAGGACTATCAGGTCAACACAGTCGCGCACGACGCCATAGCGGGTCCTGGTGTCGGCGTGGCGACGCCGCTGGACCAGAGCTGGTACCAGAGCGACGGCAGCGTGTTCAACGGTCCGGACGTCGCGTTCCTCGAGGACGGCGGATTCGTCAAGCTCCGCGAGATTTCGCTGGGCTACACCCTCGACGCGCCGTGGGTGAGGCGCGCGCTCGGCTTCAGCAGCGTCGAATTGCGGGCGGCTGGCCGGAACATCATGAGTTGGAACAACTATAGTGGCGTGGATCCGGAAACGTCGCTGCTCGGCGCGGCGAGCCCGGTCCGCGGCATTAACTACTTCAATAACCCGCAGGCCCGGTCGTGGGTATTCTCACTCACGCTCAACCGTTAATGGCCAGGTCCAACAGGAGACATGGGAACATGCGACACTCTTTCAGGGTGCTGCTGGGCCTGGGCCTCGCGCTGGGCGCGGCCGCCTGCAGCGACTATCTCTCGGGTCCGGGCATTTCCTCGACCTCGGATCCGAACAACATCACTAACCTCACCAAGCCGGGCCCGCTGTATGTCGCCATTCAGCAGGCCGGTGCGCCGCAGCGCGAGGGCCAGCTCGCGCGCGATGCGACGCAGTACGTGCAGCAAATCGCAGGAATATCGCGCCAGTCGATCGGGTTCGACCGGTATCAGACTTCCCCCGGGGACGTGGACACGTATTTCGGCGCCGTCTACGGTGCATCGAACGTCCTCACCGGCGGGGGAGCGCTGCTCGACGTCCACAAGATGCAGCAGCTCGGCCGTAAGGTGCATGATTCGCTGTACGTCGGGATCGGCAAGGTGTACGAGGCGCTGATCATTGGGTACGCCGCGGACATCTGGGGCGACATTCCCTATCGGGAGGCGGCGGACTCGAACATCGCACATCCGCACTTCGATCCCCAACTGCAGATCTATGCCGATCTGCAGACCCAACTCGACTCGGCCATCAACGTCTTCTTGCCGGCTGCCGGGCCGACCAACATCGGTGGCAGCATTGACGGGAGTGAGCTGATCTACGGGGGACGCGGTGCCGGCGCACTCCGGACGGTGTACACGGCCGTGGCGCATTCCCTGAAGGCGCGCTACTACATGCACACGGGGCTCAAGGATCCCACCGCCTACACCAAGGCGGCCGCCGAGGCGGCGCTCGGGATCAGTACGCCGGACGACGACTTCCTGTGGTTCCACAATACATCGGCGACGGGCACCAACGTCTGGTGGCAGTATCTCGCATCGCGCGCCGGCGACATCGGGCCGGGGGCGGCGCTGATTGAGATCATGAAGCGCCGGAATGCAGCTGGGGTCGAAGATACCTTGCGACTGAGCTTCTACTTCACGAGGACTGACAACGTTCTCGCCGATAGCGTCAGCTCGTACTTCGGGTATCGCCCGGCAGGCACAACCAATCTCGTGACTAGCGGCGGGATCGATCCCGGCAATGGTGCGAGCGGTGCCTACTCTGACTTCGGCGCATTCGTCAATCCGGCTGCGACCGGGTCGGACGGGAGCTTCCGTCAGCCGGAGATCACCTACGCCGAAACCCAGTTGATCGCCGCGGAAGCGCAGTGGCACATCGGCTGCCCGGCGTGCACGGCGACCACGGTGGTGGCAGGGGCGCAGACCAATCTGACCAATGCCCGCACCAATCGCCATTACGGCAGCCAGAGCTTTGGTAATGCCCCTGGCGTGTTGTCGCCGACATTGCAGAATATCATCGAGGAGAAGTACACTACGCTGTTCCTGAATCCCGAAGTGTGGAACGACTTCAAGCGCACTTGCTTGCCGTCGCTTGCGCCGACGCCGGCTGCCGGGGCTGTCGTACCCGGTGCAGCACCGATTCCTGGCCGGCTTCCCTATGGCCAGACGGAGGTGAACGCGAATCCCAACGCGCCGACGACCAACTCGGTGGGAGTCGCGGTGACGGCGGTGGGTCTCAACCCGAATCAGCCGACGTCGTGTCCGGTGCTCAATTACACGAGTTCCGTTCCGCTGGCGAACTGAAGATCGTTTCGGGTTTGACGTAGCAAAGCGAACGCCGGTCCTCCGGGGCCGGCGTTCGCACTACTCGGAGATGCAAGCATGAGATCACTGATGGGGGCACTCGTCGCAGCCACGCTGCTCGGTGCCTGCTATACCTACAGGTCGGCCGGCCCGGTAGATGCCGTCACGCCGATCGCGGGCAAGCGAGTACGATTAGAGCTTACCACCGAAGGTCGGATGTCGCTCGCGCAGCAAATCGGGCCGCAGACGGCGTATGTCGAAGGTGACGTGATCGGGGCTGATACGACCGGGCTCAAGCTCGCGATGCGAAGCGCGGAGGACGCGCGCCACGTGTCGACCGATTGGAAGGGAGAGGAAGTCTCCTTCCCGCGGAGCGCCATCGCGAGCATCAGCGAGCGACGCGTTTCGGTTGGCTCCACGGCGCTGCTGGGTGGACTCGCGGCCGGCGGGCTGCTCGGTGCCTATGCCGCGTTTGGCGGGGGCGGCGGAGCCGCCGGCACCGCAGGCGGAGGTGGAGGCAACGGGCACCAGTAGGTCAGGCCGTCGCGAGGTCCGTATTCAATAGACCATGACCGACGATCGGGCTAACTGATTCTCGAGCCGCCACTCGATGACCTGACCCGGCTGAATCTTGAGCAGGTCGGTCCGAGCGACCCCCTCGGACCCCACGGGGTGGGCCACTAAGCGGATCGAGCGCGTCTGTCCCAGAATCCAGGGCTTGAGCGTGAAGGTGGCGGATGTTACGGCGGTGACCGTCCCGATTCGGGACAGCTCGCCGTCGTGTTGCGCAAAAATCACGCAGTCGAGCCAGTTGTCGTTATTGACGGTCAGCGTGCTTGGAACGTCGGTCTCTTCCGGCACGGGCATATCGTCCGCCTGGCCGTGGCCGCCGCATGCCCCGGAGACTGCCAGGGCCATGAGGATGACACAACCGGTGGCTGAACGCTTGGCCGCTATTACTCCCTGCATGGTCGGTCCCTCTCTCGGCAATGGCCGCAGTGCACCGGGCGGCCATCCTAACATGCCAAGATCCTCGCCGGCCGTCCAGATGGTCTCGCTCGGTTGCCCGCCGGCCGGAATGGATCTGGGACGCCGGGGCGGGTGTCACCTGGAGCTTGACGAGGCTAGCGGGCACCCGTAACGTCGAGGCAAGACACCGCCAACTACTGAGGACTGCATGCCGCACGGAAAAATCTATTCCAACGTCACCGAGACCGTCGGGAACACGCCGTTGATTCAGCTCAAGCACCTCTCGGCTGGACTTGGCGCACGGGTCGCGATCAAGCACGAGGGCTACAATCCGTTCAATTCGGTCAAAGACCGAATCGGGATGGCCATGATCAAGGATGCCATCGACAAGGGCCGGCTGAAGCCCGGCATGATCATCGTAGAGCCAACCAGCGGCAACACCGGCATCGGGTTGGTCTACGCCGCCACCGCGCTGGGGTACCGCTGCATCTTCACCATGCCGGAAACGATGACGGTCGAACGGCGCAACATGCTCCGCGCGCTGGGGGCCAAGCTCGTGCTCACCGAGGGACCGAAGGGGATGAAAGGCGCGATTGCCCGCGCCGAAGAGATCGTCGCAAAGTTGGGCGCCCGCGGCTGGATGGCCCGCCAATTCGACAACCCCGCCAACCCCGCCATTCACTATGCGACGACTGGCCCCGAGATCTGGGCCGATACTCAGGGCAAAATCGACATCTTCGTCTCCGGCGTCGGAACCGGCGGCACCATCACTGGAGCCGGCCGGTATCTGCGGGAAAAGAAGGCCGACATCTTCATTGCGGCGGTGGAACCGGCGGAGAGCCCGGTGCTCTCGGGCGGGCAGCCGGGGCCGCACAAGCAGCAGGGCTTGGGGGCAGGGTTCATCCCGGGCAACCTCGACACCAAGATCTATAACGAGGTGATCAAGGTGACCAACGACGATGCCATCGCTGTGGCGCGCCGCCTTGCCCGAGAAGAGGCGATCTTCGCCGGCATTTCCAGCGGCTCGAACACCTGGGCGGCGCTCCAGCTCGCGGCTCGGCCGGCGAACAAGGGCAAGCTCATCGTCACCATCGTGTGTGACTTTGGCGAGCGATACCTGTCGAACCCGGTCTATACCGACCTGGCGGAACCCGACTACTCCGACGTGGAGGAAGCCCTCGCGGCTCAGCCCGCGGCCGTCTGAGCGCCGGCCCGGCCATGCCCCACCGCTACCCCGAGGGCCACGTCTTTTACCGGAAGCTCACCCGAAGCTACCCGGTGATCGTGCGCGGGGAGGGGTGCTGGCTGTACGACCAAGAGGGAAAGGCCTACCTCGATGCATGCGGCGGCGCCTTCGTCGCCAATCTGGGGCATGGGGTCGCCGAGATCGGCGAGGCGATGGCGGCGCAGGCGAGCCGAGTCGCCTATGTGAACGGCACCGCGTTCAGCAACGAGCCGGTGGAAGCGCTGGCCGCGGAGATCGCCGCGCTCTCCCCGGGCGATCTCACGCGGGTCTATCCGCTCTCGAGCGGCTCCGAGGCCGTCGAGGCGGCGCTCAAGCTGGCACGCCAGTACTGGGTCGAGTCGGGCCGCCCCAAGAAGCATCGGATCATCGCGCTCGAGCCCGCGTATCACGGCAACACGCTACTCGCCCTTTCCGCCTCCGCGCGCGAGCACTACAAGGCGCTCTATCGGGAGTGGCTGGTGGATGTCGTCCGGATCCCGGCGCCGTACGCCTACCGGTGCGAGTGCGGCGGCGCGCGGCCCCTGTGCGCGGCGTGTAGCGGCGCGGCGCTGGAGCAGGCCATCGTCGCGGTCGGCCCGGACACGGTCGCGGCCTTCATCGCCGAGCCGGTCGGCGGCTCGTCCACCGGAGCGGCGGTGCCGCCGCCCGACTATTTCCGGCGAGTGCGGGAGATCTGCGACCGACACGAGGTCCTCTTCGTCGCCGACGAGGTGCTCACCGGGGCGGGGCGGACCGGCACCTGGGCCGCGATCGAGCCGTACGGCGTCGTTCCCGACCTCATGACGCTCGGCAAGGGGATCGGGGGTGGCTACGCGCCGATTTCCGCGCTGGTGGCGCCCGATCGAATCACCGACGTCCTCGCCAAAGGCTCCGGTGGTCTGCTGCACGCGCAGACCTTCTCGCATCACCCGGTTCTCTGCGCGGGGGCGCTGGCGGTGGTTCGCCGGCTCAAAGCCGACCGCCTGATCGAGCGGGCCGCACAGCTGGGCCGGGTGCTGCATCGGGAGCTGGCGCCGTTGCGCTCGTTTCCCCACGTGGGCGACGTCCGGGGCCGCGGGCTCCTTGCGGGTATCGAATTCGTCGACGATCCGAAAACCAAAACGCCGTTTCCGCGCCAGGCGCGCTTCGCCGAGACGTTCACGGCGTCGGCCCTCGATGAAGGGCTGGTCGTGTGGCCCAACGTCGGCCAGGCGGATGGACAGAACGGCGATCTGATCATGCTGGCCCCACCGTTCGTGATCTCCGAGGCCGAGGTCGGCGAGATCGTGCGCCGCTTCGGCACGGCGCTCGAGCGAACGATGCGGCAAGTGATGGGAGCTACGAGACCGTGAGCGCGCCAACCCGAGAGACCAAGATCACCTACACCTCCGCGTCGGGTGATCTGGATCAATTCCACCGCGAGTTCGACGCCGCGCTCAAGCGGGTGCGTGGCGCGGCCGGCGCGCGATATCCCTTCTACGTGAACGGCGAGGCGGTCGAGACCGATCGGCCGCCGATCGTCGATCGCTCGCCGATCGACACGAATGTCGTGCTCGGCCACTTTGCCGCGGCGGGGCCGGCCGACGTCGACCGCGCGGTGACGGGTGCTCGGCAGGCGCAGCGGGGGTGGGGGCGACTCCCGTGGCGGGAGCGGATCGCCACGCTGCGCCGCGCCGCCCGGCTCATCCGGGAGCGCAAGTTCGATCTCGCCGCGCTGATGTCGCTCGAGGTGGGCAAGAGCCGGCTCGAGGCGATGGGCGATGCCGAGGAGTCGGCCGATCTGATCGACTACTACTGCCGGCAGCTCGAGGATGCGGACGGCTTCGTCTGCGCCATGGATCGGGTGACGGCCACGGAGCGAAACACCGATGTCCTCCGGCCCTACGGGGTCTTCGCCTGCATCGCGCCGTTCAACTTTCCGCTCGCCCTGTCGGCCGGGATGTCCTCGGCGGCGCTGGCCGCGGGCAACGCGGTGGTCTACAAGCCGGCGGAAGATGCGCCCTGGACCGGGCTCCGGCTGTACGAGATCTATCGCGATGCGGGACTGCCGGCGGGCACGTTCAATCTGTTGATCGGCCGGCGGGAAGAGATCGGCGATCCGCTCTGGCAGCACCCCGGCGTGGACGGCGTGGTCTTTACCGGATCGAAGGCCGTGGGGCTTCGGATTCACCAAGGCCTGAGCGGCCGCTGGATCAAGCCGTGCTTGCTGGAGCTGGGTGGCAAGAACGCGGCGATCGTG
>JBGPVE010000155.1:0-6756 GCA_041491545.1 Gemmatimonadota bacterium | reverse complement strand
TACGGATTCTGCTTGTCGATGTCGTGCACGCCCTTGCCGCCGGCCCCGCCGAACCCGATCTGCTGCCGGCCGGTTCGGGCCTGGATGATCTTCTCCAGGCCGTCGAAGGCGCCGCCGCGGACGAACAGGATGTCCTTGGTGTTGATCTGGATGTATTCCTGCTGGGGGTGTTTGCGTCCGCCTTGCGGTGGCACCGAGGCGATGGTGCCCTCGAGAATCTTGAGCAGGGCCTGCTGCACCCCTTCGCCGGAGACGTCCCGCGTGATGCTCGGGTTCTCCGACTTGCGGGCGATCTTGTCGATCTCGTCGATGTAGACGATGCCTCGCTCGCACTCGGCGACGTTGAAGTCACCGGCTTGGAGCAGGCGGACCAGGATATTCTCCACGTCTTCGCCCACGTACCCGGCTTCGGTCAGCGTGGTGGCGTCGGCGATGGTGAAGGGAACGTCCAGAATGCGGGCCAAGGTCTGCGCGAGGAGGGTCTTGCCGACGCCGGTGGGGCCGAGGAGCAGGATGTTGGACTTATCGAGCTCGACCTCGGCCTCGCGGCCGTTGGAGGCGTTGATTCGCTTGTAGTGGTTGTAGACCGCGACGGCCAGCGTCCGCTTGGCTCGCTCCTGCCCGATCACGTACTGGTCCAGCACATCCTTGATCTCGGTCGGGGTCGGGACCTGGGTAATACTGTCCGCAACCTCCCGCTCTTCGTCTTCGGCGAGAATCTCGTTGCAGAGCGTGATGCATTCGTTGCAAATGTAGACCGACGGGCCGGAAATGAACTTCCGGACCGAGTCTTTGGACTTGCCGCAGAAGGAACAGCGGAGGTGCTTATCGTTCGACATGCCGCCGAGTCGTGCTAAGGTGGACGGGTGCCGGTAAAGTGCCTCCCGACGGGGGGAGCGTCAAGTCTGTTTCCCGTTGCCGGTGTGGGGCACGAGGTCCTTCCGCGGCGTGAACACGCTGTCGATGAGCCCGTAGGCCTTGGCCTCTTCGGCGCTCATGAACCGGTCGCGGTCCATGTCGCGCTCGATGGTCTCGATCGGCTGCCCGGTATGGAGTGCGTACAGCGAGTTCATCTTCGAGCGAAGATACAGGATTTCCCGGGCCTGGATCTCGATGTCCGACGCGGTGCCCTGGGCGCCGCCCGACGGCTGATGGATCATGATCCGGGAGTGGGGCAGGGCGCTTCGCTTGTCTTTGGTGCCGGCCGCCAGGAGGAACGAGCCCATCGAGGCCGCCATTCCCATGCAGATCGTGTTCACCGGTGCCCGAAGATGCTGCATGGTGTCGTAGATAGCCATCCCGGCCGATACGACGCCGCCCGGCGAGTTGATGTAGAGGTAAATGTCCTTCTCGGGGTTGTCGGCCTCGAGGAAGAGGAGCTGGGCGATGATGATGTTCGCCACGTCATCGTTGATGGGCGCGCCCAGGAACACGATCCGGTCCATGAGGAGCCGGGAGAAGATGTCGTACGTCCGCTCCCCGCGGCTCGACCGCTCGATGATGTACGGTGGGTACAGAGTGGCCATCGTCAATCGGTTGCCTCTTCCACGGTAGACTGTTGGTGCAGGAAGGCGAACACTTTGTCCTCGGTGATCGCCCGTTCCAGCTCTTGGAGCCGGTTGGACTTCTGGAGTGATGTATACACCTCCCCGGCGGGCAGATTGCGTGCCGCGGCCAGCGCGGCCACCCGTTGGTCGAGGTCGGCTTCGGTCGCCCGGAGCTTCTGTCCCTCGGCCACCGCGTCGAGCACCAGGTCGCGCTGCACCTGGGCCACGGCGATGGGGTGGAACTGCTGCTCAAAGCCGGCGAGCTGGTCCTCGGGGATCTTGTACATGTGCGCGTAGCCGTGCAACAAGCGGTGGACCATCGACTCGGGCGCCGGAACCCGGTTTGCCTCGACGATCTGCTGCACCAGCGCCTGGCGCACCTGGGCATCGGCCTCGCCGGCGGCCTCCCGCTCGAGATCCTGCCGGATCGCGGCCCGGAGCCCATCTAGGCTCTCGAACTCGCCGACCTCGCGGGCAAAGGCATCGTCGAGCGGCGGCAATTCCTGCCGCTTCACCTCGTGCAGGCTCACCCGCACCCGGCGGATCTGCCCCCGGCGCGACTCGTCCGCGTGGTCCTCGGGAAAGCGGACCTCGGTCTCGATGCTCTCGCCGGGGAGGAGCGTCATGATCCGCTCCTCCAGATCCGGGATCGCCTGGCCCTGCCCCAGCACGATGGTGTAGGGCTGAGACGGGCGCGCCACGCCCTCTTCGATGGGGGAGACCTCGACCCGCACGAGTTGGCCCGGCGCCGGCTTCTGGCCCTCCACGGGCAGCCAGGCGGCCTTCTCCTCGCGGACCCGGTGGAGCTGCTCCTCCACCGCTGCATCCGGGACCGGCTGCACCTTGCGGGAGATCCGGAAGCCGCCGAGCCGCTCGAGGGTCAGGTTCGGCCGGACCTCCACGAGCAGCTCGAATTCGATCGGGTTGCCCTCCTCGAACTTGACGTTCCGGATGGAGGGATCGGCGATGGGCTTGAGCGATTCGGCGCTCCGGGCGGTCTCCCAGCCCTCGCGGATGACCTCCTCGAGCACCGATTGGCGAATGGCGTCGCCGAACCGCTTCCTGACCACTCCCACCGGGGCCTTTCCCGGGCGGAACCCGGGCAGCTTGGCGCGCTTGGTGTAGTACTGGAGGGCCCGATCCTCCGCCTGGCGCACGCGGTCCACCGGCACGGTGACGTGCAGCGACTTCGACGCGGCATCCTCGGCGGTCTTCTCGACTACGATTTCCGTCATGGGGCGAAATCTACCCCGGCGTGATCGGCAGGGTCAATTTTGCCTTGGGGCGAGACGCAGGCGTCACCGTCTACAGGCGGGGAAGCGGGCCCGCGGCGCCTCGGCGCGCCGTCAGTGCGGCGGCTTCGGGGAGGCTGTACCACCGCTTGAGGTCGTAGTCGTAGAGCTTGCACCGGCGGAAGATCCTCCGGACGGTGGACCAGCGGAACCGGTACTCGTGGATGAAGGCGGCGTAGCTTCGCTCCAGGTCGGCGTACGCCCGCTTGAGGCGATAGAACGGGATGTGCGGGTCCACGTGATGAGGGACGTGGATCATGATGTTGTGGGTGAGCAGCTCGCTCAGCCGCGAGCAGCGCACCACGATGCTGCAGTACACCTGTCCGATGCTATTGCTCCACTCCTGACGGTTGTCGAAGAAGGGCACGTCGGGATGGGTGTGATGGAGAAAGACGAACAGCGCGATGAAGTAGTTGAAGACGATCCACGGCAGCACCACGGCCGCCACGACGCCCACGATGCCGCCGGCGAACCGATAGGCCACGAGACAGAAGACGATGGCGAAGACGAGCGTCAGGGCCTTGTTGAAGGTGAAGAGGTGACGCTCGCGGAACTTGGGATCGGGGCGGAACCGCACCATGCCCGGCCACCAGACCTTGAGGAGATAGTGGAGCGCGCAGGTGTACGGTGTGCGCTCGAGCCGATAGATAAAGCGGCGCCAGCGGCCGAGCGCCGCGTACTCCGCCGGCGTGAGCGGGCGCCAGACCCAGTCGATCGGGGTGTAGGAGGTAAAGCCGTGGTGGACCCGGTTGTGCCCGTGCGACCAAAGCCGGTACATGTTGAACGACGGGAGCATCGAGATCGTGCCGAGCACTTCGGCCACGAGCTTGCTCCGGAAGAGCGCTCCGTGCGCGGCGTCGTGGGCCCAGATGAACATGACGGCCACGCCGCCGCCCGCCACGAGGCCGAAGGCGAGCTTGAGCCACGCGCTTTCGACGGCGAACACCCCCCACATCGCCGCCAGGTAGATGGCGAGATCGAATCCAAGCCAGGCGAAATTCCGCACCTGCGATCGCCGATAGCAGACCGGCGAGATCGCGGTGCGAACGGTGGTGAGCTTGACGTCGTGCAGCGGCTCATGGCCGAGCGGCTCGATCACGGTGCGACTCCCGATCGTTGGTATGTGATCCATCATCTAACTCGAGATCTCGCGCGCCATTGCTGCGTCACGGAATCCCGATGCGCCGTGGGAGCCGTCGCAGAGCGGCTTGTTGGTGGAGCGTCCACAGCGGCAAAGATAAATGGCGCGCTTCCGGCTGCCGCTGAAGGGGCGGTTCTCGGCGTCCAGCAGCTCGAAGACGCCCTCGAGCTTTCGAGAATCGTCATCTTGGTCGACATAGCGTCCTTCAATGAGGTGATGCGAACGGCGGGAGTCGAACCCGCACCCCTTGCGGGACAGGATCCTAAGTCCTGCGCGTCTGCCAGTTCCGCCACGCTCGCGCCAGCGATCGCCGATGCCAAGGCCAATGCGGAAAATAACGCCGGTGGACGGGCGCCGCCGCCCCCGGCGAACGCATCGCCCGTGGCTCGCACGCTGCCGCAAACCGCACGAGCGGGCTGGCGAGCCCGGGGGCCCGAGCTCTTCAGCTTGGGCGATCTCCCTCGTCGAGCGAGCCGCAAGTCACTCTTCACTATTTCGTAAACCAATGATGGGCAAGCCGATAGCGCTTGGCTGGCCGGGGCGGGATCGAGCCGTGTCGCGGCGGCATGCGCGCGGTACGCTCGTTGCGCTTACGGGGCGACGTTTCGGTTCCGGTCCCGTCCCAAGCCACCAGCCACGAGAGCCAATCGATGACGACTGCCACCCGCCGTCTCCGCCTCGCGCTCGTCGTGGGCGCCCTGTCGCTGCTCGGCTCCTGCAAGTCGGAGCTGATCGCCCCATCCCTCGACATCAAGGACCTCATCTCCGGCGTGACGGCCTCCAGCGGGGCAATCACCGCGACACTCCACGACACCACGCCGCCGACGCCGGGCTCCGGGCCGACGGCCCAGGTCGCCGGGATCTCGACCGTGGTGAACGGCGGAAGCGCGACGATCAACGTGACCTCGGGCCAGCAATTCCAGCACGTCTACGTCTCGGTGTCGGGCGCCAACGGCTACTGGGACGTGGTGTTGCCCGCCGGGGTCGCGACCGAGGACCTGGTGCTCAGCGCGAGCCCGACGCTGCACGCCGGCAACATGCGGGTCCAGTACCAGCTCGTGTCCGGCACCAGCGTGGGCCCGGTGGCGACGCAGACGGTGAGGGTAATCGCGGTCGGCACCGGCGACGTGCAGGTGAGCGTGGCCTGGACCGGCGCCACCGACGTCGACCTCCACGTGATCGATCCCGCGAGCGAGGAGATCTACTTCGGGCACAAGACGTCGGTGAGCGGCGGGAAGCTCGATCTCGACTCGAACCCCGCGTGCAACATCGACAACAAGAACAACGAGAACGTCGTCTGGCCGGTGGGGAAGGCGCCGACCGGCCAATACCAGGTGCTGGTCTACTACTACGATGCCTGCCAGAAGCCGCGCTCCGACTGGGTAGTGACGGTGCTGGTGAAGGGCAAGCAGCCGCAGACGTTCACCGGCAGCTTCGTGGGTGATGCCGGCGTCTCCAATCCGCCGGCGCAGGTGGTGACCTTCACCTACTGATGCCGTGGCGCGGCAGCCATCTGGCTTGAGATGGAAGCACGACGAGGCCCCGCGGTGACGCGGGGCCTCGTCGCTTGCGGGCTGGCGCCTCAGTCCTCTCTGGGACCGGTCGAGAGAAGATAGAGGCCTCCCGCCAGGAGGATGAGGCTGCCGAGCACGGGGCCGGGGCCGCCGTGATTCTCGAACCCGAAGGGCGGATAGCTCGGATCGGTCGCGGTGTGCACGATGGCGAGGATACCGAGCATCACGCCGGCGGCGCCGAGCAGCAGGAGAGCGGAGGCGAGTTTTGTCATGGCGCTCAATCTGCCTCCGTTGTTGAAGGACCGGAAGATCCCGCGCCCTCCGCCAGGAGGTCGTCCGGCACCAGCTCGTACAAGAGCGCGTCATGCGCCACGGCGCCCACCGTCAGCCCGCCGGCTCGGCGCTCGATGAGCCGGGCTCCCAACCGCTCCGCGACCCGCCGGCTCCTGCGGTTGACCGCGCCCATCCTTAGGCCGAGCCGCTCGAGGCCGAGCCGCTCGAAGGCGAAGCGCGCCGCGAGCGTTGCCGCGACGGTCGCGATGCCGGCGCCGGTGGCTGAGGAGCGCACCCAGTAGCCGAGGGTGGCGCTTCGTCGCTCGAGATCGATGTGATCGAGCCACACACCGCCGAGATAGCCTCCCTGCTCCCGCTCGACGATGGCGAAGCTGTAGGCCTCGCCCCGCGCCCAGACGGCGCTTCGGGACTCGACGAACGCGAGGCAGTCCTCGTGGGTAAGTCCCGTGTGGCACCATGCGAACCATGGGCCCACCTCCGCCACCGACTCGAGCGCGGCGGTGAGGATGGCGTCGACGTCGCTCGGTCGGTAGGGGCGAATGGCCACGCGCACGGAATGGATAATACCGTCACCGGGGCGGTCTGTCGCCCGAGGCATATCGACGCCATATTGCGAATATTACCGATGACCCTCGCTTTGCTCATCACACCGTCCCCGAAAATGCGACGCATTGCCACGCTGCTCGTGCTGTGGGCGCTCTCGAGCCTCGCCCTCTCCACCTCTCTCGCCCTCGGCCAGGAGGTTACGGCGATTCGCGCGGGGCGACTGGTCGATGTCGAGCGCGGAGAGATCCGGCGAGACCAGGTCATCCTGATCCGAGGCGAGCGGATTCAGGCGGTTCAACCGGCCGCGAGCAAGATCCCAGCGGGCGCCCGGGTCATCGATCTCTCCCGCTACACGGTCGTGCCGGGCCTCATCGACTGCCATACCCACCTGGTGGACGACATCCAGTCGGCCGACGTGCTGG
>JBGPVE010000154.1:0-6802 GCA_041491545.1 Gemmatimonadota bacterium | reverse complement strand
TGTCCATCGACCCGCGCGACGACGACGCTCGGCGTGAAAGTCTCGCCGCCATCGAACGACGCGGCGAAGCGGACTTCGTAGCCGGACGCATAGGACGCCGAATCGCGGACCTCGTGCCACTGCACGCCGACCACACCGTCGCCGCTGACGGCGACGACCGGCATCGTCGCGACACCCGCGTCGCCGCGGCCGGCGGGACGCGGTTCCGCCCGGTCGACCGGCTTCGGATACGACCAGCTCTGCCCCTGCCCGATCGAATACGAGATCAACATCCGGGTGCGTCCGAAGAACCGCTTGTCGGGCCACACGACGTAGAGCCGATCGTGAAAGGCACTCGGGCTCGCGTCGACCGCCAGACTCGGGATGTCCCGCGGTCCGCCCATTCCCGGGATGTCGCGGTTGCTCACGATGACGGCGGGATTCAGCGTGCGGCCGCCGTCGGAGGAGGTGATCAGCTTGACGCTCCCCGCTCCCCGCCCAGCGGGCTGCACGGCCTCCGTCACGATTCCGGCGAATGTCCCATCCGCCATGATCACGGTATTGCCGGGCCCGTAAACCCGACTGGCGTCGTCGGGAAATCGCTCGACGGCCGGGCTGAACGTGGCGCCCCCGTCGCGCGAGTACCACAATGCGAGGCCTTGCAGGTTGGCATCGGCCCCTTCGGTCGCCGGGCGATTGGTCTGGCCGTAGACGTAGATCCGGCCGGGGTATTTCCCACTGCCGACGTCGGCGATGGCGTAGGGCCGGCCGAACATCCCACCCGAGAGAGAGTCGATGACCCCGACGATGAACCGCGGCGGCCAGGTGGGTGACCGCGCCACTCGCAGCTCGGCCTTGGCCGGCGAGACGGCGGCCATGGTTGTCACGTAGGTCCGGTGGTAGCGGTCGATGGCGCAGGCGGGGTCCATCCCCTTGACGTCGAAATCCGCGGCGCGCGTCCAAGTGCGGCCACTGTCGCCGGACCAATAGGCCGCCGTGCCTCGGCGCCCGTCCTGGTCCGCGCTCATGATGCAGACGATCAGTCGCGACGCGTCGACCGGATCGGCGGCCGCGAACGTCTCGATGATAGCCGTATCGCGCTCGGGCCGGCTGATTTGGGCCGGCGGCCCGACGGTGATGCGCGTTTGGGCCGCCCCGGGCAGGGCGCCAAGCGCGGCGGCCATGGCCCAGGAACAGCTTCGAATTCCGACCCGCAAGACGATTGTGTAGCGTGGTGCAAGCATCATCTTGATCACTACCGCCCCGGAAGGTTCGCCGTTTCGGATCGACGGGGGATTTACGGAGAAGCGGCCCCGTGCAGCAATCCAACAGCGTTGCTCGGGCGCCGCTGATACCAGACCGAATGCTGCCGACGAAGGGTCTCATCGCTCGGCGGCGGCGGGGAGTGCGGCTTCATCGGCTGGAGAAAAAAGACGGAGACAAGCCGACAGTAGCGGCGGGAGAGGGCAGTTGTCAAGGCCGGTCGGCGTAGCGTGAAGCCACGTCCTCGCGCGGCGAATTGCAGGAGTGCGCCGCCAGCGCCCCATCGGTGAAGCGGGGGGGCAGGGCGCGGTCCGGCATTGCGCAGCCGAGTAGTCGCACTTAGATAGCGCCAATCCGACGGGTCCCGGGATGCCGGGACCTTTCGAGCCGCCTATATAAGGAGTAGACCATGAGCAGCATCGAGCAAGCGCAGAGCGCTCTCCGCGAACCCCGAGCGCAACCACCCGCCGTCGAAAGCCTCGGATACGCCGCTCAAAGCCCCGTTACACCGCTGGCCCCATTCCGGTTTCAACGCCGCGCGCCAGGTCCACGCGACGTTCAGATCGAGATCCTATACTGCGGCGTCTGTCATTCAGATCTACACCAGGTCCGCAACGAATGGCAGAGCACCGTCTACCCGCTTGTACCCGGGCACGAGATCGTCGGCCGTGTCGTCAAGGCCGGGGAGCAGGTCTCCACGTTCAGGGAAGGCGACCTGGCCGGTGTCGGCTGCATGGTCGATTCCTGCCGCACGTGCCCCGATTGCCGCGAAGGCTTAGAGCAGTACTGCCGGAACGAGATCACCTTCACGTACAACAGCCCGGACAAGCACACCGGCGAGCGGACCTACGGCGGCTACTCCACGCAGATCGTGGTCGACGAGCACTTCGTCCTGCACGTCTCCGAAATGCTCGACCTGGCGGCGGTCGGGCCGCTCCTGTGCGCGGGCATCACGACCTATTCCCCGCTCCGTCATTGGGAAGTCACCGCCGGGGACAAGGTCGGCATCGTCGGGCTCGGCGGCTTGGGGCATATGGGCGTCAAGTTCGCCCACGCATTCGGCGCGCACGTCGTGCTGTTCACGACATCGCCGGGCAAGACCGCGGACGCCAAGCGGCTGGGCGCCGACGAGGTGGTCGTCTCGAGGAACCCCGACGAGCTGAGGAAGCACGCCTTGAGTTTCGACTTTATCCTCGATACCGTGGCCGCACCGCACGACCTGGACGCGTACCTCGAGTTGCTCAAGCGGGACGGTACGCTTTGCCTCGTGGGCGTACCGGACCATCCGCATCCCTCACCCAGCGTGGGTGATCTGATCTTCAAGCGACGGCAGTTGGCCGGCTCGTTGATCGGTGGGATCCGAGAGACGCAGGAGATGCTCGACTTCTGCGCCGAGCACAACATCGTCTCCGACGTTGAAATCATCCCGATGGGCAAGATCAACGACGCCTACGAGCGGATGCTCAAGAGTGACGTGAAGTACCGCTTCGTCATCGACCTGGCATCGCTGAAGTAGGACCGTCAGCGTTGCCAGAAGTCAGCTGCTCGCCCTGGCGGTATCGCGGGCAGACCGCATGACCAGCGCCTGCACCGCAGCGACCAGTTGTTCCGGCATGAACGGCTTCGGCAGCAGCACCTGACGCCCGTCGAAGAGCCCGCGCTGCACCAGCTCATCCTCCGTATGACCCGATATGAGAAGCACCGGCACCCCGCGGTGCGACTCGGGCAGCCGCTCGGCAAGCTCGCGGCCGCTCATCACCGGCATCGCCACATCAGATACCACCGCATGCACCGGCCCGAAGTGGCGCCGCAGCAGCTCCAGCGCCGCCGCTCCATGTTCCGCCTCGAGCACGGTGTACCCTTGCTCGCGGAGAGTGCGCGCCGCGAGCGACCGCACCAGCGGCTCGTCCTCCACGACAAGCACGGTGCCCGCGGCCGACGTGAGCGGCACGGCCGTCGCCGGCCCGACCGCCGGGCTGACGGCGTCGGCCAGTGGCAGATGGAGCCGGAATCGCGTGCCCTGCCCTGGCGCGCTTCGTACTTGAATGTCGCCGCCAAGCTGCTTGACGATCCCGTACACCGTCGAAAGGCCGAGTCCGGTGCCCTGCCCCACCGGCTTGGTCGTGAAGAACGGCTCGAAGATGTGCTTGAGCGTGGCGTCGTCCATGCCCGATCCGGTGTCGCTCACGACGAGCGCCGCGTACCGGCCACGGGTCGCGTCCGGGGCGGCTGCGCGATCGCACTCAGCTGCGGCGATCGCGTCCGTCTCGATCGTCATGAGCCCCCCCTCGGGCATGGCGTCCCGCGCATTGAGGGCGAGATTGACGAGCACCTGCTCCAGCTGCCCGCGATCCGCGAGCACTGGGCCGAGCCGCGGCGAAAGATGCAGGACGACGTCGCTGCGCTCGTCCAGCGTGCGCCGCAGAAATGGGACGAAGTCCTCCAACAGCCGGTTGAGATCGAGCGACGTCGGCTTGAGGAACTGACGCCGCCCAAACGCCAGCAGTTGTCGAGTGATGCCGGCCGTCCGTTCCGCCGCTCGGCGAATCTGTTCCAGCTCAGCGCGTGCCTCCGCCGGCAGATCGGGGCGACGCAGCGCGAAGGCCGCGGAGCCCAGCACCACCGTCATCTGATTGTTCGCCTCGTGGGCCACACCGCCGGCCAGCTTGCCGACCGCATCCATGCGCTGCGCCTGCTCGAGGCGCGCCTCCAATTGCCTTCGTAGGTCGATGCTCATCACGATGCCGCGCACCGCCACCGGCCGCCCGTCCGACTCGAAGAACGCGCGCCCGCGGGCGGCGAGCCAGTGAATGCTGCTGTCCGGCCAGACCACGCGGAACTCCATTTCGTGGTCCGTGCCACTACTCAGCATCTGGCGCCTGGCCGCCTCGACCTCCTCCCGATCGTCGGGATGTACCGCCGCGGCAAGAGCGGAGGACGACACATCGGCGTCGCCGGAGAGCCCGAGCGCTTGGCGATAGGTCGCGTCCCCAGCCAGCACGTCGGCGGCGGGATCCCACACCCAAGTGCCGAGACCCGCCGCCTCGAAGGCCAATCGCCGCTCCCCTTCGATTAGGCGCGCCGAGGCCTCCGCTTCACGCTGCGCGGTGAGGTCGCGGATGGTCCCCACCCACTCGCGTCCCCCCATCTGCTGGACAACGGGTACCCCTACCAGCCGCAGATGACGGATGCCCCCGCCGCGCGCCTGCACTCGAAATTCGAGCTCCAGCGGCGTCCCCATGGCGAGCGCCCGATCCCATTCGGAGGTGGCGCGGGCCCGATCGTCGGCGTGCACCACCTGCAGCCAGCCGCCTCCCTGGGCGTCCTCGACCGACTGACCGCTGAGCTCCGACCAGGAACCGTGGATGTATTCGAGTCTGCCGTCGGCGCGAATCGCCCAGACCAAGCTCGCCGTCGCCATAGCGAGGGAGCGGTACCGCACCTCGCTACCACGCAGCTCCTCGAGCGCCCGCTCGGTGCGCCACTGTTGCTCCGTCAGCTCGTCCGTCGTCGCTTGCAGCTCGGTGGCCTGCATCTTCAGTTCCGCCGCCTGGTCGTGGAGCTGCACGTTCGACTGCTCCAGCTCCGCTTCCGCCCGCTTGCGCTCGGTGATGTCCCGCTTGATCGAGGACGCGCCGATCACGGCTCCCGACGCATCCAGAATCGGGGAGATGCTGAGACCGACGACAATCCACCGGCCGTCTTTCGTGATCCGTTCCGTCTCCGACAACTCCACCCGCTCCCCTCGCGCGATCCGCGCGATCATATCCCGCTCGGCCGCGTGCAGCGCTGGCGGAATCAGCCGATAGATCGGCTGGCCAATCATCTCCGCCGCAGTGTAGCCGAAGATCCGCTCGGCGGCAGCGTTCCAGCTCGTGACCGTGCCCTCCAGCGTCTTGCCGACGATCGCGTCCATCGCCGAAACGACGATGGCGGAGATCCGGGACTCGGATTCGGCGAGGACGCGGGTCTGTCGCGTGAGCTCGTCGGTAAGCCGCGCCTCAGTCGCGGCGGACCCCACCAGGGCTGCGCTGCTGATCACCACCAGCATCAGCGCTATCATGCCGCCGCCGAGCAGGATGGCGATGGTGCCGCGGCGCAAGGCGCGCTCGCGTTCGTCACGGCGGCTCAGCAGGTCCCGCTCCGCCGTCTCGATCCGTCCGGCGAGCGCGCGAACGGAGTCCATGAGCTGTCGGCCTCCGTTATGCCGGACGATCGCCTGCGCCGCTGACTCACCTTCCGCGCGGCGCACCTCGATCGTGCGGGCCAACTCGCTCCGCTTGCGCTCGGTGACCCCGCGCAGCGTATCGACGCGAGCCGCCTGGGCGGGGCTGCCGGCGACGAGCGAGGTGAGGCGGGCCAGCGCCGTTTCGCCCTTCCGTGTCCCGGCCTCATAGGGCTCGAGGTACCGCTCATCGCCCGTGATCAGGTACCCGCGTTGCCCCGTCTCGGCATCGACCAAGCTCCCGACCACTTCGCGCGAGGCCTCTAAGACACTTTCCGTCTGCACGACTGCATCTCGGGCGACGTTGCGCTCGACGGTACTGACATAGGCGAGCAGAAGGAGGAGCAGGATCGCGCCGCAGGAGAGCGCGAACAACAGGAAGCGCTGGCGGCTGGTCAGGCGCATGGGGGAGAATCGCAGAGATCTTCCATCGAGCAGGGACCCACCATCGGCAGGAAACGGCTCCCCGCCGACAGGCAGAGGCTCCCCGCGAAGAGGCAAAGGCTCGCCGCAGGAGCGAGCAGCGCCGGTCGGAGCCGTGGCATGAGGTCTTCCGACAAGGTATTTCCCGATCCCCAGAAGTGTCTACGGCGTCGGTAAGGAGCACCATTCAAATAGTGCGCCTCAAATAGTGCGCCGCGTGACCATTGCCGCTGTGCGGTAGGTCACAGCGACCGGTGAGACCCATCACCGCGCCGGAGACCGATCCCGGACATATTCGATCCCTGAACCGTCGTCCTCCTCCACAGTGAGGCATCTATGAAGTTCTGGGTAGCAGGCTGCGCAATGCTGACGCTCGCGATGGGCTGCACCAGGCCCGAGACCGATCGCGACACGGCCGCCGGCGATCGTCACTCGGCCGATACCGTTGTCACCAAGCGACAAATGCAGGATACCGCGATCGTCACCCACGATACGGTGGTCCAGACGGACACGGTTCGCAAGCACGGCACCAAAGCGATCAAGAGGGACACGGTTCGCAAGCAGTAGGCGCGTGACTCGTATCACGGCGTGTGCCCGCGCGATTCGCTAGCTTAGCAAAGTGGGGCGAGACGTTAGCGCCCCACGCGCGCCAGTCGTGTCGGCAATCGCGGTGCAAGCAGTTGCATGTCTTCGGGTGGGTACACCTTTACGAGGGGAAGGTCCACATATGTCGATTCTCGCCTGGATCGTGCTGGGCCTGATCGCCGGTTTCTTGGGCAGCAAGATCGTCAACAAGACCGGTGAAGGTGTCGTGACCGATGTCGTGCTCGGGGTCGTGGGGGCGGTCGTGGGTGGCTGGCTGTTCAACCGCTTCGGTGAGGCGGGCGTGACGGGATTGAATCTGTGGAGCTT
>JBGPVE010000153.1:0-6811 GCA_041491545.1 Gemmatimonadota bacterium | reverse complement strand
GACGCTGGCCGACGCGCTCCGCCGGGCGGACCAGGCGGCGTACCCGAACCGGGTGGCGGCTGGCCGGTCAGCCGAGGCCGCGGGACAGGCGACCAGCGCCTTCCGGGGGGTGCTGCCGACGCTGCGGGCCGAGAACGGCTTCGTCCGGACGACCGACCCGTTGGGTGCGTTCGGGTCAACCCTGCGCCAGCGGCTGGTGACGCCGGCCGCCTTCGACCCGCCCCGGCTCAACGACCCAGCACCCATCAGCAACTTCGGTTCGGCCTTGGTCGCGGAGCTTCCCCTGCTGGATCCAGGCGGGCTATTCGCCCGCCGGGCGGCGGTGAGGGGTCGGGAGGCCACTCGGAGCGCGGAGGAGTGGACCCGTGCGGCGACGCGCGCCGACGTGATCCGCACCTACTTCGCTGCCGTCCTGCTAGAGGAGCAGGTGGCCACACTCGAGGCGGGGCTGGGGTCGGCGCGGGGCCACGCCCGACAGGCGGACGCGCTTCACCGAAACGGCATGGTGACCAAGTCGGACGTGCTTCTGGCCGACGTAAAGGCCGGCGAGATCGAGTCGGACCTCTCGGCCGCGCGGAGCGACATGCGACTCGCCCGCCGTCGGCTCGCGGTGACTCTTGGCACGCCGGCCGACACGGCATTCACGCTGCCGGATAGCCTGCCCCCGATCGGGACAGTGCGGGACGTGGCCACACGGGCGGCCGCCGACTCGGGGGACCCCGATCGCCGGGCGGACGTGCGCGCGGCCGGACTGGCCGCTGCAGCCACGCGCGCCGATCTGGCGCGGGCGCGGGCGGCGTTCCTGCCGCGCCTCAGCAGCTTCGGCAGGCTCGATTGGAACTCGGCGTCCGGGCCCTACTTCGGACACGAGAGCTGGACCGTGGGCGTGATGCTGGACTGGCGGCCTTTCTCCGGCGGTGCCGAGCTGGGCGAAACCCGAGCGGCCCGCGGGCGCCAAGCGGCGACTGCGGCACAGGCGGAAGCCGCGGCCGCGCAGGCGCGCCTCGAGGTAACCCAGGCGGAGGAGGCGCTCGCCGTCGCGCTGGAGCGGCTGAGCATCGCCGAGCGCGCGGTGGTGCAGAGCGGTGAAGCGCACCGCATCGTGGCGCGCAAGTACGACGGCGGGCTCGCCGGCGTCGTCGAGCTGCTCGACGCCAACGCCGCCGAGATGCGCTCCCGGCTCGCATTCGCGCAGGGCCGGTACGACGTGATCGCCGCCGCCGCGGCGCGGCGCCAGGCTATGGGACTCGACCTCGAGGTGTTCGATGCGCTGGATCGTTGACAACCCCGTCCGGACGGTGTTGCTCGCCTCCCTCGCCACGACCGCGGTGCTCGGCTGCGGCCGCGAGACCGAGCGGAAGAGCGACGCGGGCTCGGCGGGCCCGGCGCGGCGGGCGAGCGCGAGGGTCGCGGCGCGGGACACGACGATCCCGGCGCTGCTCGAAGCGGCGGGCGTGGCCCAACCGGTCCGGCGAGCTGGGCTGTCGACGCGACTGATGGGTGCGGTGACCGATGTGCTGGTCCACGAAGGCGACCGGGTGCGCGAAGGCCAACTGCTCGTCCGAATCGACGCCCGCGACCTCGCCGCCCAGGAGGCTCAGGCCAAGGCGCGGATCGCGGAGGCGGAAGCCGTGCATAGCGACGCCGTCGTGAACGCCGAGCGCTTCCGCGCGCTCTACGCCGACAGCGCCGCGACCCGGGTGCAGGTCGAGGCTACGGAAACCGGTCTCGCGCGCGCGGAGGCGGGGCTCGCCGCGGCCCGCGCCGCCCGCGAGCAGCTCGGCGCGGTCCGGGCATACGCCGAGCTCCGGGCGCCATTCGCCGGTGTCGTCACCCGGCGCGCGGTGGACCCCGGCAGCTTCGTGGCGCCGGGCGCGCTGGTCGTGGAAGTGGAGGACGCGTCGCGCCTGCGGATCGCGGTGACCGTCGCGCCGATGACGGCGCAAGCGCTCCGGGCCGGCCAGCGGGTCGAGGCCACCATCGAGGGACATCCGGCGGTGGGCGTGGTCGAAGGGGCGGTGCCGGCTCAGGGCGGGGCGCTCTACACCGTGAACGCGCTGGTGAGCAACGCCAGCGGCGGACTCGTGAGCGGTGGCGCGGCGACGCTGCTCCTTCCCCAGGGGATGCGGCGGGTGGTCGTCGTGCCCGCGGGCGCGGTCGTGCGCGAGGGGGATCTCACCGGCGTGCGGCTCGCCGCCACGGCGGGACCGGACCTTCGCTGGGTGCGCCTCGGCCGCGCTCTGGGGTCGGATGTGGAGGTCCTGTCCGGGCTCAAGGCGGGCGAGCAGGTGCTCGTCGCGGTCCCGGAGGAGGCGGCCAAGTGAAGCTGGGTGTCTCCGGTCGGCTCGCGCGCGGGTTTCTCCAGTCGAAGCTCACGCCGCTCATCATCGTGGCGGCACTCGCCGCGGGCGCGCTCGCGGTGCTCGCGACGCCTCGGGAAGAAGAGCCGCAGATCTCCGTGCCGATGATCGACGTGTTCCTCGCGATGCCGGGGGCGACGCCGAGCGAGACGGAAAATCTGCTGGTGCGGCCGGTCGAGCGCCGGATGTGGGAGATACCTGGCGTGGAGCACGTGTACTCCTCCGCCGGGGACGGCGGCGCGCTCGTGACAGTCCGCTTCCGCGTGGGAGAAGATCAAGACCGGAGTGTCGTGAAGGTTCACGCCAAGCTGCTCGCCGCCGCGGACCAGACGCCACCCGGCGCTCTACCGCCGCTCGTCAAGCCGCATTCGATCGACGACGTGCCGATTCTCACGCTCACGCTGAGCTCCCACGGTTACGGCTCGAACGAGCTTCGGGTGCTCGCGACCCACGTTGAGGACGAGATCCGCACCGTCACGGACGTGGCCGAGACGTTCGTGGTGGGCGGCGAGCCGCGGCAGATCCGGGTGATGCTCGACCCGGCCCGGCTCACGGCCGCGGGGGTGACGTCGGGGGAGGTGATGGGGGCGCTCCGCGCGGGCAACATCCGGCGCCAGGCAGACGAGTTCGCGAGCGCGGACGAGACGTATCTGCTCCGGGTTGGCGCGCCGCTTCGAACGGTGGGCGACGTCGGCGGCGTGGTCGTCGGGGTGCGGGCCGGCGCGCCGGTGTATCTCAGGAGCGTGGCCCGGATCGCAGATGACTTCGGCGAGCCCACGGCCTACGTGACCCATGCGGTGCGCGGCGAAGGGCCGGAAGCCGCCGTGACCATCAGCATCGCCAAACGCCGGGGCGCGAACGCCACCGGGGTGGCCCACGCGGTGCTCGCGCGGGTGGATGCCGCGCGGGGGCGCCTCGTGCCGGCCGACGTGCGGATCGACGTGACCCGGAACTACGGAGAGACCGCGAGCGACAAGGCGAGCGAGCTGATCCTCCACCTCCTCATCGCCACCCTGTCCGTCACGGTGCTGATCGGCATCTTCCTCGGCTGGCGCGAGGCGCTCGTCGTGCTCGTGGCGGTCCCGGTGACGCTCGCGCTCACGCTGTTCACCTACTACGCGCTGGGCTACACCCTCAATCGGATCACGCTGTTCGCGCTGATCTTCTCGATCGGCATCCTGGTGGACGACGCGATCGTCGTGGTGGAAAACCTCTACCGCCACCTGAGCTTCGGCGGGAAGACGCCGGAGGAGGCCGCGGTAGAGGGCGTGGACGAGGTGGGCAACCCGACGATCCTCGCCACGTTCACGGTCATCGCCGCGATCCTGCCCATGGCCTTCGTCTCGGGCCTTATGGGCCCGTACATGCGGCCGATCCCGGTGGGCGCGTCGGTGGCCATGCTGGCCTCGCTCGGCGTCGCGTTCGTCGTGACGCCGTACGTTGCCCTGCGGCTCCTGCGCGGCCACGTGCCGGAGATGGTGGGGCACGGCACGCCGGCCCAGGGTGGTGCCGCCGAGTCCCGCTTCGGCCGCGCCTACGCGCGGCTCATGACGGCGCTCATGGAGCGGCGCGGCCGGCGGCGGGCGTTCTACGGGACGGTGGTCCTGCTGCTCGGGGCGTCTGTGGGGCTGCTCGCACTCAAGGTCGTGACGGTCAAGATGCTGCCGTTCGACAACAAGAGCGAGCTGCAGGTGATCCTGGACCTCCCCGAGGGTGCTACGCTGGAGACGTCCGCCGCGCTCGGGACTGAGATCGCCGGCTACCTGCGGTCGGTCCCGGAAGTGCGCAGCACGGAGGTCTACGCCGGCACGGCGGCGCCCTTCAACTTCAACGGCCTGGTCCGGCATTATTTCCTGCGCCGCGGCGCGAACGTGGCCGACGTACAGGTGAATCTCGTGTCCAAGGGTGATCGGTCACGCCAGAGCCACCCGATCGCGGTGGCGGTGCGGCCCGCCATCGACTCGATCGCCGACCGCTACGGCGCGAGCGCGAAGATCGCCGAGATCCCCCCCGGGCCGCCGGTCCTGTCCACCCTCGTCGCGGAGGTCTACGGTCCCAGCGATAGCGTGCGGCTCGAGACGGCGAACGCGGTGACGCGGGTGTTCGAGACCACGCCGGGCGTGGTGGACGTAGACTGGACCGTGGAGGCGCCGCAGCCGCGAGTGGCACTCAGGGTGAATCGAGACCGCGCCGGTGCCGCCGGCGCCAGCGTGCAGGGCATCGCGGAGACCGTGCTGCTCGCCGAAGCGGGCGCTCCGTCCGGGCTGGCGGCGGTGCCCACAGCGCGAGAGGGGATCGCGATCGTGCCGCGGCTGTCACTCGCCGACCGGTCGTCGGTCGAGGGACTGTTGGCGCTCCCGGTGCCCACGGCCCTGGGGGCCCAGCCGCTCAGCCGCTTCGTGTCGGTGGACACCTCGACCCGGGAGCCGACGCGCTTCCGGCGGGATCTCCGGCCGGTGATCTACGTGACCGGCGACGTGGCGGGCACCATCGAGTCGCCGGTCTACGCGATTCTGTCGATGAATCGGAGCCTCGACTCCGTCCGGGTGCGGGGCCGGCCCATCGCCCGATACAACGCGGTCCAGCCGACCCGGCTCGACCAGACGGCGCTCAAGTGGGACGGCGAGTGGCAGATCACGATCGAGGTCTTCCGCGACCTGGGCATCGCCTTCGCCGCCGTGCTGCTGCTCATCTACGTGCTGGTGGTCGGCTGGTTCCAATCGTTCAGCGTACCGCTCGTCATCATGGCGCCGATCCCGCTCACGCTGATCGGGATCCTGCCCGGGCACGCGGCGACGGGCGCGTTCTTCACGGCGACGTCCATGATCGGCATGATCGCCCTGGCGGGGATCATCGTCCGGAACTCGATCCTCCTGGTCGACTTCATCCAGCTCGCGGAGACGCGTGGATCCGCGCTCCGTGACGCGGTGATCGAGGCGGGAACCGTCCGGTTCCGGCCGATCGCGCTCACGGCCGCCGCGGTTGTGATCGGCGGCCTAGTCATGGTGCTGGACCCGATCTTCCAGGGTCTGGCGGTCGCCCTTATCAGCGGGGCGGTGGTGGCGACGGGGCTCACGATGGTCGTGGTCCCGCTGCTCTACTGGGAGCTCAACCGGGGCAAATCCCGGCACTAAGAATAAGGAGGGAGTCATGCGCACCGAGATGATCGTTCGCCGCTTCGCGGGCACGTTCGTGCTCGCCTCGCTCGCGCTGGGCTGGTGGATCCACCCCGGCTGGTTCCTGTTCACGGCGTTCGTGGGGCTCAACCTACTGCAGAGCTCGTTCACGGGCTTCTGCCCGCTCGAGCGCATGCTCGTGCGGTTCGGCCTGTTCGGCTGCAGGGCCCCGGCTGCTTCCGAAGGGAGCCGATGACTGGCGTGCACCGGCGCGTAGGTTAGCTCGATCTCGAGAGCGCGGCGGCGCCGGCGTCAGATGTAGTCGCGGCCAAGTGCTGGGCAGCAGACTGGTGCTTGGATCCGGATCACAGCGCTATCGATGCCGAGTGGCCTGGCTGCTTGCGGTGGTGGTGTACGACGGACTGATCCTGCTCGTGGTGACCGGGGCGTCACTGTTTTACCGCAATGATCTCAAGCACCATCGGCGTGATCATAATGGTCCGTGCGTCGTTCTTGGCTTCCTCAAGTTCCTCGCGCACCCGCTCGGCCCAGGGCGCCGTCGCTCGACCCAACTGCACCAACCGCTGGAGATTCACGTCGATGAACGCCGCCGGCCACTGCCACACGAAGTGCCGGGGCTGCGTTGCGAATACGAGCGGCGCCACGTGCTGCGGCGCGAGCCCGGCATCAGCGAGGAGCGCCGGGAGGGCCAGCGCCACGTCGGGTTCGCCCCCGCTCGCCCGTCAGCTCGCCATCACCTCGCCGACGAACTCCTCCACCACACGTCGCCGAGGCGCCAAGCGCCAGGTCCCGTAGTCGACATACTCGTGAAACACCACGACCCCGCCAGGACGGAGTGCCCGGGCTACTGTAGCCACGAGCCGAGCCGGCGAAGGCACGAAGGACGCCACCCATCGGCACCAGGCGGCATCAAAGCCCGCGAGCTGCAGATCGGTGTCCATTAGGTCGGCCTCAATCAGTTCCACATTGTCGAGCCCGCGAAGTCGGCAGGCGCCCGCAGCCGCCGCGACGAAGCGGCCCGACCGCTCGACACTCACCACCCGGCCCGCCGGCCCCACCATCTCAGCGAGATCGACGGTCGCATAGCCAGGGCCAGCCCCGATATCGGCGACGCGCCATCCAGCAGTGATGCCAGCACGCTGCCAGGCGGCGAGCATGACAGGACGCCATACCTGATGCTGGAGCCCAAGCCGCGCAAGCTCCACGTCGTCGGTGCCGAGCACGTAGTCCTGCTCCCCCGCCGCTCAGAGTACCTCAAGCTGGCGGCGGGGGCTATCCGATTCTTGCTCTCAAATTCGCCGGAAAACGCACATG
>JBGPVE010000152.1:0-6824 GCA_041491545.1 Gemmatimonadota bacterium | reverse complement strand
GGTGCGCTTCGCCTTGCCGAGGAATCGCGGCTTCCAGTACGCGGCGGCGGCCGCGGCCGCGGTGCTGCTCCTTGCCGCCGGCGCCGTATCGTTGGGCGTGATCGGTCGCCGCGAGAACGCTGCCGTGCATGCGGCCGCCCCGCGCGAATACCTGACCCGTCCCGCGCAGCGCGCCGACTTCCACCTCAAGGACGGCACTCACGTGCTCCTCGGCGTCGCCAGCCGGCTCGTGGTGCCGGCCGCCTTCGGCACGGGCGATCGCGAGGTCTTCCTCGAGGGCGAGGCGTACTTCGACGTGCGCCACGACGCCGCGTCCAAGTTCCTCGTGCATACCGCGACCGCCGTGACCGAGGACATCGGCACCGCGTTCGTGGTCCGCGCCTATCCGGCGGATTCCGGCGCGCAGGTCGCCGTCGCCGAGGGTCGGGTCGTGCTCCACTCCGGCACCGCGCCGGACGGCCACGGCACGCTCCTGAGCCGGGGGCAGGTGGGGAAGACCGACCGCGGCGGGCCGGTGTCCGTCCTCGATGCCGGCGACCTCGCGCCGTACCTCGGCTGGACCGAGGGCCGGCTGGTCTTCAAGGATGCGCCACTCCGCGAGGCGCTCCCCCGGCTCAGCCGCTGGTTCGATCTCGACTTCACGCTGTCCGACAGCTCGCTCGGCTCGCGGCGCCTCACCGCGTCGCTGGGCGATCAGCCCACGCCCGAAATGCTCGACCTGCTCGCCCTCTCCCTCGGCGTTCGCTTGGAGCGCCGGGGCGATCGCGTCACGCTCTATGCGCGGCCGGTGGCCCGCTAACCCGGAGAACCGTCATGCATCCTTGCAGGATCGTGGTTCCGGTGGTCTGGCTCGCCCTCCTGCTGGGAACCGCCGGCCAGATGCGAGGACAGGAGCAGCTCGCCACCCGCGCGCCCCGGTTCGTGAGCGTCATCCCCAGCACCCACCGGCTGGTGGACGCGAGCCAGTCGGCGCTGCTCAAGCGCCAGGTCTCGCTCGATCTCGATGGAGCGCCGTTGACGGCCGCGCTGGACGAGATCGCGAACCGCGCCGGCATCCGGCTCATCTACAGCCGAGACCAAGTTCCGGCACAGACGCCGGTGACGCTCAAGGCGGCGAGCATCACGCTCGGCGCGGCGCTCACCGCGGTGCTGTACGATACCGGGCTCGACGTCGTGGTGTCGTCGGATGGGCAGATGGCGCTCGCCAAGAAGCCGCCGGTGGACCCGCGCGGGCCCCAGGCGAGTGGAAGAATCGTGGGGCGCGTGACGGACAGGAAGTCGGGGTCTGCGCTTGTAGGCGCGTCGGTCGTGGTCGAGGGCACCTCGCGGAGCGCTACGACGGGGAACGACGGACGCTACCGGATCGCGGAGATGGCGCCGGGGACGTATGTAGTGCGGGCGCGATACATCGGCTACGTGTCGGAAACGGCGTCGGTCAGGGTGAGCGCGGATCAAGAGGCGACAGCGGATCTCGCGCTGGAGAAGTCGGTGCAGCGGCTGGATGAGGTCGTGACGACGGGGACGCTGATCCCGACCGAAGTGAAGGCGCTGCCGACGCCGATCACCGTCATCACGTCCGAGGACATCGAACGGCTGCATCCGCGGCGGTTCGACCAGCTGCTCCAGCTCGCGGTGCCGGGAGCGGTGGTCTGGGAGCCGGATGCTACGGACGCGATCTATGTGATGAACGTCTCGTTGCGGGGTGTGAGTGCGATCGGCGGAGGTAGTCCGCCGAAGGTGTATATCGACGGCATTGAGACTGCCCAACACATATCCCTGTCGATCGATCCACAAAGCATCGAGCGGATCGAAGTGTTGCGGGGACCGCAGGCCTCGGCTGTCTATGGCTCGGATGCGATGGGTGGCGTCATACAGATCTTCACCAAGCGAGGCGCGGGAGGCCGTCAGGGGCCCCAACTTGAGGCCCAGGCCGGGCTCGGCCGGGTGGAGAGCGCGTTTCCGGAGAGTGGTGCCCTCCGGCAGGAGTATGCGGCTGCGATCTCGGGGAATATGGGCCCGGCCAACTATCGGATTGGCGGCGGCTACCGACGGACTGGGGCGTGGACCGTCGGGTTCAAGGAATCGACCCCGAGCCTGAATGCCGCCAGTCGATTCGAACAGGGACCGCTCACGGTCGACCTGACCGCGCGCTTCGAGCAGTCAGGGAACGAGCCGGGCTCGGGCTCGCTCCTCGCACCCGCGGCGGTTCCGCAGTTCCAGCGGATCCAGACTCGGTTTGAGACCTACGGGGCGCAGGTGGCCTATCAGCCTCTGCCGTGGTGGCAACACAGCGCCACGGTGGGCGTCGATCGCCTACACAGCTCGAACATTCAATACCAGCGACGGCTTACCACGCCGGCGGACACGCTGCTGACGGTCGTCGAGCAACAGCAGCAGCGGCTGTCGGTCGCGTATCGTACCACTGCCACGGCGACGCTGGGGTCAGGGATCAGCGGGACCCTGACGGCCGGAGCCGATCACTACGTCTACACGCTCAACACGTTCTTCACGGACGGCGCGGTGAGTACGCTCCCCCTGGTGATCGCCCCGGGGCACGAGATCAGCGGAAGCCGCGCTCGCACGACGAACACAGGGGTGTTCGCTCAAGCGGCGATGAACCTGCGCGAGACACTCTTCCTTACAGGCGCCCTACGGATCGAGGGTAACTCGGACTTCGGCAGCACCGTGCACTGGCCGCGCTCGACCAAGGTGGGGCTGACCTACGTGCACCAGTTCGGCGCAGCCACGATGAAACTCCGGACGTCCTACGGCGAAGCCATCCGCCCGCCGACCTTCGGTACTAAGGACAGCATGGATATCATCCCGGGCGTTTTCGTCCAGTTGCCGAGCCCTGGGTTGAGGCCGGAGCAGCAGATCGGGCCCGATGCGGGGCTCGACCTCGTGCTGGGACGCCGCGGCTCGCTGAGCGTGACCTACTATCATCAAACGGCCAAGGACCTGATCGACGGTGTGACGAATTTCCAGGTCTTCCCCTTTACAGCGCAGTACATCAACGTCGCGCGGGTGAAGAACACCGGGTGGGAATTCGAGGGCACGCTCGAGCTCGATCGCCTGACGCTGCGAGGGAACTTTGCCGTCACGCACAGCCGTCCGGAAGATCTCGGTAACGTTCCGGCAGACGCGTCGCTCCGGGTCGGACAGCAGATGCAGAATACGCCGTGGCACACCGCCGGGCTTACGCTCAATGCGTGGTTGCTGCGACGGACGGGCCTGACGGCCGGACTGGCCTACCAGGGCAAGTGGCTGGCCTACGACTGGTTGTCGTACTACGCGTGTACCGGTGGTATGGGTCCATGTCCGAGCGTGAGCCTGGCTGATTACTATGGCGAGCGTCCCGCGGTAGTGAAGCTGAATCTCGCGGTCGATCAGCAGCTGACGCGGATGCTTGCCGCGTATCTGAACGTCGAGGACGTCACCAATCAGGGAATCAAGCGGGGTCGGTTCAATTACTTACCGCTCCCGGGGCGCGTCGGCACCATCGGCGTCCGGGTGCGGTACTAGCTATGCCGTTAACGCGCCGGCTGTTCGTGAGGCACGCGACGACCGCGGCCGCCGGCTTGATCGGCGCACCCTTGTTGCCCAGCTCGTGGTTGGCCGCACGGCACTCCGCGGACGAGTTGTTGGATGGCGCCGCGGCGCCTTATGACGACGCCGACGTTCGGGCGCTCGCGATGCGCGCGCTCGATGCCGCGCGAGCGGCCGGTGCAAAGTACGCAGACGTGCGTATCAATCAGAGTCGCCTGCTTCTGCTCAGCATGAATACCGGCACCATACCCGCTGACATCACGTTCATGCTCCCGGCCGTCAGCAGCCGGGTCACCGTGGGGGTACGCGTAGTGATCGATGGCGCCTGGGGCTTTGCTGGCGGCTCGACGCTGACCCCGGAGGGTGTGGAGCGCTTCGCGCGGTATGCCGCCGGGTTTGCGCGGGACGGCCGGCAGCGGTTGCCCACCGCCTGGGAATATGCGGCGGCCCCCGTGGTGCCCGACGGTCGCTGGGAGACGCCGATCGAAACGGATCCGTTCACCATTCCGATCGCCCAGTATCTCCAGATCTACCGCGACGGCATGACGGAGGCGAAGAAGATCAAGGAAGCCCGATGCGGCGCGCAGGTGTACTGGAGCAAGTCCGATCGCCTGTTCGCTTCGACCGAAGGCTCGATGATCGGCCAGCGGATCTATGAATCGAATCCCCGTGTCATGGCCTATTCGGCTCGGCCGGGGGATAGGCGGCTCTTTGGGTACGCGGAAGTGGAGCTGCCCTCCGGCGGCTACGGCTACGAGACTCTGGCCAAGGCGAATCTCAAAGCCGAGTGGCCGCGTGCGGCTCAGGATGCGGTTCGGCAAGCGGCTCGGCCGTTCAAGACCGCGGCGATCGGACGCTGCGACGTGGTGCTGGGCACGCGCGTGATGGCCGCCCTGTTGCGACCGACCAGTCGCGCGCTCGAGCTGGACCGCGCGCTCGGCACTAAGGCGAACGAGTCGGGAACGACGTTCGCGATGCCGCCTGAGGACATCGTCGGGCATTACCAGCTCGGCTCCAAGCACGTGACGATCACCGGCGATCGCTCCCGGCCGCGCGCGACGGGAACGACCGGGTGGGATGAGGAAGGCGTGAAACCTGAGGAGTTCACCCTGGTGCAGGACGGCACCGTGGTGGACTTCGTGACAACGCGAGCGACCGCGCCGGCGCTTGCCGCCTGGTACGCGCGCCAGAGCATGCCGGTGCGATCGCACGGGTGCGCTGCGCGGACGGGACGACTCCAGCCCATCCTTCAGCTGCCGAACCTCACACTCAAGCCAGGCGCGGGCACGACGTCGCTTGACGATCTCGTCGCGAATATCAAGCAGGGCTACTACGTCGAGGACGCGTACCTCTCCTCGGACCAGCAGCAATTGAACGTTCAGGTCACGGCATCCGCCGCCTACGAAATCGTCAGAGGGAAGCTCGGTGCCGCGGTCGTCGACATGGGGCTGCAGTTCACGCTGCCGCGGTTCTGGCAGAGCCTCGTCGCGCTCGGTGGGGTCGGCAGTGCCAAACTCGAGAGCATCAGCGTCGACCAGTCTGATCCCGACCGCTTGGAGTTCGTGGGGGCGTGTACGGTGCCTGCGCTGGTGCGGCAACTCAACGTGATGAGCGACGGCAAAGAAGCCTGAGAAACGACATCCATGATGATGAAGCGATTAGCAGTGGAAAATCCGCTCCTGCTGATCACGCCCAGTGAGGCAGAGGCGGTGTCGAGGGAGGTGCTCGCCAGGGTGAGCGCGAACGGGAAGGCGACCGTCAACGTGGCGCACCACGTTACCGTGCGGACGAGATTCGCGAACAACAAGACGCCCACGATGGAGAGCGAGGATACCCTGGACATACGCCTCGTCGTCAACCTCGACGGCAAGGCCGCGATTGGCGGCACCAGTCGGACCGACACCGAGGGGCTGGTCGAGCTGGTACGGACGACCGAGGAAGCGGCGAGGGCGAATGAAAAGGACAGCATCGAGACCGGAGAGGATCTGGCGCCGCCGGCTACATTTGCCGATCCACGTATCTATTTCGACGCCAGTGTGAATGCCGGAGCATCCAAGTTTCAGGGCGACGTCGCCCGAAACGCAGCAGCGCGGGCGGCCGCCGCTGGACTCATCGCGGCGGGAACGGTGGAGGTTACAGCGGGCTTTCTGCTCGTGATGAATTCAGCCGGCTTCCGGGGGCATACGCGCAACACGTACGGCGAGTTCGCGATGACGGCCCGAACCAAAGACGGGAAGGGGTCGGGCTGGGCCTGGGCCGGAGGAGAGGACTTTTCGCATGTCGACCCGGAAGTCGTAGTGGAGCGGTCGGTCGACTTGTGTCAGCGGAGCGACAAGCCGGTGGCGGTCGAGCCGGGCCGCTACACTGTGATTCTGGAACCCGAGGCCGTTGCCCAACTCATGGCGACCGTCACCGGCGATCCGACCCGTTTCATGAGCGCGTTTCTGGCTGATGAGGGTGTGACTGCGTATTCGAAGAAGGAAGGTGGGAACAAGATCGGGCTCAAGATGGCGGACGAACGAGTCGAGATTCTGTACGATCCCGAGGATCCGGACTTGCCGTTCAGCCCATTGAATGATGATGGCAGCCTCTTTTCGCGCACCCACTGGTTTGAGCGTGGGATATTGACGAACCTGGCTTGGGATCCGTGGTATGCCAGCCGGCACAATCGGAAGCCGCTCGGAAACCCGCTCGGTCGGGCCAAGCTCGACATCGCGGGCTCGAAGCAGACGCTGGAGCAGATGATTGCGTCGACTAAGCGTGGCATCTGGGTCCATCACTTCACCGCAGTGGCTCCGCTTAACGACCGGACCCTGTTGTTGACCGGCGTGACGCGGGATGGAACATTCCTGATCGAAAATGGGAAGGTCGCGAAGGCGATCAAGAATCTGCGGTTTAACGAGTCGCCATTCTTCTTCCTGAACAAGCTCGATGCCTTCGGTCCGAGCGGCCGGGCATCCGCGAATTGGGCGGCGCCCCGCCTCAAGGTGCACGACTTCGAGTTCACCAGCTTGAGCGACGCCGTGTAGGCCCCCTACGCTCGCTTGACAATCCGACCCTCCGCCGGGTAATCTCGCGCGTCTCTTTACGGTGCTGTCCCGCGCGAACCCTTCGGAGGCGCTCCTTGAACCCCCGTCTCGCTCTGCTGTCCTCGGTGCTCGCCCTCACGGCGTGCGCCACGGCCACGCACCCGGTCGCACCCGCACCCGCACCCGAGACCCCCACCGCCGCGCCGACCCTGGCCGTGGCGAATCGAGCGCCCATGGTCGATTCCGCCG
>JBGPVE010000151.1:0-6865 GCA_041491545.1 Gemmatimonadota bacterium | reverse complement strand
TAGTCCTTGGAGATTGCGGACCGACTCGGCCGGCCGGCCCGCGAGATATGGCGCAACGTCTGGGTCCGCCATGTCGCCCGCCTCGTTGACCAGTCGCTCGACGATCCGCTGGCGGACCTCACGATCCGGTGGCGGCAGGTCGACGACGAGGCCGCCCTCGAGCCGGGTTCGGAGCCTGGGCTCGAGCCCGCGCAACTCCGGCAAGGGCACCGCCGAGGTGAAGACCATCTGGCGGCTGCTCTCGAGGAACAGATTGAAGAGAAAGAACAACTCTTCCTGCGAGCGATCTTTCTCCGCTACCAACTGGACGTCGTCCAGCAGGAACGCGTCGATCCGACGGAACCGCGACCGCCATTTGGAGACGGCATCGCGGTCGATCGCCTCGATCAGCTCACCGGTGAACTCTTCGGCGCTCAAGCAGGCCACGACGCCGAGCCCCTGAGCGACGAGCAGATTGCCGATGGCGTGGAGCAGATGCGTCTTCCCGACGCCGCTCGCGCCCACGATGACCAGCGGGTTGTACTTCGTCCCCGGATGAGCCGCGACGGTCCTGGCGGCCTGCAGCGCGACACGGTTGCCCTGGCCTTCGATGAGCGCCTCGAGTCCCCACTGAGCCGATGGACCGGGGGGAGGATGCGCGCCCTCCCGCGCCTGCTGCACCAGCGCCTCGGCGGCCGGGACGCCGTCGGGATCGCGGAAGACGGGCGATCCGGCGAGATCAGCGACGATGCCCGCCGCCTCGGTGCGCAGCTCCTCCAGCCGCCGCGCGTCGGCCTCGAAGGCGCGCAGCGCCTGCTCGGGATCCTGCGAGATCTCCTGTTCCAGGAGCACCGCCAGTCGCCGTATCTGGTAGCCTTCGCCCTCCCAGCGGAGGATGGCCGCGCCGATCTTGCCGCGCCACGCTTCGATCTGCTGCGAAACCGCGGCGCTCACCTCGGACAGGAAATCACCGAATTCATCGGCGAGCTGGCCCGGTGCGTCGCTCGACGGCGCATCGCTGGGTGGCGCGCCCGCCGATGGCGCGGCGGCCGGCTCTGCGCTCGGCGGTGCGCCGTTGCCGGTCGCCGCCGCGTGCGGGCTCGCCCGTGGTACGGCGGACATCCCGAGCAGCTCGGCGACCTGCGTGGCCACCAGCGGCCGCTCGCTCACCGCCTGATGCGCGGCCAGTCGGTTGAGCGCGCCGACCAGCTCGCGCACGTTGTCGATCCCCAGCTTGGCCACCGCCTCCAGGACGCCGGGCGCGAGCACCACACGGCGCTCCTCGGCCTTTCGTCGCAGAATCGCGACGCGGGTCTCGTAGTCGGGCACCGCGATGTCGATCACCAGTCCACCGGCAAAGCGACGGATCAGCCGCTCGTCCAGCGCTTCGATTTCGGCCGGCGGCCGATCCGAGGTGAGGACGATCTGCCGGCTCGCGGTCTGCATGCCGTCGATGATACGCAGCAGCTCGGCCTGCGTCTCACGCTGGTTGGTGAGAAACTGCACGTCGTCCACCAGCAGGAGATCGACTTCGAGGAATCGCTTTCGGTACGCTTCGCCCTGCCCCGACGCGATCGCCGCATGGAAGGCTTCGACGAAATTATCCAACGTGAGATACTCGACCGCGATCCCCGGGTTGATGGCCTGGGCTCCGTGTCCGATGGCCATGAGCAGATGGGTCTTCCCCAAGCCCGGCTTGGCGTAAACGAAGAGCGGGTTGTAGACCGCGCCGGGCGACTCGGCCACGGCCTTGGCCGCCGTGACGGCAAGCCGATTGGCCGCGCCCACCACGAGGGTGTCGAAACGGGCATGCGGGTTCAGCGCCGCCGTCATGGAACCGGGCTCCCCGCGGCGAGCCGCCGCAGCACCAGCTCGGAGATTCCCTTGAGCGTCTCGAAGACTCCGCTCCCGTGCAGTGCATCGGCCGCATAGCTCTGCGCGCTGCGGAAGTTGAGCGCGTCATCCAGCTCGGCCGGCGTGAGGATCAGGTCCGCCGGCAGGTCCTGCTTGTTGTACTGGAATACCATCGGGACTTGGCGCACGTCGACGCCCTGGCCCAACAGGTTTTGCTGCATGTCCTGCAGGCTCTCGACGTTGTCCTCGAACCGCCGGGCCTGACTGTCGGCGACGAAGACGACGCCGTCGGCGCCCTGCAACACGAGCCTCCGGGTCGAGCTGTAGTAGCTCTGGCCCGGAACGGTGTAGAGCTGAAACTTGGTCGCGAAGCCGGAGATGCTCCCGAGATCGAGCGGCAGGAAATCGAAGAACAGCGTCCGATCGGTCTGGGTCGCGAGCGACACCATCCGACCCCGGCGCGCCTCGGGCACCCGACCGAAGATGTACTGCAAGTTCGACGTCTTTCCCGAGCGTCCCGGCCCGTAGTAGACGATCTTGCAGGTGATCTCGCGCGCCGCGAAGTTTACGAGTGACATGGCGTCACCGTCCGAAGAGCGCGCGGAGGCTGGCATTCAGCTCGCGCTCGAAGTCTTGCGGCAGCACCTGTTGCCTCGAAGGCTCGCTCCGAGGCGCCGCCGTGACGAGCTCCGCCACCAACTGATCGAAGAAGAGCTGGACCAATCCCATCGTGGTTTCGCCGTCGAACACGACCAGCGCGATCCAACGGCCGCGCGGCGTCTCGAAACCCGAGAGGAACACGTTCTGCTGAGTGCCCTGATGCACCAACGAGAGAAAGCGGGACGACCCGACCAGCCGCGCCAGCTCTTCGGTCGACGCGAGGATCGCCGCGCCGAGCGCCGCCGCCGTCATCACGTCGAGCGAGCGGGTGAAGCCGTGCTGAGCGATGACCTGCCCCGACGTGGTCGTGAGCAGCGCAAGGCGGGCCGAGGACTCGGCCAGGAAACGCTCCAGCGGAGCCGTGACCCAGGGCTCGACGCTCCGCACTAGACGAGTCTCCCCGCGGCGTCCAGCATCTCGAGTCGCGCCAAGCCCACGTTGGCGTCCGGGCCCGTGACGGCGACGAGCACGAGCTCGGTGCCGCACGGCACCGCCAGCACCGCTCCACCTTGCGCCTGCAGCTGGAGGAACGACGGCTCGCACCGCCCCGCATGCTTCACGGCTCGGCGCAGCCGATTCGCCAAGCTCGCCGCCAACGCCGCCACGGCCCGCCCGTCGACACCGGTCATCAGCGACTCTGCGACGACCAGACCGTCGGCGACCGAGACCAAGACCGATCCGCGGATACCGCGGACGGCGGTGAGCCGATCGAGCACCGGCGTGGGATCCGTCATTCGGACCGCTCCAGCCAAGCCTTCGCGGCGGCCGACGCCCGCTCGGCGAAGCGCGCGACACGACCCATCGGCATCTCCGCGCCCCGCACGGTCAGCAGGAGCGTGGTGCCGGTCGGCGCCGTGAGCAGGAGATTGCCGTCGGGGCACTCGACGGCGACACTCTGCCACTCACCCAGCGAGAGCAGCCGCGCGGTGCGCTCGGCCTCTTTGGAGACGCCCGCGAGCTGTGCCGCGACTTGATCCGCGACTTCGCCGCCGCCCGGGCTGCGGAGCCCGCCGCCCAACCGACGGCCGTTGGCATCCACCAGCAGCAGACCATCGGCGCCGCCGTCGAGCCCGGCGAAGACGCTGTCTTCCACGTCGGAGTGTCGGCCGTTCCCATCCCGGCCGCTCCCCTCTCGACCATCGCCAGACCCTTCCTCCCCATCATCAAAGGAGAACGGAAGGCCTCGAGCTTCCGCGCGAACCGGGCGGTCGGCATCGTCCGTCGACTCGGAGGGCGCGGCAGGCGCCGGCGGCGGCGGCGCCGCTCTCGCCACCGCATCTGACTTGGCAACAGGAGCCCCCGTCCGAACCCGCGCGAGCGCGGCGGCGACACCCGCGTCGGTCGAGTCCACCTGCGCCGCGTATGCCAAGTGCTTTTCGGCCGAGGCCGGATCACCCGTCTGATGGTAGAGGAAGCCGAGCCCCTTGTGGGCGCCGACGAGTCCGGGATCGAAGCGCAGCGCCGCGGCCCATGCGTCGAAGGCGCGTTCCGGCTCGCCGCGATCGCTGAGAATCCGCGCGATGAGGTCGTGGGCCCGGGCGAGCTCCGGGTACCGCTGCACCCCGGCCCGCGCGACCTTGTACGCCGCATCGAGCTGCCCTCGCCGGCGTAGCGCCTCACCCAGCTCGAGGAAGACGAGGCTTCCCGGCTCCGCCGCGAGCTGTGCGGTCATGCCCCGGATGTCGTCAGACATGGCGACCTCGCAATGCATCCAGCACGATGGCGACCGCCGCGCGGAGCCGCTCCACCTCGGTCGAGCGGGCATCCTCCTCCGGCCGTCGCGGGGTAGCGCGCGCCCAGCGATCCCAGCTCTCGAGCGCGTCGGCGTAGCGACCCATGCCGGCCTGCGCGAGACCGAGCAACCGTCGAGCGCCGATGAGCTGCGGCCCCAGATGGAGCGCTGTCTCCAGCACTGCCTCTGCTTCATCGTAGAGACCCAGCGCGAGGAGCGCGCGTCCAAGGGCCATGCGGTGCTCCGCCTTTTCGGGAGCGGCCGCCACCAGCGCCTCCGCCGCGGCGCGAGCCGCGTCGAAGTCGCCCAGCGCCAGGTGCTCGTCCACCAGCGACACGCCCTGGGGTGCCGGTCGCTCGGCGGTGCTACTCTGAATGCTTCCGGGGCGAAGACCGTCCAGCTCGACCACGCCCGCGGCGGTGAGGCCGTAAATCGTGCGGGCGACGTCGAACTCGGACCGGCCCAGCTCTTCGGCGATATCGCGGAGATCGCGCTGCCCATCGACCGCGGCCAGCACCTCCCATTCGAACGGCACGAGATCGAGCGGGCCCACCGCCCCTTGGTCGGAAGCCTTGAGCCGCGGGACCACGCCGAGGTGCGGAATCTTGGTCTCGATACGAGCCCACTCGTCGATGCGGCGCGCGGCTTCCATGAGCAGCGCTTCGGTGGGGATGCTGGCGGTCGCCTCCACACCCTGGTGATCGGCGGCGCCGTCCACAAACGAGAAGTACCCCTCCGACCAGCTCATCAGCTCGAACACGACCTCTTCGACCTGCGCGCGAACGCAGCGCTCCAGCTCTCGCCGGCTCACCGCTTCGATGCCGACGAGGATCTCCCCGAGGCGGCGTGCGTCGCCGGCCGCCTGGACCGCGCGGGCGCGAGCCAGGTCCCCGTCGCTGATCTTGCCGGAGCGCAGCAACATCTCACCCAGCGGGTGCGGGTTGCTCGAGATCAGGGCGGCAATCACGGCTCCGCGCTCGAAGTACACCACTCCCGCGTTCTGCCGGAGCTCGGAGGTGACCCGCAACACCCCGGTCTTCCGGCCCAGGTCCAGCAGCTGGAATACATCGTGAATGTTGAGCTCTTTGAGGGGGCCCTCGATCGCCACGGATCACCCCACCGGAGTCGCGAAGATATGTTGCAGATCGCGGGCCGACCGCGCGCGACTCCGCGCGTCGGCCGCGAGCGGACCCATCGGATCGAGCTGAATGACGCGATCCCAGTCTTCCACGGCCTCCTCGTAACGCCGCTGCCGGGCTCGAGCCACCCCGCGATAGAACAGCGCCATGCGGTGGCCCGGATCGAATCGGAGGGCCCGCTCCAGCGCGGCGAGGGCTTCGGGGGTGCGACCGTCGTCGAGCAGCGTGCGGCCGAGCGCCGCGAGCGCATCGAGCTCGTAGGGATCGGTCTCCAGCACCCCGATCAGTAGATTCACCGCCGCCGCCGCCGACTCGGTTCGCTGCAGCAGGCTCGCCAGCGCCAGCGCCGCCTGGGTAAACGTGGGTAGGATCTCCAGCGCGCGATCGTACGCTTCCCGGGCGCGCCCCAGATCCTCGCGTGCCTCCTCGAGTTGCCCCAGCTCGTACCACACCTGCACGAAGGAGCCGTCGATGCCGAGCGCCGCCCGATAGGCATCGAGGGCACCGGTCCGGTCTCCCAGACGCACGGAGATGCGTGCCTGGAGGTGCAAGAGGTCCGCGCGCCCGGGCGCGAGCGACTGCGCCGCGCGCGCCGCCTCGAGGGCGCCGACCGCATCGCCCAAGTCGAGGCGCACGCGGGCGAGCGCCACCTGGGCGTCGACTTGCTCCGGTGCGCCCTTGACGAGCGCTTCCGCGAGCGGCGCAGCGTCCCCCGGACGACCGAGCGCGAGGAGCGTCCGGATCTCGCCCAGCATCGCCTCCGGGTTGTGCGGTTCGACCGCGCGGGCCTCGCGATACCGCTCCAGCGCCTCGCCGTGCAGTCCGCGACGCGCGAAGATGTCGCCCAGCAGCACCGTCGCCCCGCTCGCCGCCGCACCCCGAGCGCGGGCCCGGCTCAGCTCCGCCATCGCCCGGTCGAGCATGCCCTTGCTGACATAGTCGCGCGCAAGGGCTAACGGATCGCTCGGCGCGGGCGAGACCGACCCAAGCGTTTCCGGCGCCGGCGAGAGCTCCTCGAACAACCGATCGAGCGCCGATGGATCGAACGCGAATTCGTCGCCGATTTCCCCCGCGGTCACGTCCGCGGCCAGCTCGGGCGGCACCGCGATGGTGGGATCCTCGAACTGCAGGTCGATCGTGAGCTGGTACTTTTGCGGAACGTAGAACGGCTCCAGCTCCAGCGCGCGCTTCGTCGCCCGGAGCGCGCCGTCGAAGTCACCGAGCTGGCTCAAGGTGAAGCTCAGGTTATAGTGCGCGGCCGCGAGCTTGGGATCGGCCTCGACCGCGCGACTGAACGCCGTGCGCGCGTCGGTGTAGCGACGCAGCTCCATCAGCACGAGCCCGACGCCGGTCCACGCGGCCGCATGCTCCGGATGATCCGCGAGCACTCGGCGATACACCTCGAGGGCCGGCTGAATCTGGCGGCGCTGCAGGTGGAGCAACGCGAGGTTGAGCCGAGCCGCCTGAGGCGGATTGATGGCGTCGAGCGCCCGTCCGAACG
>JBGPVE010000150.1:0-6911 GCA_041491545.1 Gemmatimonadota bacterium | reverse complement strand
CGCGTGCCGTCTCTGCCAGGTGCCGCCCGGTGGCGGCCTTGAGTCTGAGCTCGACCGATGTGGCTCCGCCTCGCTCGGCCGCTTGCACGACCGCCACCAGGTCCCGTCCCGCCACCAGATTGTCATCGGTGACGAGCATGAGTGTAAGAACCGAAGCTAGATTATGCCCCATGCCTGACATCTCCCTCCCCCGCCTCCATGGCATTCGCGGCGCCACCACGGTCGAGCAAAATGACCCCGCCCAGATCCTTGAGGCCACCGACGAGTTGCTCCGCGCCTTGATCGAGGCCAACGATCTTCGGCCCGATGACATCGTGAGCGCGTTTTTCACGGTGACCCGCGATCTCGACGCCGCCTTTCCGGCCCGTGCCGCGGAGGATTTCGGCTGGAACATCGTCGCGCTGCTGCATGCGACCGAGATTCCGGTCCCGGGCTCACTTCCCAAGTGCATTCGGCTTCTGGTGCACGCCTACACCAGCCGGACCCGCGCGGAAATCAAGCACTGCTATCTGCGAGGGGCCACGGCCCTCCGACCCGACCGGGCGTGACCGACGTTCGCGTCACCGCTCGCGGCGCGGAGCGTTGGGTTCGCGGTCACCCCTGGATCTACCGCAGCGAGGTACTGGACGAACCGCCCGATCCGGGGCTGGTCCGCGTATTTGATCCTCGCCGCCGCTTTATCGGTCAAGCGCTCTATTCGCCGCGCTCCGAAATTCGCTTGCGCCTCCTCGAGCGGACCGATCGACCCGTCGACGCCGAGTGGTGGCGGCAGCGGCTCGCGGCGTGCCTCGTGCGGCGCGAGGGGATCGACGCCTCGGCCTACCGCGTGGTCCATGGCGAGGGTGACGGTCTTCCGTCGCTGGTGGTGGACCGCTACGATCGCTGGGCCGTGGCCCAACTGCTCTCCGCCGGCCTCGAGACCATGCGCCTCGATGTCGTCGGAGCACTGCGCGAGGTGCTCGCCCCCGAGGGCATCCTGCTCCGCCACGATGCCGCTGTCCGCCGGCGCGAGGGGCTCCCCGACGAGATCGTCGTGGCACACGGTAGCGTGCCCGAGTGGGTCGAGGTTCGGGAAGGGTCCATCCGCTACCTCGCCGCCCTCCGCACCGGACAGAAAACCGGCGCGTTCTTGGACCAGCGGCCCAACCGACTCTTGGCCGGATCCCTTGCGGTGCCGGGCGGCCGCGCCCTCGACTGCTTTGCCTACCACGGCTCCTTCGCCCTGCACCTGGCCGGTCGGTCCGCCCATGTGGTGGCGCTCGACACCAGTGCCGAGGCCCTGGCCCGAGGCGCGGAGAACGCGCAACGCAACGGTCTCACCAACATCGAGTGGCGCGAGGCCGATGCCTTCGACGCTCTGCGAACCTGGGAGCGCGCCCGCGAGCGCTTCGAGACCATTGTGCTCGATCCACCGGCGTTCGCCAAGTCTCGATCCGCTGTGGCGCAAGCCCTTCGCGGCTACCGCGAGATCAACCTGCGCGCGATGCGCCTGCTCGCGCCGGGTGGCGCGTTGCTCACGGCGTCTTGCTCCTTTCATGTACGCCGCGCCGAGTTTCTCGACATGCTCGTTGAGGCGGCGAGCGACAGCGGCCGGCGCATCGTGCTCGAAACCCTGCTCGGCCAAGGCGAGGATCACCCGGAGGTACTGACGATCCCCGAGACGGGGTATCTGAAAGGCGCGGTGCTTCGCGAAGGAACACCGGCATGTTGACACTCTACCCGACACTTACCAGTTTGCAGGACTCGCGTTGGCCACTCTCCGTATTCTGCTTCTGGGACAGGACTGATGGATCTGTTGGGCGCAGCCGTAGCCGGCGCCATCGCATGCTGACCGCCGCCGAAGCCCTCCACGTGGAGCGCCGCCGCCGCCCGCGGCCCTCGCTGCGGCAGCAGTACGACGAATACATCCTGCAGCGGATCGAGAGTTACAAGAATTCCGTGGCCCGCAACGAGCTCCTTCGCCTTGGCGAGGAGGCGGCCACCGAGCTCCTCGCGAGCGCCGAAGGTCAGTTCGTGCTCACCGAGGTCCTGATGGTGGACTACGTGGACGATCTGATCAAGAAGCGCCTCAAGCTCAAATCCTATCGTCAATGGCGCCAGTACGTGAAGAGCCTGCGCGACGCGCAGCGGCAGCCGACCCACTGGGGCCTCGAGCCGGATTGCGCCGTGGTCGGGCTCCTCCGCCGGATCGAGCCCGACGATCACGCGGTCGTGGTCGGGCCGAGCGCCGAATCGATCGCCTGTCTCCTCGCCGCGCACGACATGGCGGTCACCTTCATGGCCGGCGATCTGGGCACCGTCGACCGCATCGAATCCCGCTTCGAGAGCGAGGCGCTGACCGCGTCCTTCGTGGCCTACGTCGTCGACTTCGGACGCTGGCTTCCGCCCGTCGCCGATGCCGTCGCCATGACCGTGCTCGATGCCGGAACCTTGGGCGAGCTGGACTCGGCGACCTGCGCGGATCTCGTCAGAGCGCTCAAGGCTCGCACCGCGTGCCACGGCCTCCACGTCCTGTTGCCGGGCACCTCGGGGCTCAAGCCCGAGGCGCTCTTGTCGCTGTACGATGGCTGGAGCCGTGAGAAGGTCGGAAAGCCCCGACGCCGGACCACGCCTTCCCGCGGCATCATTCTCACCAAACCCGAGACCGAGCCCTGTGACTTGCAGGGCGACCTGGTGGCCTCTTGATCCATTCCTGATTCGAACGGGCACCTCCCCCGACCCACAGCCGCCATTCCGCCCCGTCCGCCTTATATTTCGCCCACTTTATCACAAGGCACCATGCGAGCCCTCCTGAAAGAGACGGCTGGACCCGGAATGGTTCTTCGGGACGTGCCGGTGCCGGCCTGCGGCCCGAACGACGTCCTGATTCGGGTCCGCCACGCCGGCGTCTGCGGCACCGACCTGCACATTTGGGAGTGGGACAGTTGGGCCAGTGCCCGGCTCCGGCCGCCGGTCGTGATCGGCCACGAGTTCGCCGGCGAGATCGTGCGGCTCGGCGCCGAGGCCGAGGCCGCAGCCCTCCTCGCTCCCGGTGATCTGGTGACGGCGGAAGGTCACATCGTCTGCGGCCACTGCCTGCAATGCCGCACCGGCAACGCGCACCTCTGCCAGCGCACCCAGATCATCGGCGTTGACCGGGACGGCGCCTTCGCCGAATACATCGCGATGCCGGCCTCCAACGTGATCCCCCTCGACGGCATCCCGACCGAGATCGGCGCGATCATGGATCCGATGGGCAACGCATTCCACACCGTGCTCGAGGCATCGGTGCCCGGCAGCACCGTGCTCGTGCTGGGTTGCGGGCCGATCGGCTGCTTCGCGGTCGGCGTGGCACGGGCGGCGGGCGCTTCACTCGTCATCGCCAGCGACTACAACCCCCGTCGGCTCGAGATCGCGCGCTGCATGGGCGCCCACGTGATCGTCAATCCCGCCGAAGAGGACGTCGTGGCCCGGGCGCGGGAGCTCACGCTGGGCGACGGTGTCGATCTGGTGTGCGAGATGAGCGGACACCCTTCCGGTCATGCCCAGGCGTTTGCGGCGGCGCGGCTCGGTGGTCGGGTCAACATGCTGGGTACGCCCAGCCGCCCGACCGAGGTAGACTTCGCCCGCGACGTTATTTTCAAGGGCCTCACCCTCTACGGCGTGACCGGTCGCAAAATGTACGAGACCTGGCAGCAGATGCGGCGTTTTCTCCGCGCGGGGCAGCTCGATCCGCGTCCGGTCGTCACCCATCGCTTCCCGCTCGAGCGCATCGCCGATGCGATTCGCGTCATCAAGGAAGGCCAAGCCGGTAAGGTGATTCTGGAGATTGGCGGATGACCAGCGTTACCACGAGCCTGGAGCAGCGACTCGCCGGTCAGTTGGAAGAGTTCCGGCGGGACGGCGTCTACAAGCGGCTCAACTATCTCGATAGCCCGCAAGGACCGGTCGTCCGCATGGAGGGGCGGGGCGAAGTCATCATCCTCTCGTCCAACAACTATCTCGGCTTGAGTGCTCAGCCCGAGGTCGTTGCGGCCGGCAAACGGGCGCTCGATCGCTTCGGGGCCGGCACCGGGTCGGTCCGCTTCATCTGTGGCACTTTCACGATCCACCGCGACCTCGAGGAGGCCTGCGCGCGCCTAGTCGGCACCGAGGCGTCACTCAGCTTCGTGAGCTGCTGGAACGCCAATGAGGCTGTGCCCGGCACGCTGCTGGGCGAGGAAGATATCGTCATCAGCGATCAGCTCAATCATGCGTCGATCATCGACGGCATTCGGCTTGCCAAAGCCATCACCAAGTGCCAGACCGCGGTCTACCGCCACGCCGATCTGGACGACCTCCGCGAGAAGCTCCGCGCCGCCTCCAGCCGCCGCGTCCGGATGGTGATCACCGACGGCATCTTTTCGATGGAAGGCGCCATCGCCAAGCTGCCGGAGTTGGTGGCAATCTGCCGCGAGCACGATGCCGTGCTCGTCGTCGACGATTCCCACGCGACCGGCGTCCTCGGCGCCCATGGCCGCGGCACGGCGGAGCATTTCGGCCTCGTCGGCGAAATCGACATGATTACCTCCACGTTGGGGAAGGCGCTGGGCGGTGCCGCCGGCGGGTTTGTAGCGGCCTCCACCACCGTGTGCGACTATCTCACCCAGCGCGCCCGTCCCCAACTCTTCTCCAACGCGCTCCCGCCCACCGTGGCGGCAAGCGCGCTCGCCAGCGTCGAGTATCTTGAAGCCCATCCCGAACGGGTCACCGCGCTGCGAGAGAACGCCCGCTACTTTCGCGAGCAGCTCGCCGCGCTCGGCTTCCGCCCACTTCCGGGTGAAACCCCGATCGTGCCGGTGATCCTGGGCGAGACTGCGCTCGCCATCCGGATGAGCGAAGCGTTGCTGGCGGAGGGAGTATTCGTCACCGGATTTGGCTATCCAGTGGTGCCGCAGGGGCAGGCCCGGGTTCGCTGCCAGGTGTCGGCGGCTCATACGCGGGAGCACCTCGATCAGGCCCTGGCGGCGTTTCGAAAAGTCGGTCGTCGACTGGGCCTCGTATAGCATGATCGGCTGGTGGCAGCACTGCCACCAGCGGGCATGGGCCGGGGCCCGGTCTTTGCACGTGAGGGGCTGCTAGTTCGGTCGTCCCCTCGACGAACGGTTCCCTGTATCAGTAGCCTAAACACCAGCAGCAAAATAGCTTACTGGTTTCGAACCGGGTGCCTGGTCAGCCTGTGGCACGCCACGCCAAATCCTGCAATTTGACGGACCGGGTCCGAACCACCGTCGTCACTCCCAGGGAGGCAGTCTGATGAGCAAGCTCATCCGCAGCATTCCGGTCGCGGCGCTGGCCTTGTGCCTCGGCACGGCAACTATCGCCGCGCAGGGCCCGGTCCAAGGAGACTTCCAGTGGTACCTCGGCGGGCAAGCGGGGGTGCTCATCTTCCGGACACCGGCGCAGACCCGGGGTGGGATCTTCATGGCCGGCGGCCATACGCTCATCACGGCGCGCCGCACCGGTCTTTTGCTCTCGGTCGACGAAGGTATCGGCAGCTCCGAGCAAAGCTCCTACACCGACGCGAGCGGGACCAGCCAGACGGTCACCTTCAACGACATCCGGAAATACTCGGCCGTGCTCATGGCGTTCCCGATCAGATCCGCGGCGCAGCCCTATATAGGTGTCGGCGCTGGTCTGCTCCACGTCGTGAATCCCCAACCCCCCAACCCCGGCTCCTTCGCCTCACCGGCCGATTTCGCTCAGGCTGAGCAGGACGCCGCGACGTTGGGCACGACCGGATTCCTCACGGCGGTGGGCGGGCTTCAGTTCAAGGTGGGTCGCTTCGTCGCCTTCGGCCAATACCAACTCACGTCGGCGCAAGGCAACAAGACGCTGACGAGTGGCGCGTCAGGTCGCCTGCTGATCGGGTCGACGCACACCTTCAGCGGTGGACTCCGGATCAGCCTGGGCAGCGCGCGCGAAGGAATCAGCGGCGGCTACTGATTGTTGGGCGCGATGCCCACGGTGATGCCGCGCTCGTGAATCGAAGCGGCCAATCGGCGGCCTTCGCGATGCCAATTCGCGTGGTCACCTCGATATCCTCCCGGCGCCCGCTCCGTCTCGGGAGCACTAGCACGTCGGATGCCGCCATCGATCGCCCATCCAGCGCTCGGGTAATCCCAAGCGCTTGACACAATCGCCCCGGGCCCGAGCAGAGCAATCGTTCTCTGCTCACGCCCCCGCGCCGACCCACCATCGCTTCCAAACCGTCGATCGGCTCTAGCGCCCGGAGCAGCACGGCGCCGCCCGCGGCTTGGGTACCGCACACCAGGTTCGCGCACCAGTGCATCCCGTACGAGCGATACACATACCACGTCCCCGGAGCGCCGAACAGCGCCGCGTTGTGCTCGGTACGGCGGCCGCGGTAGCCGTGTGAGGCGGGGTCGTCACACCCGAGATACGCTTCGGTCTCAACGATGCGGCCGGCCGTCACCAGACCGCCGATCGACGACATCACGACAGCGCCGAGCAGCTCCCGGGCGACCAGCTCGGTCGGCCGCTGAAAAAAGCGAACGGGCAGCGGCTTGGCTGCCCGTTTTCCGCTCATTCGGCCTTCTTCCTCGCGCGGGGCCGCGGCCGCTTGGGCCGAGTCGGCGGGGCGGCCGGCTCGGTGTCGGGTCCCGCGTCCATCGGTGGGCCTTCCGGTAACCTCTGCGTCACTGGCGCGGCACTTCGCTTACGCGGACGGCCGCGACGCTTGGCCGCGGTCGGCTCTGGCGCCGGGGTCGGGCTTTCGGCTGGCGCGGGGAGATCGACTTGCACCACCCCGATGAGCGGCATCTCGCCGCCCCGAAGCGGCGCCCGCGAGCCCCGGCGGAACCTGAGCGCGGGGCGTTGACCGTTTGCCGTCGCCGCTTCCGCCGGCTGATCGGCGGCGCGTTCCGTCACGG
>JBGPVE010000149.1:0-6940 GCA_041491545.1 Gemmatimonadota bacterium | reverse complement strand
GACGCCCGCACCTATCAGCGTGAGGTGCAGCAGGCCGTCGACGTCCGCCAGCGCCAATCTTCGCAGAGCATTGGCCTCGACGAGCACGACGCCATCCGCAACGAAGTCTGGGATCAGTTCGTCACCAACGAATTGCTCCAGGCCGAGTACCGCAAGCGCGACATTCACGTGAGCGACGACGAGGTGGTCGACGCGATCCGCACCTCACCGCTGCCCGAATTCTATCGGCTGCCCGAATTCCAGACCGACAGTCAGTTCGACCCCGCCAAGTACCAGAAGTGGCTGGCCTCGAGCGTCGCCCAGCAATACGTCCCGGCCATGGAGGCGCAGTATCGGGAGCAGCTCCAGCGCACCAAATTCTACCGCGCCGTGACGGCGGATGTCTATCTGCCGGAGTCGGCGCTATGGGATCGCTATCGCGACCAGAAGGAAACGTCCAAAGTCGACCTCGCCGCGATCGTGCCCGCCAAAGCGGTGCCGGACTCGGCCGTGTCGGTCACGCCGGCGGAGGTGGAGAGCTACTACGGCGCGCACAAGAAGGAGTTGGAGCGGCCCGCCACCATCTTCACGAGCTACGTCTCCATCCCGCGAGTGCCGGACGCCTCTGACACGGCGGCTGCGCGCGCGCGGGCCGAGCAGGTGCGCAAGGAAATCGTGGGTGGGGCGCCGTTCGCGGAGGTCGCCAAGCGTGAGTCCGCGGACACCGTCTCCGGCAGCAAAGGCGGCGAGCTGGGCGAGTGGACCCGTGGCACCTTCGCCGCGGCCTTCGACTCGGCGGCGTTCAAGCTGCCGCTCAACGCCGTTTCCGATCCGGTCCTCACCCAATTCGGATTCCACATCATTCAGGTGAGCAGCCGAACTGGCAACAAGGCCAAGGGCCGGCATGTGCTCATCCCGATTGAGATCACAGGTGCGCACCGCGATCGTTTGGACGCCCAGGCCGACTCCCTCGAGCGCCTCGCCGCTGACCGGCTCGATCCCGCCGCTCTCGATACCGTCGCCCGAGCTCTCAAGCTGCCCATCGGCAAGGCGAAGCCGTTACAGGCCGGCGAAAAGCTGCAGATCGGGGTACTCCCCCTTCCGGACGCCGGTGTCTGGGCAGCCACGGCCAAGCCGGGCCAGATCAGCCCCATCATCGAGACTCCGATCGGCCTGTACCTCTTCCGCGCGGACAGCGTCCACGCGGCCGGCGTTCCCTCGCTCGCCGCTGTTCGGGACGAGGTCACCCAGCTGGCCCGCGACCAGAAGAAAATCGGCGAAGCGCGCAAGATCGGCCAGGAGCTGGAGAAGCGAGTCGCAGGCGGGGCGACGTTCGCCCAGGCCGCCGATGGGCTCAAGCTTCCGCACGAGGTATTCGGTCCCTTCTCACGGCTCAACGCGCCCATCCGGAACGCGGTGGTCGTCGGCACCGCCTTCGGGCTCGAGCCCGGCAAGACGAGTGGCGTCATCGAGACCAAGGACGGGCTCTACGTCCTCGAGGTTCTGCAGCGTGACAAGGCCGATTCGGCGGCATTCGTGAAGCAGCTCGATCAGTTCCGCGCGCAGGCGCAGTCACAAGCTCGGCAGGAGCGAGTGCAGACCTACCTGGGCGGGCTGCGCGCCGGGGCCGATATCGTCGACCAGCGAAGCAAGGTGCTGCAAGGCAACGTCCCGGAGGCGCCGGTGCGGGGCTCCTGAGCTAGCCACGCGGCTCAGCGGCCGGGAGCGGGAAACCAGCGCGGGGGTCCACTGAGTGGACCCCCGCGCTGCTTCCCGCTCCGCCGTGCGACCGTCTAATACCCTACTGCGATAACCGCTTAGGCTCGCCCGACGTGGGCGCCGGCTGCGCGGGGCTATCGACCTGACGCGGCACGCTCGGGCGATCGTCCGGGTTGCTCAAGATGGCGTCCTGCGTGTCGGTGAGGCTCCGCTTGAACTCGCGGATCCCTTTGCCGATCGAGGACCCGACTTCCGGCAGTCGCTTGGCCCCGAAGAGGAGCAGCACGACCACCAGGATGAGCATGATTTCCGTGAAACCGAGGTTTCCCATAGGAGGGCCCCCCTAGAAAAGCGAGCGAGCGATCAGGTACGCAACGATTACCCCGACGAGGCTTAGCAAGGATACATGCAGCCCCAGCGGTCCCAGGGTGAAGTTTACCACCAATAGGTCGATGGAAACAGGCCCGAAGGTGGGGGAGGCCGTGGTGGTAAAAAAGCTCTTGGCGGCGCTGTCGGGAAGCCACTGCCGGAGGAAGGCTGTCAGAAACCCACCGGCGACAAAGCCGGTCACGAGCACCCCGACATAAAAGCCAGGCCGATGGGGACCGGTCGCCATCAGCTTCTGCGGTCCAGGACGTAGCTGATGCTCGCCCGGAGCGCGTCCCGAGCGACGGACGGCGGCAACGAGTCGAGCTCTCCATCGGCCTGCTGGCCGAGCCGCTGCGCCCGTTCGCGCGCGTACTCGAGGCCACCGGCCCGCGTCACCGCATCCACCACGCCTGCGATCTGCGCGTCCGACGGGTCGTCCGTATGCAGCAGTCGCGCGACTTCACGACGCTCCGTATCGGTCATTCTGGGGAGACCCGCGATCAGCGGTAACGTGACCTTATGCTCGCGAAGGTCGGAGCCCGACGGTTTACCCAGCACGGCGGCATCCTCCGTATAGTCCAGTAGATCATCCACGATCTGAAACGCCATGCCGAGCGCCTCGCCGAAGCGACGGAGCGCCGCGCGCTGCTCCGCGGCGGCCCCGAGCGCGCCGACCTCCGCCGCGCCCGAGAGGAGTGATGCCGTCTTGGCCCGGATCAAGAGATCGTACTGCTCCTCGCTGAAGGAGAGCGGATCGTGCGCCAAGAGCTGCCGCATCTCACCGACCGTCATCTCGTTTGTCACCCGGCTCAAGACCCGGAGCGGCTCGAGGTCGTCCAGCCGCACCAGCTCGATCACGGCCCTCGAGTACAGGTAGTCGCCCATGATGACCGACACCTGGTGACTGAACAGCGAATTGATGGTCGGCATGCCACGGCGAAGCACCGAATGGTCCACCGAGTCGTCGTGCACCAGAGTAGCCAGGTGGATCAGCTCGATCACGGCGGCCAACGTGATGGCGCGCGGCGTCGGCCCACCGGTGGCTTGATCAGCGAGCAGCAGCACGGTGGGGCGGAAGAGCTTCCCTTGCATCTGCAGGAGGTGTGAGTTCACCTCCTTGATCAGCTCGAAATCGGCCTCGACTATCCGTCGCAGCTCCTTCTGCACTCGCTCCAGACCGGGGCGGATCGACCCCTGCAATGACGCGAGGGCGACCGGTGCGACGTCGGAGCTCATTGGCCCCGTCCCGCGGCCAACCGCTGAACGCGGTCGCCGATGTCCATGAACCTGATATCGACGGCCAGTGCGCGCTCGTAGCTAGTGAGCGAGTCCGCCACCTTGCCTTGGGCCTCGCTGGCGCGTCCCAGCCAGTAGAGCAGCCCGATCTTGGCATCGTCGCCTCCGCCCAGCGTGTCGACGGCGCGCCGCAGCACGGTCTCCGCGATTCCGAACTGCTGCTTGTCGAAGAAGGCGACTCCGAGCGCTTCGGAGGTCCGGAGCTTGCCCTCAGGTGCCCTGAGCGCCTTCTGGAATTCGGCGATTGCTTCGTCGAGCAGGCCCATCTCCTTGAACGCCACGCCCAGCTCATAGTGGGCCTGGTAATCCTCGACGTCGATGTTCCGCTCGATGCCTCGCTTGAATTCGGCGAGCATCTCTTCGAAGTCGCGCTGCTCATCGTGGGTCGGCTGCGCGCCCACGATCCGCATACGAGTGTCACGGGGCGCGCCCTCCTCGAGCACGAGCGATCCGAGATCGACGAAATCCCCGGCTGGGCGCGGCGTGCTCGGCGGAGCGGCGGGTGGCGGCGCCGAGGCAGCCGCCGGCTGGTCTACAATGGCCTCGGCGGGTGGCGCCGGAGGCACCTTGGGCATCGCGGGCTGTAGGCCGGCGAGGGCAAGATGGGCGCGAAGGTTTTCGGGGTCGTGATCCGTGACCCGGCCATACACCGCGATGGCCTTGTCGGTCTCTCCCATCCGGACCAGCGCGTCACCCAGAGCCAGGTACGCCTCGATCAATCGGGTCCGGCTACCGGTCCGGTACGCCAGCTCGACGAGCTTCTGATAGTGGCGGATGTCGTCCGGTTGGAGCGCCACAACCTGCGTGATCACGTCGCCCGCGTCAGCCCAGGCTTCGCGGGTCTCGTATCCTGATGCGGCCAGCTCCAGCTCGTAGACCGCCCGCTCCGTTTCACCTTCCCGCAGCAACTCGTCGGCGAGCGCCCGATGAGCGGATGGGTCGTCGGGCCGATCGGCCACAGCATGCTCGAGCAACGAGAGGAGCGACTCCGAGGCGCTCGCCGGGGTTCCAACTGAAGCAGCCGCGCCCATCTCGTGCGACAGCGGGGTCGCCGCGGGTGTGGCACCGGGCGAGGATTCCGCGCCGGCCCTCTCCGGCGGCAACTCCTCCGGCTCGATGAGATCGAGATCGACCATGTGCGTCGGCGCTCCCTCGTCAACCAGGGGCACCGGCTCGGTCAGGCTCTCAGCCAATACGTCCGAGAGATCGACCTCGGGCTCAGCCGACTCCCTCGGCGGCTCCACGGCATCGGCGCCCGTTGGCTCCAGGTCGAGAGCCGCCTCGCTCAGCTCACCGAGCTGCACGCTCTCGAAGTCCACCGATTCGACCGCGGCGAAGTCGATGGTTAAGGCCTCTGCGGTCGGAACCTCCAGGATGAGTCCGTCGAGCGGCGTGACGTCCTGTACAATGGGTCCGGACTCGAAGTCTGCGCTCGGATCGAGCGGCGTCGTCTCGAGCGGAGCGGCTTCGTCAGCATCCATCTCCACAACCGAGCCCTCGATTGCCGTCGATTGGAAACCGCTGAAGGCCTCCCCCGGTGGCGCCACCTCGACCGAGTCGATGTCGGTGGCCGCGTCCTGGATGAGTGACAAATCCGCGGACGCCCCCGCGTCCGCGTCGGCCGGCGGCTCGATCAGCAGGAGGCCCTCCGGAATCAGGCCTTCGAGCGGCGGCCGGTCCGTGTCTCGCGCGGGCGCGGCGGGCTCCGCGGTGGCGGAGAGCCCAAAGCCGGTGTCGAGAAAGACGAGATCACCGGGGCGGGACACACGGGGCGGTTCGGGAGCGTGGCCGGGCTCCTCGGTGGCCACCGCCTCCAAGCGCTCGCGGGTCGTGCGCGCTCCGGCGACGTCGCCTCGCGCTTCGAGCTCCGCGCTCAGCTTCTCCAACTGCTCCCGCGCCTCGTCGGTCCTCGACGCCGCGCGGAGCAGCTCGATGAGCATCACCCGAATGTCCTGACTACTGGAAAACTGATCGGCGAAGCTCTTGAGCGCGCCGAACGCTTCATCGAGCTGCCCCTGCGCGTTCATCCGCTCGAGGTACTCCAACAAGTTCCGCTTGGCTTCGATGACGACGTTCTTCCGGGCGTGGAGCTGGGCGAGCTTAAGGTACGTGAGGGTGCGGCCGGGATTGACCCGAAGGATCTTGCCGCAGAGCGCGATGGCGTTGTTGAAGAATCCCTGATCGGCGTAGAGATCGACCGCGCGCTCATAGTGGCGGACTGCCGACGCGGTGTCGCTGACCTTGAGGTACAGGTCGCCGACCCGATTGTAAAGCGAGAGATCGGGCGCGGCGTCCTTGCCGGACTCGATTTGCTGGATGGCTTTGAGGTAGGCCTCGATCGCCTTTCGCCAGTCCTCCTTTTGCTCGAACTTCCGCGCGGCGTCCTTAAGCTTTTCGAGGCTCATGCGGCTCGGGCTGACTGGGGAAACAGGCGACGGGGCTTGCACTTAGAAACATATCGGGACGGATGGGTAGGGGCAAGAACGTGGCGGCGCCAGTCACGCCGGGAACGCCCCGGCTCCCGGGTCGAGCTCCGCCCGAGCCACGGCGAGCGCCAGCCGCTCGAGATCCGGTCCCGGCGGCCGGTCCTCGTCCAGCGGCAAGACTGGCGGCTTGAGTCCCCGCAGCCGAGTATAGAGCCCGTGGACCCCGCGCCCGGGCGTGAGCGGCCGGAGAAACTCGAGGCCCTCCGCCGCGCAAAGCAGCTCGGCGCCCACCACGCGCTGAGCGTTGGCCAGGATGCGGCGCGCCTTGAAGGCGGCCCCCATGCCCATCGGGACGAAGTCCTCCTGGTTGGCATCGGTCGGGATCGAGCCGATGCTGGCCGGCATGGCCAGCGACCGCGACTCCGCCACTAACGACGCCGCCGTGATCTGGACCATCATGTATCCGGACCGAAGCCCGGGGTCGCGGGTGAGAAAGGCCGGCAGTCCCTGCGACAGATCGGGATTCACCAGTCGCTCGATCCGGCGCTCGGCGATTGCCTGCAGGGTCGTGAGCGCGATCGCGAGAAAGTCCAGCGCCTGCGCCACCGGCTGTCCGTGAAAGTTACCTCCTGAAATGACGTCCCCGTTCTCGAAGACGAGCGGGTTGTCGGTCGACGCGTTGAGCTCGACCGCCGCCGTCGTCTCGGCGAACCGGATCGCATCCGCCACGGCGCCGAGCACCTGGGGGGCGCACCGCAGACTGTAGGCGTCCTGCACCCGCGGATCGTTCTGTCGGTGCGATTCACGGATCTCGCTCGCCTCCAGCAGCTCGCGCATCATCCGCGCGGCGAGTCGTTGCCCTTCGTGAGGTCGGGCTTCATGGATCCGTGGGTCGAGTGGCGCCGGCGTTCCGCGGAGTGCTTCGAGGCTCATCGCGGCGGCGCCGATCGCGGTGCGCCAGAGCACCCACGCGTCGTGCACCAAGAGCGACAACAGCGCGGTCTGCGCCTGGGTGCCGTTGATGAACGCGAGCCCCTCCTTCGGAGCAAACCGATATGGAGCGAGCCCGGCGGCTTCGAGCGCCGCGCGCGCGGCGCGCCGGCTCGCATCAACGCCCGGGCGCGCCAGTACCTCGCCTTCACCCATGAGGG
>JBGPVE010000148.1:0-6966 GCA_041491545.1 Gemmatimonadota bacterium | reverse complement strand
TGGCCGCCGCCGGCCACCCGCGCCGCCGCGCTCGGACTCCTCCTCGCCTGGTGCCAGATTCGCCAACGCAAGGTTCAGCCGGATCCGCTGCTGAGCTGCACCTGCCTGTGCGTCATGCTGGTCGATCCTTGGGCCGTGCTCGATCTGGGCGCATGGCTTTCCGCCGCCGCGCTCTGGGGAGCCACCACCTGCGCCCGCTGGACCGACCGGGTTCTCGGGGAGGAGTTCTGGTGGCGCTGTCTTGGTTCCTCCATCGGCGCGACTCTGGCCACCGCGCCCATCACGGCCGCCGCGCTCGGCACCGTCGCGCCGGTTGGCATCGGGCTCAACTTCGCCGCTATTCCGGTCGCTGCCGTCGGCGTGCCGGGGGTTTTCGCGTCGCTCCTCGTGCTGCCGCTGTGGGGGACGCTGGCCGGTGCGTTCGCCGCCGGCGCCGGGTTCGCGCTCCACCTGCTGGAGCTGCTCGCCTCTCTGGGCGCGTGGGTTCCCGGCGGCCACCTGGTCACCGAGCCCGGCATCCAGGCCGCCTGGCCGTGGGCGCTTGGCCTGGCGACGCTGGTGTGGGGGTTGTGGTCGCGGTCGACGCTCGGTGAGGCGGCCCGCCGGTGGGGTTGGGTGCTCGCGGCGGCATTGTGGCTCGGGCTCGTTCCGGCCCACTGGCCCGGCGGCGGTGACGACGGCCGGACCCTGGCGTTACATTTTCTCAACGTCGGACAGGGTGACGGCGCCGTGATTCGGACGCCTCACGGCCACTTCGTGGTGGTCGACGCCGGGCCGAAGACAGAGGCCGTGGACGCCGGCCGGCGGGTCGTCGTTCCGTTCCTTTCGCAGCAGGGGGTTGCCGAGCTTTCGGCCATGGTCATCTCCCACGCCCACGCCGATCATGTAGGCGGCGCTAGCGCCGTGCTGGAGCGCTTCCATACCGATCTCGTGCTCGAGCCGGGGATGCCGTTTTCGGATCCCGTATATATCCACTTCCTCGACGAGGTGGCGGCCGAGGGGGTGCCCTGGCGCCCGGGACATCCAGGCGATCGATTCGTGCTCGACGGCGTGGCCTTCTCGCTCTTGCACCCCGACTCGACCTGGCCCGGGTTGGGCGAGGATCTGAATGAGGATTCGCTGATTCTGTTGGTCGAGTATGGTAGCTTTCGTGCCCTCTTTCCCGGAGATGCGGGCCTGGTGGCCGAAGGGTATCTGCACGGCCGTGTGGGCCGAGTCGATTTGCTCAAGGTGGGTCACCACGGCAGTCGCACGGCCACCGGTGATGCCTGGCTCGACGAGCTTCATCCCAAAGCCGCCGTCGTCTCAGTCGGCCGCAACAACTACGGTCACCCGGCTCCCGGCACGCTCGACCGCTTGCAGCAACACGGTGTGCCCGTCTGGCGCACCGATCGAGACGGCCAGGTCGACGTCACCACCGATGGCAACAGCATGACGGTGAAGAGTCAACGTCGAACGGTGAATTATCCGCTGGAAAGCGGCCAGGAGTAATCGCGTCCCCCGCCTTCTTTGGAGCCCAATGGTGCTGCCGACGACCTCTGTGACGACCATCGAGCGATTCATCCTGGATCAGGAGAGCCGCTACCCCGAGGCCACGGGCGAGCTGTCGAACTTGCTGTACGACATCGGGCTGGCCGCCAAGATCATTGCCGCGGCGATCCGGCGGGCGGGGCTCGTCAACATCCTGGGCGGGGCCGGTGCGCAGAACGTGCAAGGCGAGGAGCAGCAGAAGCTCGACGTCTTCGCCAACGAGACCATCACCAACGCGCTCAAGCATACCGGCCGGGTGTGCGTCATGGGGTCGGAGGAAGACGAAGACATCATCCCCATTCCGGATGAGTATCCCGCCGGCAAGTACGCCGTGCTGTTCGATCCGCTGGACGGCTCCTCCAACATCGATGTCAACGCCGCCGTCGGCACCATCTTCAGCATTTATCGCCGGGTCATCATGGAGGGTCGCGGAAACGTCGGCGACGTGCTGCAGCCGGGGTGCAAGCAGGTGGCGGCGGGCTACGTGATGTACGGCTCGAGCACGATGCTGGTGTACACGACGGGGCAGGGCGTCCACGGCTTTACGCTCGATCCGACGATCGGCGAATTTCTCCTGTGTCGCCCGAGAATCATCACGCCGCGCATCGGCAAGTACTACAGCGTGAACGAGAGCAATTTCGGCCGATGGGACAAGGGCGTGCAGGCTGCCGTGCGCGGGCTCAAGGGCGATATCCCGGATGCCATGAAGGCGAAGAACAGCCGCTATGCCGGCTCGCTGGTGGCGGACTTCCATCGCAATCTCATCGCCGGCGGCATCTTCCTCTATCCGGCCGATACCAAGAACCCCAAGGGCAAGCTTCGCCTCCTCTACGAGGCGAGTCCGATGGCCTTCATCGCCGAGCAGGCCCAAGGGTCGGCGACCGACGGCGTGAACCGCATCCTCGACGTGGTCCCGGCACACCTGCACGAGCGCACGCCGCTCGTCATCGGCTCTCGGGAGGACGTGGGATTCGTCGCGGACACGCTCCGGCGCGTGGCGGCCCGCTCGAGCGGGCCCATCACGCTCCCGGCCGGTTGACGGGTCACCGGTGAAAATCGTCTACGGTCCGGCGGACTGGGCTGGCGATCCGGCGCGCGATCTCGGTGAGCCCGGCGGGTTCCCGTTCACTCGCGGCGTCTATCCCACCATGTACACCAGCCGGCTCTGGACCATGCGCCAGTACGCCGGCTTCGGGACGGCGGAGGAGACCAACCAGCGCTTTCGCCGGCTGCTCGCGGCGGGGCAGATGGGACTTTCCGTCGCCTTCGATCTGCCCACCCAGATGGGGTACGACTCGGACCATCCCAACGCGCTGGGCGAGGTGGGCCGGGTGGGAGTGGCGATCGACACCGTCGACGACCTGGCCGCGCTCTTCCAGGGCATTCCGCTCGACCGGGTCTCGACCTCGATGACCATCAACGCGACGGCGGCGATTCTGCTCGCCATGTACGTGGTGGCCGGCGAGGAGCAGGGCGTCCCGCGGGACAAGCTCACCGGGACGGTGCAGAACGACGTGCTCAAGGAGTACATCGCGCGGGGCACGTACATCTATCCGGCGGAGCCGTCGCTTCGCCTGGTCGCGGACATCATCCGCTTCGTCGCCGACGAAGGGCTCAGCTTCAATCCGATCTCGATCAGCGGCTATCACATGCGCGAGGCCGGCGCGACGGCGGTCCAGGAGCTCGGATTCACGCTCGCCAACGCGATCGAGTACGTGCGCGTGGCCATGCGCGCGGGCGTCGATCTCGACGCGTTCGGGCCGCGACTCTCGTTCTTTTTCGCGAGCCACAACGATCTCTTCGAGGAGGCGGCCAAGTTCCGCGCGGCCCGCCGACTCTGGGCGCGCCTGGTGCGCGAGCGCTTCGGCGCCGGCGACGCCACCGCGCGCCTTCGCTTTCACACCCAGACCGGCGGGGTGACGCTGCAGGCTCAGCAGCCGCTCAACAATGTCGTCCGGGTGACGGTCCAGGCGCTCGCGGCGGTGTTGGGCGGCACCCAGTCGCTGCACACGAACGGCTACGACGAGGCGCTGTCGCTCCCTAGTGCCGAATCGGCGACGCTCGCGCTGCGCACCCAGCAAATCCTGGCGTACGAGAGCGGCCTCGCCGGCACGGTGGACCCGTTGGCCGGGAGCTACTACCTCGAGGCGCTGACCGATCGGATCGAGCGCGAGGCACGGGCGCTGATCGAGGAAGTGGATGAGCTGGGCGGGGCCGCGGCGGCGATCGAGCGCGGATTCTTCCAGGAGGCGATCGCTCGGAGCGCGTACGACATGCAGCGGGCCCAGGAATCGGGAAGGCTGACGGTCGTCGGCGTGAATAAGTTCACCGACGACTCCAATCCCCCGGCGCCCGCGCTGCCCGACTTCACGGAGCTCGAGGCTCGGCAGCGCCGGCGACTTGCCGACACCAAGGCTCGACGCGATTCCGCCCAGGTCGGCGCCACGCTCGCGCGACTCGGTCGAGCCGCGGAGGGCACCGCCGGGCTGATGCCGCCGGTGCTGGATGCCGTGCGGGCGCGGGCGACGTTGGGGGAAATCAGCGACACGCTTCGGGGAGTTTGGGGGCTATACCGGGCGCGGTGACGGGCAGATGGAGGACGCCGCTTGAGGGACCCGTCCAGGTCGGCTAACTTTCTCGGCTAGTTTCATTTACAGCCTACGAGCGACCATGCCGACTTACGAGTACGTCTGCCCCGCCGGGCACGCATTCGAAAAATTCCAGAAGATGAGCGAGAGCACGCGGGTCAAGTGTCCGACCTGCGGCAAGGTGGCCACCCGGAAGATCTCCGGGGGTGCGGGACTCGTCTTCAAGGGAAGCGGCTTCTACATCACCGACTACGGCAAAGACGGGAAGGGACCCAGAAAGGCCGCCGAGGGCGAGAAGAGCTCCACCGATGCGCCGCCGCCGAAGGCCGAGACCAAGTCCGACTCGACCGCCGCCAAGAAGCCGGAGCCCAAGCCGAAGGCTGACAAGCCAGCGGGAAAGAAGGCCACCGAGTGAGTGAGGCGTTGCGGGTCGAGCTGGCTCGCGTCGCCACGCGGCTCGGTGCCGACGGGATCGACTTCGTGTTGGAGCGCCCGCGCGATGCGGGTCACGGCGATCTCGCCACCAATCTGGCGATGGTGCTCGCCAAGCGAGATCGGGCCAATCCGCGGCAGATGGCGGCTCGCGTGCTCGACGAGCTGCATCTCTCTCCCACGCTCGTGGCCCGGTCCGAGGTCGCGGGCCCGGGCTTCATCAACTTCTGGCTGGCGCAAGACCAATTGGCCGCGACGCTGCACCGCATCCTCGAGTCCGGAAGCCGGTACGGGCGGCACGAGTTCGGGGTCGGCCTCCGGGTGAACGTCGAGTTCGTCTCCGCCAATCCTACCGGCCCCCTGCACGTGGGGCACGGGCGCGGCGCGGCTTACGGCGACGCCATCGCCTCGCTGCTCCAATGGACCGGGCACGCAGTCACCCGCGAGTTCTACATCAACGACGCCGGCACCCAAATCGACAAATTGGCCCTCTCGCTGTGGGCCCGGGTGCAACAGTCCCTCGGCCGCCACGCCGAGGTCCCCGAAGGCGGCTATCACGGGCTCTACCTGCAGGAAGCCGCGGCGGCGGTGCTGCGGGAGCGCGGCCGCGACTTCGCGGACCTGCCAGCCGAGGAAGGGATTCGCCAGTGCCGGGCGCTCGCGCTCAAGATGCAGCGGGCGGAGCAGGATCGCGATCTCGCGGACTTCGGCGTGCATTTCGACGTCATCACGTCGGAGCAGTCGCTGTACGAGCGCGGGCTCGTGGACGAGGCGCTCGTGCTGCTCGGCGAGAAGGGGCTCACCTACGACAAAGACGGCGCCCTGTGGCTCCGCACGACCCAGTTCGGCGACGACAAGGATCGCGTGCTCCGCAAGAGCGACGCGTCGCTCACCTACCTGGTGCCGGACATCGCGTACCACGTGGACAAGCGGGCTCGCGGCTTCGATCGGGTCATCGACGTCTGGGGCGCCGACCACCACGGATACGTGCCGCGGATGCGCTCGGTGCTGAGCGCGCTGGGCTATCCGCCGGACTTCTTCGACGTCGCGCTCATTCAGCTCGTCAAGATCGAGCGGGGCGGTGAAGAGGTCAAAATGTCGAAGCGATCGGGTGAGTTCGTGACTCTGCGCGAGCTGGTCGACGAAGTGGGCGTCGACGCCGCCCGCTATTTCTTCCTGGTGCGGCGGGGCGAATCGCCGTTGGTCTTCGACGTGGACCTCGCCAAGAAGCAGACCGACGAAAACCCGGTGTTCTACGTGCAGATGTCGCATGCCCGGCTGAGCGGCATCTTCCGCACGGCCGGCCGGGAGCCGGAGACGGTCGTCGGTGAGCTCGATCTGGCGGCGCTGCCGGCGGCGGAAGACCTCGAGCTGCTGAAGAAGCTCGCCGTCTTTCCCGAGATCGTCGAGAAGGCGGCGCGGGAGCGGGAGCCGCATCGTATCACCGGATACCTCGAGGAGCTGGCCAAAGTGATCCACGGTTGGTACCATCGCACGCGCACCGTCGGCGAAGCACCTGAGATCGAGCAGGCGCGGCTGCTCCTGGCCCGCGCCGGCCGCATCGTTCTCGCCAACGCACTCTCCATCCTCGGCCTTTCGGCCCCCGACCGGATGTAACTCGATGAGTCTGCTTGTCGTCGGCAGCGTCGCGCTCGACTCGGTCTATACCCCGTTCGGCGAGACCGCGGATGCGCTGGGCGGGTCCGCCGTGTACTTCAGCGTCGCGGGCTCGTTGTTGCATCCGATTCAGGTGGTGGGCGTCGTTGGGCGCGACTATCCGGTGGCCGAGCTGGACAAGCTCGCGAGCCGCGGCATCGACTGGTCCGGCGTCGAGCACGCCGACGGTGAGAGCTTTCGGTGGAAGGGCAAATACTCGTACGATCTCCAGAGTCGGGAGACGCTGGAGACGCGGCTGGGCGTGTTCGCGAACTTCCAGCCCAAGCTGCCGGAAAGGTTCCGCGCGGCGGAGTATCTCTTCTTGGGCAACATCGATCCCGAGCTGCAGCTCGGGATTCTCGGTCAGGTCACCCGACCCAAGCTGGTCGTCTGCGACACAATGAACTACTGGATCCAGAGCAAAAAGGACACGCTGCTCGCGCTGCTTCGTCGAGTCGACGTCCTGATGGTGAATGACAGCGAGGCGCGCGAGCTGTCGGGCGACTGGAACATCCACCGCGCGGGGCGCTGGATTCTGGACCGCGGCCCCAAGCGCGTCGTCATCAAGCAGGGGGAATACGGTGCGCTGCTCCTTGAGCCGGGACGCACCTTCTACGCGCCCGCGTTTCCGCTGGAAGAAGTCTTCGATCCGACCGGCGCCGGGGACGCCTTCGCCGGCGGCTTCATGGGTTACCTCGCCCGGAGCGGCGGAGCCACTCAGGAAAATCTGCGGCGCGCGATGGTCTACGGAGCCGCGATG
>JBGPVE010000147.1:0-6996 GCA_041491545.1 Gemmatimonadota bacterium | reverse complement strand
GCCGCCGCGATGATGGGGTCGGCCGCGGCACGGGTTTGGGCAGCAAGTCTGGTGAGCCCAACCGCGGCAGCCACGGCCATCCAGAGAGCGCGCCGCACGTTCAGCTCAACGCCCAAAGATGAGCAAGGTGAACGTGCCGGGCTGAGCCACTGGTCGCGGCCTGGGATTCTCCGGTGTCGCCGGCGGAGCGGGAGCGAATTCGGCCGTCACCAGATACACGTTGTGCGTCTTGGGATCCAACGCCATCGTGCGGGCGCCAACCTCCGTCTTGACGTTGTCCTCCACCTTGTAGCCGGCCGCTCCATCGGCTTTCACCACCGTCAGGGTGCCGTCTCCATTCGAGCTGAAGGCCAGGCCGGTCTCGGCATCGTAGGCGTTGGCATCCACCCGCGCGCCGATCGGCAGCGTCTGCAGCACATGACCGTCGTCGGCATTCACCACGGCCATGAGCTTGTTGGCGCACCCGATGAACAGCCGCCGGTGCACCCTATCCATCGCCATGCCGCTCGGCGACTCACAGGGTGCCAGCGGCCACGGTGAGCCCGTCGTCATCGCGCGGGTATCGATGGACAGCACGTCGCTCTTGTCCTCGAGATTGACGAAGACGTGACCCTTGCCGTCGGCGACCGCGAACTCCGGCGACCCGCCCAGCGGAATCGTGCCCACGACCTTGCCGGCGGCGGCATCGATCACCGTCGCGTTTGCGCTGCCCCCGTTGAACGTAAGCACTCGGCCGGACACCGAATCGTACACGATCGCATCAGGTTTGCGGCCGGTCACCGTGACCCGGCCCAGGATCTGGAGGGATGCGAGATCGAAGATCGTTACGGTCGAGTCTTGGCCGTTGCTCGTGAACCCGCGGCCGAGACCTTGCGCCAGCGCCACGCCGTGGATGCCCGGCGTATCGGCGACTCGTCCGAGCACCCTTCCCGAATCGGCATCGACGACCAGCGCCTCGGTGCCGTGTGAGATGAAGAGCCGCCGCCTCACGGGATCCATCGTGAGATAGTCCCACTTCCCCTCTCCACCGATCACGACCCGGCGAAGGAGGTGATAGCCCCCCGGGGCACCAACCGGCGTGCGAGTGGGAAGGCGGACGGCGAGAATCGCCAGGACTGCGAGACAGGTGACCGATGCTCGATGCACGACAGGCCTCCTCGGCTGTGCCTACGGCTTGCCTTCATCGGGCCAGTCGCAAGCCCAGGAACGTGGACCAGCCATAGAACTCCCGCTGGTTCGGGAACTGAGCGCTTCCATTATAGAGCCCGAAGACCTCGTTGGTGATGTTGAGCATCTGCGCGAAGACTTCGATGCCGCGCGGAAGCCGATAGCTGGCCTGCGCGTCCAACTGGGTTCTGGGGTAAAGGTAGTTGTCACCGTTGGGACCTGTCACCCCACCGTCCGCGCCGTCTTGGTACTTGTAAGCAAAGATGCTCGCGCCATTGTGCGTCGCCGCAACCCGGGCTGAGAACCCGGCGCGGTCATAGGTGAGGCCCAGGTTCCAGGTCTCGGGGGCTTGCCGCTCCAGGGCCGGCCGATCGGACCGGCCCGGCACCGCCGCCCTGGAGTAAGTGTACGCGTAATTGCTGATGATACCGAGTCCGCTTAGCGCTCCCGGCAGGAACGACAGGTGCTGTTGCCACCCCAGCTCGATGCCCCACACATAGGCGCTCGAGCCGTTGATCGGCTGAGACTGGGTGAAGCCGGCGTCTGGACCGCTCGTGATCGGCGTCTCTACGCCCTCGTAGATCGGGTCCGTGAGGTGCTTGTAGAAGAAGCCGCCCGACGCAACCCCGACGGAGGCGAAGTAGTGCTCGAGCAACACATCGAAGTTGTTCGAGCGGGTCGGCTTGAGCGCGGGATTGCCGATGTCGATCTGGCCGCCCTTGTCGTCCACCACGCGAAACGGCACGAGGTCGCCGAAGTTGGGACGCGAGATACCCCGTCCATACGCGGCGCGCACGTTGCTGTTGTCGCTCAGCGCATACCGGAGCTGGATCATAGGCAACACATTGGTGTAGTTCTGGGTGCCGCTCGTGGGCGAGGTGCTGATCCAGGTTCCGCTGCCATCGAGCGTCACCAGCTTGCCGGTGTAGCCGGCGCGGGTGGCCTCCAGACGGGCGCCGCCTTGGAGCCGGAGCCGTCCGATCTCGAGCGTGTTCATCGCGTAGGCGGCGTACACCCGTTCCCGCACCGTGAAGTTGTTCGGGTCGGACTGGCTATGGGTCTTGTTCACATCGAATGCGAGCGCGGTCGGATCCGCCGCGAGCATCGCGTTGTTCGCGTCGAAATCGACCACCGGTCCCAATACGTATCCGGTGCCACCGAAGCGATCGAAGTAGTATCCCGGGTTGGCGAACGAGCCCATCACCTGGGACAGCGAAATGGTGGGAGCGCCGGAGGCCGAGTAGAAGCTGTCCGCCGCCTCTTGATCCTTGTGCTCGTCGCGGATCTTCCCGCCGAACTTGAACGCCGAGCGCCACCCCGAGCTCAGCCGGTAGGGAACCGTGAGGTTGACGGCCCCGCCGATCGCCCTGTCCGCCGCGTGCTCGTTGGTCAACTGGGAGTTGTCGAGCACGAAGGCGTTCGGGTCGTCCAGATTCACACCATTGGCCACGCTGAAGGTGGGGAAGTTGGGATCGCTGGTGCCAATGGTGTACGCCACGTTCGAGGGACCGGCATATTCCGTCGTACGTTGCTGGTAGCGATTCTGCCGCGCGCGCGCGAAGGACGCCTCATAGTCCAGAGTGACGCCGCTCAGCGCATGCGCCCCGCCCGCCACGATGCTGTAGATCTGCTCGTTCGGCGTTCGGTTCTGGACGCTGCGCACCACGCTGCCGGCATTGTCCGTCGTGGTGGGCGTGATGAAGTTGCCAGCCGCCGGACTAGTCACCCACCGTTGGCCATAGTTCCAGAAGTTGGCGAACAAGCCGTGCAGATATAGCGACGACGATGCCCCCAGCCGGTAGTCCAGCCCGCCGGCAAGGCCAAGCCGGCTTCGATTGTAGCGGTACTCGCGGTAATCGACGGCGGTCACGACCGGCACCGGGCCCCTGCCGTCGCCGAAGTCGTTGGTGCCCGGCCCCGGCTCGATGTCATCGATGCCGCGCCCATTCCAATCGAAGGTACCCCCGACGATCACTCCCAGCCGCTTGGCCGAGCCAAAGCGGCCTCCGGTCGTGCCGCCGAACTGATAGAGGGTGCGGCCGCCCTGAAGATGGGTGTAGCCCCCCTGGGCCAAGGCGGTCGCGAACGGCCGGTCTCCGGGTGTCTTGGTGACCAGGTTGACCGATCCGCCGATGGCGTCGGCATCCTGATCGGGGGAGAGCGTCTTGTTCAGCTCGATGGTTCCGATGATGTCGGACGGAATCACGTCGAGCTTGATGTTCCTGACCCCGCCCTCAGGCGAGGGCAGGTGTACTCCGTCGACGGTCACGTTGGTCAGCCGCGGATCGGTTCCCCGCACCTGGATGTACTTGCCCTCGCCCTCGTCGCGCTCGAGGGTGACCCCGGGCAATCGGCCCACCGCATCGGCCACGTTGGTGTTCGGAAGACTGGTGATGATCTCGGCCGGCAGGACGTTGACGATGTTATCGGCGTCCTTCTGCTCGGTCAACGCCTGAACTTCGCCGCGAGCTCGCGCCGCGGTAACCGTGACCTCCGGAAGCGAGACGGCCCGCCGCCGCATGGTGATATCGACCGACGCCGCCGACCCGGCCGGCACCGTCACTGCTTGGGTATCTGGGCGAAATCCGATGTAGGTCGCGACGATCGAGTGAGGGCCGGGCGACACGTCGGCCACCCGAAACCGCCCATCCCGATCAGCGCTGGCGACGACTGCGGACCCCAGGACCCGAATCGTCGCCCCGGGCAGCGTATTGCCGAGGGAGTCGGCGATACGGCCCGTGATGGCGCCGGTCCGACCGTCCTGCGCGCGCATCGGGCCAGCGCAAATCATCCAACTAGTCACTAGAATCAGCGCCGCCCGGCACCAACGTTTCACACTTACGAGAGTCATATGTCCCTCAGTCGATATGTTGGCGTTTCCATCCACCAACATTCCGGCCGGGGCTTGTCGTCAGAGTGATCGTTGGGTAAAGCGGAGGTAACAGACGAGCGGGATGGTTAGCGCATCCGCTCCACCGCGTCGTGCAGCGTCCTGATCTGCCGAGCGATCCGGTCGATTCGCGCGCGCAGCAGCGGCGGCGCGGCGTCATCGGCGGGCTCGGCCTCACCGAGCGATGGAAGCGGCGCGGGCGCGCGCCGGTCGACCACCGCGGCGGCCAAGTCGTCGAGCGCGCGTTCGGCACCGGCGGCGAAGGACTCGAGCGCGCCGGCCGGCGGCGGCTCGTGCGAGTGCCGCGCGATGGCCAGCGCGGCGATCGAGGCGATGAGACGCCGGGTGTAGGTGAGGAAGGTCATGATTGGAGTCATCTCCTCCGGCGGCCCGCGGTGCTCAGCCAGCGCCCGCTCGAACGACTCGTCCGCGTTCACGGCGGCCATTCCGACTTTCCGTCGGGCGGTGCGCAGGGCGCGGCCCGCCTGCTCGCTGCGGTCGCCGAACAGCCGCACGGCCGCGCGGAGATAGTCCCGGTTCGCGCGGAGTGCCGCAGCCATGTGGGCCGGCAGACGGCTCCGCTCCGAGCTGGGCCAGAGCAGCCGAGCACCCGCGAGCGCGAGCCCACCGCCGATGAGCGTGTTCACGATGCGCACGCCGGCCAGGTGCCAATCGCCCGCGCTTGCCTCGGCCAGAAGCACGAATGTCGGCGTGAGGAAGACGGAGAAGGCGGCGTAGTTGATCGGGAGGAGCGCGACCGAGACGCCGGTGAAGACGAAGGCGAGTGGCAGAATGGCGAGGGGATCGTGAAACAGAGCCCCAAGCGCCGCGGTGAGCACGCCCCCGAGCACCGTGCCGAGCACGCGCTGCAGCGCCCGGAGGGACGTGGCGCCGGTGTATGGTTGCAGGATGATGACGACGGTGATCGTGACCCAGTACCCGCGTTTGATGCCGAGACCCGTCGTAAGCCACACGGCGGCCGCCGCCACGACTCCGAGCCGCAGAGCGTATCGCACGATCACCGAGTCGGGAGCCAGGAGCGCGCGGAGCGCGGCGAACGTGGGTCGATCGTCCGGATCGGCGATCTGCGAGCGATCCTCGAGGGTGGGAAGAGGACGGCCATCGTTCAGCGTGGCGACCGTCTCCGCGCCCACTTTGGCATATTGAGCCAGCCGGTCGATGAGCACGGCGGCCTGCAGGTAGTGGGTGCGGGCCCGCTCCGGCACGGCTTCGATCGCGGAGTCCGGGCCATCGAGGCGCCGGCGGAGGCGGCTTCCGCCCCAAGCCACGGGTACGCTCGGGATTCCCTCCTCCGCCTCAATCGCGTCCGCCATCGCGCGGGTGGTCTCGGCGACGGCCAGCAGCGAATCAGCCACGGTCCGCTGCGCCGGCTCATCGCGAGCCTCGGCTGGGATCGTCTCGATCGTATCGATCAGCGCCACCAGGTGGCCGAAGAGCTGGTCCGATATCTCCCGGAGCACGAGTAGCCGCTCGCCCCGACCGCTCTCGCCGGGCCGCCCCCGTCGCACGGTGGCGAGCGCGGCGCGCGCCTCCTCCAGGGCCGCGCGAACCTCGGCGGCACCGGGCGGCAGGACGTGGGCGTCGTGAGCGGCCGGATCCCCTAAGCGGCGCGCAATGTTGTCGGCGTAGTCGGCGAGGGCGCGGTAACACCGGCTCACCGCGAGGCGGACCGGCCGGTAGGGCCGAAGCGGCCAGAGGACCAGCGAGACGATCATCGCCCACGCCCCGCCCACCAGCACGAACCCGGCCCGCGTGAGCACGTCGTGGGGCGTGGCCGGCGGCAGCGCGAGCGCGATGACGAAGATGTTGAGCACCGAGACGCCGACGCTCACCCCGGCGGTCCCCCAAACCCGCGCCAAGCTGCAGGCAACGGCGACGAGGAAGGTGAGCGATACGGCGATCGGGAGGCGGCCGGCGCTGAGCGTCCCCAGCGCGACCGCCACGGCGGCGGCGAGGGCGAGCGTTCCCATCGTGGCGGCACGGGTCCGGTACGGCCCGCCCTTGTCCGCGAGGGCGCCGACGAAACCGGCCAGGCTCATCCAGGTGCCACCTGGCGAGCCGAGCAGGGTGGCCGCCAGAAGTGGGGCCACGGTCGCGATGGCCGCGCGCAGTCCCGCGGCGAATGCGGGGCGCGCCGGAGCGAGGGCCGCGGCGGTTCGGATGTCGTGGAAGACGCGCCGAAGCGGGGACATGGGCTGGTAAGGTAGTCAGGAGAGGTATGCTTCCGGGGCCCAAGCCCCTCTTGACTACGAGCCCCAGCGGGTGTTAAAGTCTCTCCTCGATTACGACGGTCCGTGGTGATTTGCCGCCGCTTGCAACCACGTTAAATAAGTGCTAAAGAGCGATACGTGCCTGGCGGCAGTTCCCTTGCCTCCGGGCCGTTTTCGTCTCGGGAGCTGGGGGCATTTCCCTAAACGCCGCTCACGCCCGAGGCTTCATGACGTCCCACCGTGGATCCGCCCCCACCGGCGCCAATGACGCAAACCATCGCCCCCGCTCGCGCCCGGGCGCGGCCACCAGAGCCGTGCGCGCCGGGATCGGGAGCGACGCGCACCACGGCGCGGTGGTGCCGCCGATTCACCTTTCCTCCACCTTCGAGTTCGCGGCGTTCGGACAGGCGCGGACCTACGACTATACCCGATCGGGCAACCCGACCCGCGACCACCTTGCCCGCGCGATCGCCGACCTCGAGGGAGGCACCACCGGCGTTGTGACCGGCTCCGGCATGTCCGCGGTGACGCTCGTGCTGCAACTGCTCAAGCCGGGCGACACCGTTGTCGCGCCGCACGACTGCTACAGCGGCACGCAGCGCTCGCTGAAGGCGCTGGCGGGTCGGGGGCACTTCTCGGCGGAATTCGTCGACCTCACCGACCCTGAGATCGCCGCCGCGGCGATCGCCCGGCGCCCGCGCATGGTCT
>JBGPVE010000146.1:0-7022 GCA_041491545.1 Gemmatimonadota bacterium | reverse complement strand
GTCGTCACCGGCGGGGCGTACTCGGTGCGGGTGGTGCCCCTCATGGGGCTCTGCTTCATGGCGCTGGGATCGGTGGCGCTCTTTGTCCCGCCCATTTGGGGGGACGCGCTGATGGCGTTGGGCTTCGGCGGCCTCCACATCGCTTTTGGGCTCGTGATCGCGCGGAGGTACGGTGGCTGAGTCGAATGCGGCGCGGCGTGAGCCGACGGCCGGGCGCGGCACCGAGGGGCCGGAACGGCTGGACCGCCTGATTCACGAGCGGATGCGGCTTGCGATGGTGAGCGCCCTGGCGGTGAACGAGTCGCTCACCTTCAACGAGCTGAAGCGCCTGCTGGACACCACCGACGGCAACCTCAGCGTGCATGCCCGCAAGCTAGAGGAAGCCCGGTACATCACTTGCACAAAGTCCTTCGAGGGGCGGCTGCCCCGGACCGAGTATCGACTGAGTCCGGCTGGTCGCCAGGCTTTGGCGCGGTACCTGGATCATATGGAGGCTCTCATTCGCGCGACGCGCGAGCGCTGAGCCGATCACCATCTAGAGACCGGATCTGATGAAACCAAGCTCGACGACCCCGTCGCTCCCCACCGGTTTGCACGTCGGCATCATCATGGACGGCAACGGCCGCTGGGCCACTCAGCATGGTCGGTCCCGCGCCGCGGGTCACCGGCAGGGGGCCACCGTCGTCCGCAACATCGCGGAGGCGGCGCCGGATCTCGGTGTCGGCACACTCTCACTCTACGCTTTTTCCGCGGACAACTGGCAGCGGCCCAGCCGCGAAGTCGGCTGGCTGATGCGCCTCTTCCGCGAGTACCTCCGCGCCGAGGCCGTCCGCTGCGCCGCGAGAGGAGTGCGGCTGAGCGTCATCGGACGGCGCGACCGCCTTTCCGACGTGCTGCTCGAGGCGATCCAGGAAGCGGAGGCCTCGACCATCGGCGGCAATCGGCTGCACCTTCGGGTCGCGATCGACTACTCCGCCCGCGACGCGATCCTCCGCGCCGCGCAATGCCTCGCTCCGGAGACGGTGCCCTCCCGCGAATCGTTCGGCCGCCTGCTCGCGATCGTCGACCACGGCGGTCCGTGGGCCCCCCCGGTCGACCTGCTGATCCGCACCGGCGGTGAGCGTCGGCTCAGCGACTTCCTGCTCTGGGAGTCGGCGTACGCCGAGCTCTGCTTTCTCCCCACCATGTGGCCCGAGTTCGGGCCTCAGCACCTTTCCCAAGCCATCGAAGAGTTCCAAAGCCGCGAGCGCCGCTTTGGCGGGCTACCGGACGCCGCGGCGAGTTGACCGTGTGGGAACCCGGTGCGCTCAACTGACGTTGAGACCCGGGCGAGCTTAGCCGCGATCGACCGTCTCCCCCAGGCGGCCAGCGGGAGTACGCAGGCCCCACCGCATTGACGCAGGTATCACCTGACCTCGGGATACTCCCATGACAGACGTTGAAACCGGCCGGCTGGAGCGGGATGCTCAGAGAGTCGAGAACTGGAAGCGCTGGGGCCCGTACCTCTCGGAGCGCCAGTGGGGCACGGTCCGCGAAGACTACTCCGCCGACGGCAACGTCTGGGACTACTTCTCCCACGATCAGGCGCGGAGCCGCGCCTACCGGTGGGGCGAAGACGGCCTGCTGGGCATCACCGATCGCGAGTGTCGACTCTGCTTTGGCCTGGCGCTCTGGAACGGCGAAGATCCGATCTTGAAGGAGCGGCTCTTCGGTCTGACCGGACCGGAAGGGAATCACGGGGAGGACGTGAAGGAGTGCTACTACTACCTCGATTCGACGCCGACCCACTCCTACCTCAAGGCGCTCTACAAGTATCCCCAGTCGCGCTTCCCGTACGACGAACTCGTCGCCGAGAACCGCCGTCGCGGCAAGGATCAGCCGGAGCACGAGCTCATCGACACCGGCGTCTTCGAGGGCGGCCGTTACTTCGACGTCTTCGCCGAATACGCCAAGGCGACGGCCGACGACATCCTGATCCGGGTGACGGTCGCGAATCGCGGGCCCGAGGCCGCCACGCTGCATCTCCTTCCCACGCTCTGGTTCCGGAACACGTGGAGCTGGGGCCGCTCGGGAGAAGGATATTGGCCCAAGCCGGTGATCGAGCGCGGAGCCTCCGGTGGGCTGAGCGCCCATCACGCCACGCTGGGTGACTTCGAGCTGGTGGCCGAGCCGGTGGGCGGCAAGCCGCCGCAGCTCTTGTTCACGGAGAACGAGACCAACGCCGCCCGGCTCTATGGCTCCGCCAACGCCACGCCGTACGTCAAGGATGGATTTCACGACTACCTGATCGGCGGTCGCGTCGACGCCGTCAATCCGGAGCAGCACGGCACCAAGGCGGCGGCGCTCTATCGCCTGCGGGTGCCCGCGGGCGGCAGCATCACGGTGCGCCTCCGTCTGAGCCGGGCGGACCAGCGATCGGTCGAGCCGTTCGGGCCCGAGTTCAATCGCACGTTCGACGCGCGCATGCAGGAGGCCGACACCTTCTACGACAGCCGGTGGCCGGACCAGACGGCCCCGGCGGAGCGCGAGGTGCTGCGGCAGGGATACGCGGGACTGCTCTGGAGCAAGCAATTCTATCACTACATCGCCGGCGACTGGCTGCAGGGGGATCCGTCCCAGCCCGCGCCCCCGTCGAGCCGGCTCGGCGGACGGAATAGCGATTGGGGCCACGTCTTCAACCGCGACGTCATCTCGATGCCGGACAAGTGGGAGTATCCCTGGTTCGCCGCCTGGGACCTCGCGTTCCACATGATTCCGTTCGCCCGGATCGATCCCCACTTCGCGAAGGAGCAGCTCCTGCTTTTTCTCCGCGAGTGGTACATGCACCCGAACGGGCAGATCCCGGCCTACGAGTTTGCGTTCGGTGACGTGAATCCGCCGGTGCACGCGTGGGCCTGCTGGCGCGTGTACAAGATGACCGGTCCCAAAGGCAAGCGTGACCGCGTCTTCCTGGCACGGGCGTTCCACAAGCTGCTCCTCAACTTCACCTGGTGGGTGAACCGGAAGGATCCCGACGGCCGAAACCTCTTTGCCGGGGGGTTTCTCGGACTCGACAATATCGGCGTTTTCGACCGCTCCCGGCCGCTACCTACCGGTGGACACCTGGAGCAGGCCGACGGCACGGCCTGGATGGCGTTCTACTGCAACACGATGCTCTCGATGGCGCTGGAGCTCGCCAGCGAGGACCCTGCGTACGAGGACGTGGCGTCGAAGTTCTTCGAGCATTTCGTCGCCATCGCGGATGCGATGAACAACCTCGGCGGCTCGGGACTCTGGTCGGAGGAGGACGGGTTTTACTACGACCAGCTGCACTACAACGGTACGACGGTGCCGCTCCGGGTGCGGTCACTGGTTGGCGTGATGCCGCTGATCGCGGTCGAAGTGCTGGATGAGCGCACCATCGCTCGGCTCCCGGGATTCAAGAAGCGGATGAACTGGTTCCTGGTCAACCGGCCGGACCTGGCCCGTCACATCACGTGCATGATGCCGAGGCGGGGCGAGGACGGCGCCAATCGGCTCCTCGCCATTCCTACGCGCGAGCGCCTGACCCGCGTGCTGAGCTACGTACTCAACGAGACCGAGTTCCTGTCGCCCCACGGCATCCGCTCGGTCTCGCGCGTGCATCACGGGCAGCCGTACGAATTCAAGGTGATGGACGAGACCTACACGGTCGATTACGTCCCGGGCGAGTCGAACACCGGCCTCTTCGGCGGCAACTCCAACTGGCGGGGGCCGATCTGGTTCCCGATCAACTTCCTCCTGGTGGAGGCGCTGGAGCGCTACCACCATTTCTACGGCGACGATTTCCAGGTCGAGTGCCCGGTGGGGTCCGGCCGTATGCTCACCTTGCAGCAGGTCGCCCGCGAGCTATCCAACCGGCTGGCCGGCATCTTCCTGCCGAACGAGGCGGGCGAGCGCCCTTGTCACGGCGGCGATCCCCGCTACGCGTCGGATCCGCACTGGAATCGTCTGGTGCTCTTTCACGAGTACTTCCACGGCGAGACCGGTCGGGGAGTGGGCGCCAGTCACCAGACCGGCTGGACCGCGCTCGTGCTCCGGTGGGTCGAGGACATGGCGAGGATGCGCCCCGCGTCCGAGGCCAAGTCGACCCGCGGTCGGCCGGTGGGTGCGAGTAAGGCGTGACCACGCTCGCGCCGGCCGACCTGGCCAACGAGTGGCTCGAGGCCGACGGCCTAGGGGGCTTCGCGTCGGGAACGGTCGGCGGGGTTCGCAGCCGCCGATACCAGGCGCTGCTCCTCGTTGCCACGATGCCGCCGTCCGGTCGCATGGCGCTGGTGAACGGATTCGATGCGTGGGTCGAGACCGGTGGGCGCTCGATCGCGCTGAGCGGGCAGCTCTACGATCCCGACGTCAGGCATCCCGACGGGCCGGATCACATCGAGAGCTTCACCCGGGATCCGTGGCCCACCTGGGTCTTTCGGGTCACGGGCGATCTGCGGGTGGAGCAGGAGCTGTTCGTCCCCGCCGGCCTCCCGGCGGTGGCGATCCGTTGGAGGCTACTCGACCGTTCGCCCGACGCCCAACTTCGCGTGCGGCCGTTTCTTTCCGGGCGAGACTTTCACGCGCTGCACCATGAGAACGGCGCCTTTCGATTCGAGGCCGCGCGCGCGGCCGGCTCGGTGCGGTGGCAGCCGTATCCGAGCGTGCCGGCCGTCACCGGGCTCACCAACGGTGAGTACGCCGAGGAGCCGGTGTGGTATCGGCGTTTCGCCTACAGCGAGGAGCGCGCGCGGGGTCTCGACTACCTGGAGGACCTCGCGGCGCCGGGCGTACTCGGCTGGAACCTCACGAAGGGCGAGGCCGTGCTCCTCCTCACCACGGCGCCCGAGCTGCTTGCGCGCGAAGGCGAATCGGCGATCGCGTCGTTCGGCCGGCTGCGCCGAAGCGAGCTGCGCCGTCGCGGCGGCTTTCCTTCGGCGCTGCACCGGGCGGGGGACGCCTACCTCGTCCGCCGCGGAAGCGGGAAGACGATCATCGCGGGCTATCCCTGGTTCGGCGACTGGGGCCGCGACACCTTCATCAGCCTGCGCGGGCTCTGCCTGGCCACCGGCCGGCTCAAAGAGGCGCGCGACATTCTGATCGAGTGGGCCGGACAGGTGTCTCAGGGAATGCTGCCCAATCGATTCGCGGATCAGGGCGATGCTCCCGAGTTCAACGCGGTGGACGCCTCGCTCTGGTACGTGGTCGCGGTGCACGAATACCTTCGCGCCGCGTCGGCCCGCCGGATCCCATCGCGCGATCGGGAGGTGCTGCAGGCGGCCGTGGACGCGATCGTCGCGGGATATGCCGGCGGGACGCGCTACCGGATCCACGCCGACGCGGACGGTCTGCTCGCCGCCGGGGAGCCGGGCGTGCAGCTCACCTGGATGGACGCCAAGGTGGGGGACTGGGTGGTGACGCCGCGGATCGGGAAGCCGGTGGAGGTTCAGGCGCTCTGGCTCAATGCGCTCAGGATCGCGGGCGCGTGGGAGCCCAAGTGGCGGGATGCCTACGAACGGGGACGCCACGCGTTCTTGGAGCGGTTCTGGAACGAGCAAGCCGGCTGTCTGTACGATGTGGTCGACGCCGATCACCGGCCCGGAGAAGTCGACGGGAGCATTCGACCCAATCAGATCCTGGCCGTCGGCGGGTTGCCCTACCCGATTCTCGAGGGCGAACGGGCGCGCCGAGTGGTGGAGATGGTGGAGTCACGACTGTGGACACCCGTGGGACTCCGCACGCTCCCGCAAGATGACCCTCGCTACGCGCCTCGCTACGAAGGCGGCGTCCGCGAGCGGGACGGCAGCTATCACCAGGGCACCGTGTGGCCCTGGCTTCTTGGGCCCTTCGTCGAAGCCTGGGTGCGGGTCCACGGCGACAGTGCCGAGGTGCGCCGCCGAGCTCGCCGTTGCTTCCTGGTCCCGCTGCTGCACCACCTGGACGAGGCCGGCCTCGGTCACATCTCGGAGATCGCAGACGCCGATCCGCCGCATACGCCGAGGGGCTGTCCGTTCCAGGCCTGGTCGGTGGGGGAAGCGCTGAGACTGGATCAGTTGGTGTTGCGGGACGACGAGGGGACCAATGACGACGGCCAGCGCTGACGCCGTGCGCCCGATGCCGATGCTGCGGCATCTGCCCGAGTACGCGATGGAGGCCACCCTCCTCGGGATCTTCATGATCTCGGCGTGCGTCTTCGGGACGCTGTTCGAGCATCCGGCCTCACCGGTGCGGCAAGCTATCGCCGATCCTTTCGTGCGGCGCATTCTGATGGGGTGTGCCATGGGAGGCACGGCGATCGCGCTCATCTATTCGCGGTGGGGCAAGCGATCGGGCGCGCACTTCAACCCCGCTGTGACGCTCACGTTCGCCGGCTTGGGGAAGATCGCGCCGCGGGACGCCACGGCGTACGTCCACGTGGACGGAGACGGAACGCGCCATGCTGGCGACGACGAACACCTACATGAAAGCCATCGCGGTCGTGCCCGGGCGCCCGGAGTCGGTGCACCTCGCCTCGCTGCCCAAGCCGTCGATCGCCGAGATCGCCGATGGCAGAGGCGTGCTGGTGAAGGTGCTGCGGGTGGGTGTGGACGGGACCGACAAGGAGATCAACGCGGCCGAGTACGGCGCGGCACCCAAGGGCTACGACTTCCTCGTGATCGGCCATGAGAGCTTCGGGCGGGTGGAGGCCGTCGGCCCCAACGTGACCGAGCTACGGGTGGGAGACTACGTCGTCGCCACGGTGCGGCGGCCGGGCGACAGCGTATATCGTGAAGGTGCCCGATGGGCTCAGGGATGTCGGCGTGCTGCTGGAGCCGCTCACCGTCGTGGAGAAGGGGATCGCACAGGCATACGAGATCCAGCGGCGGCTCCGCGTCTGGCGACCGCGGCGGGCCGCGGTCATCGGGGCCGGCACTATCGGCCTCCTCGCCAGCCTCGTCCTCCGCCTCCGGGGGCTGCAGGTCACCACCTTCGCCCGGAGCCGCAAGCCCTATCGCAACGCCGATCTGATCGAGGCCACCGGT
>JBGPVE010000145.1:0-7122 GCA_041491545.1 Gemmatimonadota bacterium | reverse complement strand
ACCGATGCCAGCACGCCCAGCACCGATCCGACGTTGCTCGACTGCTCCGCCTCGCGCTTCGGAACGAGGATCACGGCGCCCGGCCCCGGCTTGGGCTGGGTGTCGCCCAGGAGGAACCGCCGCGCCACCGTCTGCTTCTTTCCGTCGGGCTGGGTCACGTACACCCGCTTCCGGTCTCCGTTGGCGGAATAACCGCCGGCCGAGGAGACGTACCAGTCGAGGTTCTTCCCGGGCGTATACGTGATCGGGCCCGGTGAATTGACGGCGCCTTGCACCGTGACGATCGGATCGTACTCGGGGATGCGGATCGAGTCCCCAGCTGAGAGGATGATGTTGTCGGGCGATTTCGGGTCCTTGAGCACGGTCGGCAGATCCACCCCCAGCCGCTCCGCAAAGCCGGGAGGAAGGGGACGAACGGGGTGACTCGCGTCGTCCGACGTCGGCACTCGGGCGCGGGCGGGCGCCTCGCGCCGGCGATAGAACTCGATGCCGCCCGCATACGCCTCGGTCGTGAGACCGCCCGCCCGCTCGAGCAGATCGGAGAGCCGTTCAGTCTTGGAGGTCATCGCGTAGCGGCCCGGATGCTGCACCTGTCCCGTCACGGCCACCAGGCGCTGCAGGTCGTATCCCGGCTGACGCTGGATCAGCACGTTGTCGTACGGCTCGAGCGTGGGGCCGGTCGCCGCTGGGGTGCCGGTCGGGACGTTCCGCGCGAACAGATAGCTCGAGTCCAGCGGCGCGCGGATCGTCTGGGCCAGCGCGCCGGTGGGTCGGTCCGCCGGCAGGCGCGCAATCTCGGCCGCATCGAGCGATGCGTCCTCCGTCAGTCCGTCCGCGAAGAGTACCGCGTCGCGCAGGGTCATCCCCTCCCGGTAGGGAATCCGCCCCGAATGGCGCACGGCGCCGACGATCGTGATCCACGGTTGGGGCCGGAACGCCGCGCGGGAGAAAACCCGGATCTCGTCCTCCTGCTCCAACGGGATATCATCCGTCACCTTGCCGGTGGAGTCGGCGAAAGCGGACCGGAGCTGCACCCGGCTCGAGTCGCTGTGAACCCGAGAGATGAGGACCTGATTCAAGTAGACGTCGGGCTTCGGCCCGCCGGCCAGACGGATCGCCTCGCTGAGGCGCATGGCCGGCGTGTAACCGACCCGTCCCTCGACCCAGACGTTGCCCTGCACGGTGACGAAGTTTCGAGGCCGCTTCGCCAGCGGGAACACCGTCACCGAGTCGCCCGGCACGAGCGGGAATGCCGGGACCGTGCCCGAGGCGAATTGCTCGTCCGAGATGTCGATCACGGCCCGATCGGCCCCTGCGGGTCCCCGCGCCGCCGCCGGTAGGATGCGATGGATCTGCACCCGTCCCTGGAGCGCGTTGGCCTCGAAGCCGCCGGCCGCATTGATCAGATCCCGGAGGGTCTCGTTGGGTTTCATTTCGTAGATCGCTGGGCGCACCACCCGCCCCGTCGCCTTGACCAGCCCGCCCCGCACCGGCACGAAGACGACGTCGCCGCTCTCGAGATGGATGTCGCTGCGGTTGATCCCGCGCAGCAGGTAGTCGTAGATGTCGACCGAGTCGACCAGCTTGCCCCCTCGGCGCAGCTCAACGTGGCGGAAGCTGCCGCTCTCGGTCGGGCCGCCGGCCGCGTATAGGGCGGACAGCACCGTGCCGGCCGCCGAGATCTGGTAGGCGCCGGGCCGAACGACGTCTCCGGTGACCAATACCTGGATGTTGCGCAGCCGAGTGACCGTCACGGTGAATCGCGTGCGCGGATTCGGCCCCCGGCGAATGCCCGAGTAGACGCGCCCCAGCCGCCCGTATAGCTGATCCTCGAGTTGCGCCAACGTCAGATTCGCGACGAACACCTGCCCGACCTGCGGGATGAGGATGAATCCCTCCCGGTTCACGTCCAGCGTCTGGGCCTGCTCCACGTCACCGGTCAGGATGAGCACGAGTACGTCGCCTGGCCCGAGGCGATAGTTCTCGTCCACGGGACCGGCTTGCACCGGTTGGAAGCTGGTCGTGGTACGCCGAAACACTTCGATGCCGAAGAGCTTGACGTCCTTCTTCCGCGCCTTGGTGGAGTCGCCCAACGAGTCCGCGCGGAGCGAGTCCGCCCGCACCCGGCGGAGCGAATCGACGATGCGCCGAGTCAGTGGATCGGTCGGGCCCATGCTTTCGATCTGCCGAAGCGTATCCAGCGTGCCGGGCTCGACGAGCCCGAGCGACTGCACGGCATCGAGCGTCCCGGGCAGCGGTGTGCCCACGCGCGTCGTGTCGCCGCCACTGAGGTAGGGATCCAGGAGGTCCTCGGGGTACCCCGCCGCGGCGAGCCGCGCGCGAATCTGATCCGGCGTGAGACCGGACGATTGGATGCGCTGGCGAAGCTCCTGAACCAAGTCGGGCCGGCTCTGGAGCAGCTGGCGAGCCTGATCGGGCGTGGGCCGAACTCCCTGGGGTAAGCCGGGGATCTGTGCCGCGACCGGAACGGCGATAAATGCGAGGACCAAGGCAACGAACCAGCAGAAGGATCGCCGGTGGGCGGGGTACCAGGAGGTTGGCATGAGGTGCGAAAATCGCCGGTAAGTGAATCCGAGTCAAGGGTTTGCGGTGGGGAGCAGGCGCCGCCACAGCTGCAAGGTGCGCTGCGCGATGGCCCCGTCGACGAACTCCGCCAGCACCCGGTGACGTGCGGCGGCGCCGAGTTCCCGGCGAAGGTCCGGCCTATCGTGAAGCTCCTGCAGGGTGACGGCAAGCGACTCGACGTCATCCTCGGGCACGACGCGGCCCGTTTCGGCGATGACATCCGGTAAGGCACCGGTGTTGGTTCCGACGACGGGAATGCCGCGGGCCATGGCCTCCAGCGCCGTGCGGGCGCGGGTCTCCACCCAGCGCGCCGTGGTCCGCGAGGGCAGCGCCACGCAGTCCAGCTTGGGCCAGACCTGCTCCAGCGCCGCGGGTGAAAGAGCGCCGTGCCAGGTGACGTGCGCGGCGATGCCGAGCCGCGCGGCCAACGCCTCCAACTCCTCCTGGCTCGGCCCCGTACCCACCACATGGATCGTCCAGGTTCCGCCCAGGCGCACGCAGGCGCGAAAGAGGACATCGAGTCCCCTTTCCGGGACGAGACGGCCAATGAACCCGATGGTGAAGTGCTCCTGCGGCGCCCGCTCGACCGCGAGCGGGGGCACGACGCCGATCTGGGGGATCACCTCGTGGGGCGGCTCGCCGCGCTCGCCGGTCAAGCGCGCGAGTGCCGAACGGTTGCCGCCGATCAGTCCCGCGGCTCGGCGGAGCACTCGGTCCCGCCGCCAGCGCGCGCCGAGCGAAAGCGGCTCGGGCAGGCTCTCCCAACTGAAGCAGCAGACTCGGTAGGCGAGTCGCGCGGAGGCACGGGTCACGCACGCGGCGACCGAGGTCCACGCCTCTTCCTCGAGCTGGACGAGATCCGGGCGGAAGTCCGCCAGCGCGCGCCGGAGCGCCCGGTGATCCCACCGCAGCTCGCCGGCCCCAGCGGCGTCCCCGGTCACTGCGATCGGGATGATCCGCACGCCGCTGTCGTCCCCGAAGGCAGCCTCGCGGATCTGCCCATCCGGCGATCGGCCCCACGTGGCGGGCACGACCGCGGCGATAGAACACCCCAGCCCGGCGAGGGCGCGGAGCTTGCTACGATTCGCGGGATCCGCATACACGCGGGACAGAACGACGGCCCTCACGAGCGACGCTCAGTTCCCACGCTGGTTGACAGCCATTGGCAGTCCTGGTCAACTTGGCGAGAGTTCAGGGGAATATAGACTCATGCGCATCCTTCATCTCGCGAAGTACTACTGGCCCCGGTCGTGGGGCATGGAGCGCGTGGTCCAGGGGCTCGCCGAGGGGGCGGCCGCACTGGGCCACGAGGTCGAGGTCGTTGCCGTGCAGAGCCTCGGCCGCTCCCGCGAGCTGAGGCGGCAACGCTCCTCGGTTACCCGAGCGTTTTCGTTCGGCGCGCTCGGCTCGGAGGAGATCGCGCCGGGCTACATCGCGGCGGCCTGGAAGCGGGCCGACGTGATCCATGTGCACCATCCCCACCCACTCGCCGATCTCGCCTGTCTGCTTCGGGCCGGCCGCACGCCGGTCGTCGTCACCCAGCACGCCGACGCGCGGCGAGGCATCTATCGTCCGTGGATTCGGCTGGTGCTGCGGCGGGCCAAGGCGATCGTCGTGCCCAGTCGGGCGCACGTGGCCCTCTCCCGGGAGCTGAGCGGGTTCGAGGGCAAGGTCGAAGTCATTCCGTTCGGCATCGACGAGCGTCGCTGGATGTTCGTGCCCCCGCCACCCCCGGAATCGCCGCCGCGCGCGCTCTTCATCGGCCGGCTGGTGCCCTACAAGGGGGTCGACATTCTGCTGCGGGCGCTGGAGCGCGTGCCGGACCTCCGCCTCGACATCGTGGGGTCAGGCCCGGAAGGACCGCGGCTTAGGACGCTGGCCCAAGCGCTCGCCGTGACCGATCGCGTCCGGTGGTACGGCGAGTACCCGGACGATGACCTGCCGCGCCGCATGGCTGACGCCGATTTCCTGGTGCTGCCTTCGGTGACGGTCGAAGAGATGTTCGGTCTGGTGGTGCTCGAAGCCATGGCGGCCGGCCGGCCGGTCATCACGACGGCCCTGCCGAGCGCGGTCCGGGAAGTCAATGTGCCGGGGACGACGGGCCTCGAGGTGCCGCTGAGAGACGTGGCGGCGCTGGCGCAGGCCTTGGAGACGTTGAGCCACGACCCGGCGCTCCGGCGCCGGCTGGGGCAGGCGGGGCAGCGGCGCGTGGTGGAGCACTTCACGCAGGCGGTGATGGCGGAGCGGCACGTGGCGCTCTACGAGCGGATCTTCCAGGCGGCGAAAAAGTGATGGGGTGGATCCGGCCGCGGGCCGGTTGATGAGCGGTGTCGAGGATCCGTTCGCGAAGAATCGCGCCCGGGCAGAGCCTCGTGTGACGCCGCGTCGCCGACGGGGGCTACCTCACCCGCCGCAGCAGTTCGCCCACGCGATCCCACCCGCCGTCGATTCGCCACTCGACGCGCCCGCGCGAGCTTACGAGCATCACGGTGCCGCCATGGTCGATGTCGCCCGTCGTCTCGTTGCGCCACCGGCCAATGCCGAGGGCGTCGAGCACCTGCTCCACGTCGGCCACGCTCCCCGACAGCACGCGATCGCCGGTGCCGAGGGCCCAGTGCTCGGCGAGCGATGACAAGCGGTCGGGTGTGTCGCGCCACGGGTCCAGCGTCACCACCACGAGCTGCACGTCAGCGCGGCCGGCAGTTTGGCGCGCGCGGCGGAGATCGCCCACCACCGTGGGACACACGGTGGCGCAGTGGCCGAACGCCACAGTGAGCAGCGCCGGCCGACCGCCCAGATCGGCCAACGACACACGCGCACCATGCTGATCGACGAGGGGTGTCGCCGGCGGCGAGAGGTTGAGCCGCATCGGGACGCCGGGACCGCGTACAACCGTCGGTTGGCCGCGGGCCCACGCCCGCGCCACGCGCACGCCAAGCGAAGCCACGCCCACGAGCGTCGCCGCCGCGACGCCCGCCGCGGCAAGCCGCCAGCGCCGCACCGCGCACACGCGCTCCAGATCGCGCCGGAGCGTGTGCCCCCATACCACCGCCAGCACGCCGAGCATTCCCAGCGGCTCGCCGATCAACAACACCCATCCGCCGGCGTCGGGCAGACCGCCGGGCGCCGAGCCGAAACAGACCGCGCGCGTGCGCGACAGCCACTCGGGCTCCGCGGCGCCGGTGGGCCAGAGCGCCAGCGCCCACCACGCGGCCGTGATCGTGAGGATCGACAGCAGCGCGACGAGCGCCGGGCTCGGCCGCTCGGCGGGTGGGTGGGAGCTGACTACCCGATCTTCCACAGGAAGCTCAACAGCTTCCAGTTCGTGAAATAGTAAAGCATGAACGCCAGCAGGAAGACGCCGACCAACACCAGCGTGCCCGGCGTCGGTCCCCATCGGCCATGCCCCGGCGCGTGGAGCTCGGCGTTGAGCTCGTCGGCATTGGTCGCATGCACCGGTGGACGCGTGAGCCCCTGCGGCACGCCGACCACGTCCACGCCCTGGGCGAACTCCGTGATCCGCTCGCCGAGAAACACCGACTTCACGGCGATGAGAATGAACGACAGCGCGCCCGCCACGGCGATGATGCCGCCGATGCCGACCATGGCGAGGAACAAGTCCACCGCCGGGTTGAACGGAACGTCGAACGGTGCCTGCGAGAACGAGATGTCCCAGTGCCGCCGCGGTACGCCGAAGCTGCCTGCGAAGGTCATGCCCGTTTCGACCAGCAGCATGCCGCCGGCGAACATGTACGGCTGCAGCTTGGCCAGCTTCCAGAACGCCACCTTTCGCTGGAAGATCAGCGGCAGCAGGTAGTATGTGACGCCCATGAACGCCATCGCGGTCCCGCTCACCACCGTGGCGTGGAAGTGTCCCGGAATGCGCAGCGTGTTGTGCGCGATGATGTTGATCTGCTCCGTGCCGATCGTCACGCCGGTGATTCCGCCGAAAAAGCCGAACACCACCACCGACAGGATCAGCGCCGAGAAGCCGGGATCGCCCCACGGCGCGCGGCGCAGCCATCCGAACAAGCCGTCGGTGTAGCCGCGCAGCCGCATGCCCAGCTCCATTCCCGCGGGCACGGTAAAGCCGTGCACCATCGACGCGAGCACCGCCATGTACATGAAGTACGAGGTATTCACGATCTTCCACGCCGAGCCGAACCCCGGATCGACGAGCAGATGGTGCGCCGACGCCATCGAGATGAACAGGATGTAGAGCACGAACGCCGAGCGGCTGATCTTCTCGTTCAGCACGACGGCGCCGATGGTGAGCGCGCCCATCATGTACCAGATGGCGACCATCGCCGCGACGTTGATCTGCTGCGACGAGTGGCCGAGCGCCCACCAGATCACGCGGTAGATCTCGGGGTCCACGTTCTTGACGACGCCGATGGACCAGAGGTAGGTGGGGATGTAGATGATGGCGCCGTGGAGCAGCGTGATGACGGCGATGATCGCCTCCGTGACCGCGCCGTATACCACGAGCGGGAGCGATCCATTGTATGTCTTCTAGCGCTTGGCGACCACCAGGTT
>JBGPVE010000144.1:0-7202 GCA_041491545.1 Gemmatimonadota bacterium | reverse complement strand
CCGTCCCTCCGGTGTCAGATCGAACATATTCCACACCGGCCAGATCAGATCGACATGCCGGCCATCCTGGCCGCGATTGAACGGCGCGTACAGCAGCTCGGTGCTGTAGAAGTGATGGATTCGACCGTGGCGGCGCACGAACACGTTGAGCGCGGGCAGCTGGCCGCCGTCCGGCGTCTCGCCGTGGTAGTCGCCATTGTAGCTGTTGCGCGCCGAGGACAGGAGGCGAAGGTTCCCCCACCCTCGCTCGCGAGCGAACTCGCGGATGCGCCGCATCGGCGATTTCGCCACGATGGCGACGTTCACCCGCTGTACCACATGCGGCATGCTCCCGTTCAGCCCGTCGAGAATGGAGGTGCAGGAGGTGCATGGCCGCTGCATCGCCGGGCCGTACATGAAGCTGTAGAGAATGAGGGTGTCCTTGCCCTCGCGAAACAGCTCCGATAGGCGAACCGGTTTCATTGTGTCGAGATCGTCGAGGTCGGGACTGCCTGCGTCGAAGAGGTAATCCTCCTTGAGGGCGCCGCCGAGCGGCAGCGCTCTCCGCAACGCGGCGACCGCTTCCAACCGATTGCGGAGGTCGAGCTCCGCCCGCAGCAGCTTGTCGCGCGCGACTCGATACTCGGCGTTTTCCCCGGGAAACCGGGTCGAGTGGATCGAGTCTGCCGTCGTTCCTCCGGCCGGCCGCTTTGAAATTGGACTCAAATCCGTGGCGGCCAGCTTTTCTAGAATCGCGCTCCATCCATGCTGGTGACGGTCGCGAGCGTCGGCGGTCGCGAATCGCTCGTGCGTGAGCACGAGCTCGGTTCCGGTGCCGCGTGGCTGAAAGTCGATGGTGACGAGGGTCTCCGCCGGGTCCCCCTCCCACTGCCACGTGAAGGCCAGCTTGTGCGGCGGCTCGATGACCTCGTACCTCCCGGTCACGCGGTGCTCCGTGCCGTCGGGCTTGCGCATATGGATGCGGTACTGGCCCCCGACGCGCAGGTCCACCTGCGCGAGGGCGACGGTCAGATCGTTTGGCGCGTACCAGCGTTTCAGGTCTTCCGGCGTCGTCCACGCGTGGAAGAGCCGTGCGGGTGGGGCGTCGAAGGTCCGGCGGACTTGGAGCCGGTGTGAGAGCGGCTCCGGCTGGCTGGGGGTGGTGGCCATGCTGTCCCTTCCCTCTGTGATGTTGTGTCGCCCAGGTATTGAGCGAGTTGATCGAGCTGCGCCTCCCAGAAGCGGCGGTACTGGTCCACCCAATCGGCGGCACCCGCGAGCGGCGTCGGGATCAGCCGGCAGCGCCTGAGGCGCCCGTCGCGCCGAATGGTGGCGAGCCCGGCGCGCTCCAGCACCCGGAGGTGTTTGGAGACCGCCGGGAGCGACATGGCGAACGGCCGCGCGAGATCGCTGATCGCCGTCTCGCCGGCCGCGAGCCGTGCGAGGAGCGCGCGGCGGGTCGGATCGGCGAGGGCGGCGAAGGTGCGGCTGAGGGCCCGGTCTGAGTAAACCATATGGTTTAGTATACCGCGCTCGGGCGATTCGTCAAGCGGGGAGCATCGTGACGCGGTCGCCGTCGGGCGTGTGTGCGAAGCCTCGACGGCATCGGTCAGAACGAGTAGTGTGGGGGTGATTCCTGGGGCCTACTCAACCACGGTGCCCGAACGATGCCGCGACTCTGGCTCGGTCTTCTGGCTGGCCTCATCTACGGCGCGCTCTCTGTCGATGGCCTGCAAGCCGACAAGGATGCCGTTCAAACTATACGACTACCCCGTCACGCCCTGTTCGCACGCTCATGTCGACTGCTCAGAAAGCCGCCTTCGCCGAATTCGTGCGATCCAGCGCCGCCCGAAGTCCGCGCGCGAGCTTCAGCGCGTCGTCGTTCGCCCAGAAATGCAGGAAGAAGAGCCGGGGCTCGTCCGTCAGCATGTGGCTGTGGAGCGCGGTCACCTCGATGCCGGCCTCGCGGAGCGCCTGGATCACCGGATTCACCTCGCTCGCCGTCATCACGAAGTCACCCGCGATCGCCGCCTTGCCGCCAGCCGTCGGCTGAAAGTTGAGGGCGGTAGCGACACCCATCGACGGCGGGACCTCCATCCCGTCGACGCGGACCGCCTCGACCCGCGGCACGGTCACCTGATACACGCCGCCATTGACCTTTCCCTCGTGGCCGAGCGTCGCTGCGATGCCGGCGGTGTCAAGGGAGAACGGACTCCCGGCACCACCCGACACGGGCCCGGCGGGCGGGGTCTTGGTGAGCGCAAGGGCATCGTGCACAGCCTGTGCGACCTTGGCCGGGTCACCACGCCCCTCGATATGTAGGTACATCACGCGGGGCGACTCGTGGAGGATGTGGTTGTGGAGCGCCGTCGCCTGTACGCCCATCTGCTGGAGCTTGGCCAGGACCGGGCTGACCTCGGTCTCCAGCAGTACGAGATCCCCCATCGCCATCGCGTCGGTATCCGTTCCCTTGAACGCAACCCACGAGCCCAGCGCCAACGCTGGCTTGAGCGTAACCCCGCCGGCCTCGACCCGGAGATCGGCGCGGGGAAAGCCGTACTTGTACACCCCGCCCGGTTGCAGCTTCCCCTCGCGCCCCATAATCCGGTCGAGCGCTTTCCAATCGGCAGAGCCCGGTTCCTGTCTGGCGCCGGTGTCCTGCGCCCACGCCGCACCAGCGACCGCCAGGCCGAGGGCTGTGAGGACGAACGGGCGCGCACCCGAGCTCAATGCGCATCGATGTGCAGGCATGACATTCTCCTTGAATCGGCCGATCAACCCGCATCGCGCTCCTCGACCGTCGCCGCGAACGTCGCGGTGCCGACCAAGCCCACGAGGCCGGCCACCACGAACGGTAGCGCTGGGGTGATGCTCCAGAACACGCCGCCGAGCATGGCGGCGGGTGTGATGGCGAGACTGCGGACGAGGTAGTAGAGCCCGATGCCGCGGCCGCGCACCTCCGGTGGCACGAGGTCGACGATGAGCGCCTTCCGGGCAGGCTCCCCCATCTCGCGCAGCCCGCCGACGATGAACGCGAGCACGAGAGCCCCGAACGAGCGAGCGGAGACCACGGCCAGGGGAAACAAAGAAAACGCGAGAAAGGTGGCGATGACGAACGGCTTTCGGCCCAGCCGGTCGGCGAGGTGTGCGACGGGGAGGTAGCACACGATGGACGTGACCATCTGGACGGCGATGAGCACACCGAACTCGGGTGCGCTGATGCCGACGACATCGAGCGCATACAGCACGAGGAAGACGTCCACCATCCCCTCGCAGGTCCGGATGAAGATGTCCGACAGCAGCAGTCGTCGGAGCGGGTCGGGGAGCGAACACCAGACGTGCCGCACGCCGAGCGAGCCGGGTGTGGCGGGCAGGGAGATGCGGATGCGTCGGACCGCGACCACCGCGACGCCCGCGAGCACGACCGAGACCAGTAGACCGACCCGGACGCCATCGCGAACGCCACGCGTCGCGATCAGCAGGCCGCCGAGTGTGGGGGTCACGGCGATCGGTATGCGTCGGAGGATGGACTGCACCGAGAAGTCCAACGCTCGCCGGCGACTTGGTAGCGCATCGCCAACGACGGCAAAGAGGGTGGGACTCGCCATGCTCGTCCATGCCATGACGAGCACCATCCCCGCGAGCACGAGCGGCCACGTCGGCGCGAGGGCGACGATGCCATAGCCGATGGCGGCCACACTGATGAAGACAAGGAGCGCCCGCCGGCGCCCGTACCGATCGCCGACCCAACCGCCCGGATACTGATAGATCGCGTCCAGGAAGTCCTCGGTGCTGCCGTAGGCGCCGATGGCGAGCACGGGGGCGCCGAGCGTTTCGAGGTACTTCGGCAGGAAGCGCCGCCAGAGGTTCTCGCCCAGCGCGAGGAGGAACATCGCACCGGCCGCGGCCCCGGTGGTTCGGTCCAGCCCGAGTCGTGCCGCTGTCTGTCTGACCCGGCCTCGACTGAGCCCGGCACTCCGAGACGTCATTGCGTCATCCGCCGCACCCAGGCATACAGCGCATCGTAGATCCGGTCGGTGAGCGCCAAGAGCTCGTGATCGTTTTCGATCACCATGCCAAGCCCGCGGATTACCGCGTCGAGGCCGGGGGCCTCTGGCGTGCGGAACTTCTCGTCGTCGAGGTCCGCGTCGTGCACCATCGCAGCGATCTCGTGCAGCGCCGGATCGGTGAGCCCGTATTTGTGAAGGATCGTCTCGAACGAGCACCGGCCCTCGTGATGCCCGAGCTCGACGCCTCGCATGTCGAACGGCGTGCCACCGAGGCCGGCCGCCGCCTCCGGATCGGTGGCGAAGGCGAAGACGGCCTGCGAATCGACGAATCGTCGGAGCAGCCACGCGCATGCGGTCCGGTCGATGTGGGGCTGTGGCCTAGTGACCCAGAGCATCACGCGCTCCTTCCGCCGCTGAAAGACGGGGCTCAAGATCGAGAATCGCCTCCTGGACCGCGGCCGCAGCGGCGGCTCGACCCGACGCGCGGAAATAGTCCCGGCGGCGCTCGATTCGGAGTGCCCGCTCCAACCCGCGAAGTTGCCGCAGCGCTTGGCTAATGCGGTCCGGACGAATCCGGGCGCTCCGTCCGAGTGCGGCACGCCGCATGGCCTGGGCCGATGCGGCCGTTGCCGCATACCGCTCATCGGCCTCGGTCCGGAACTGCTGGACGATCCGGCGGTCCTGATCCGCCGACAGGCTTCCTGCGTCCCAGATGAGCGCCGTGCCCCCCTGCTCCTCGATCTCGTCGGCCAGCCACTCGAACGCCTCGCGGGTCTTCGCGTCGGCCGGCAGGACCCAGACCGAATCGTGCAGCAGCACGGCGCCAAGTCGTTTGAGCCGCCGCCAGACCGCCAGGCGGAGCCGACTCGGCTCACGCGGCAGTCGCGACGAGAGCAACATCCAAGTGGCCTGGGCCATTGGGTCAATGTAACCGCGGTTACAGGCTCCGCAACTCCGGAAAACGCTCTTACGCCCCTCCAGGTGGAGGCGGGATCGGAAGCTCGCCGCGAAACCGTCGGCGCGTCGCTAGTCGCGGGCAGGTCGATGGCGTTGACAAGCCGGCTCGAGTGGCCCACCGTGAGGTGGGAGGAACCTGGAGCCGGCCCCGACGGCTCATCGAACCTGGGGGAATGTGACGATGCCTGTTTCCGAGACGCAGCGCGGCCCGCGGGAGGTGGGCGCCGCGGCATGGCCGCCGCTGCCGCTCGCCGGGTGGCAGGACACCTACGCCACCCTTCACATGTGGACGCAGATCGTGGGCAAGACGCGCCTCGCGCTCGCTCCGATGGAGAATCACTGGTGGCAGGTCGTGCTCTACGTGACATCGCGCGGCCTCACGACGTCGGCGATGCCCGTCGGGACCCGCACCGTCGCCGTCGAATTCGACTTCCTCGACCACCACGTCTACCTGCGCGCCAGTGACGGCGCCACCAGGGCGGTCCCCCTCGTGCCGCAGTCGGTGGCCGACTTCTACGCCGCGTACCTGGCGGCGTTGCGGGCGCTGGGGCTCGAGATCCAGATCCGACCCGTGCCCGCCGAGGTCGAGACTGCCATCCCGTTCGCGGAGGACCGGACGCACGCGTCCTATGAGGCCGACGCCGCCAACCGCTGGTGGCGGCTCCTGGTCCAGGCCGATCGGGTGATGAAGCGGTTCCGCGGCCGGTTTCTCGGAAAAGCCAGCCCGGTCCACTTCTTCTGGGGGAGCTTCGATCTGGCGACGACGCGCTTCTCGGGCCGGCGGGCGCCGCGTCACCCGGGCGGCGCCCCGCACTGTCCGAGTTATGTGATGGTGGAGGCCTACTCCCACGAATGCAGCAGTTGGGGTTTCTGGCCAGGCGGCGGCGCGATCGCCGAACCCGCCTTCTACGCGTACGCGTACCCCGAGCCCCCCGGGTACGCGGATCATCCGGTTCGTCCTGCCGGGGCGCGCTACGATTCCGGCGTGCGCGAATTCATCCTGCCGTGCGAGGCGGTCCGCAACGCCACCGCGCCGGACGATGTGCTGCTCGAGTTCCTGCAGTCCACCTACGAGGCGGCCGCCGAGCTCGGCAGCTGGGATCGCGCCGCCCTCGACCGGGCGCGGAAGGCGTGGCCGTGACCGCCGTCATGGTACATGCGCCGTGACCCAGCGATGCTCGCAGTCGTCACCGAAACACGAAAGCTGCGCGAGGTGACGTGAGTGTCGGTGACAACTTCGGTGACACGCCCCTGCAGAAACCAGCAGCCCCGCAACGCAGGCAACACGTTGCGGGGCTAACAGTTTCACTAAGTCGGGGCGCCCGGATTTGAACCGGGGACCTCCTGCTCCCGAAGCAGGCGCGCTAACCGGGCTGCGCTACGCCCCGTCCAACCGTGCACGTCCCGCCGCATTCACCGCGATGTTCGGTGCGCCGTTTCCTCTTTATATGCGTTATATGCGCCCTGAGGGATTCGAACCCCCAGCCTTTTGATCCGTAGTCAAATGCTCTATCCAGTTGAGCTAAGGGCGCGGACAGTGCAATGGGCGGTACAAGGCTCGAACTTGTGACCTCCACGATGTCAACGTGGCGCTCTAACCAACTGAGCTAACCGCCCGAACGGGGGCGGAAGCGGGCGGGAGCAGAGGGGAGTAAGGAGGGAAGGACCCCTCCGACGCGGGGAACGGTTCCGCGAATCGGAGTCACCATCCCGCCCTCTCCCGCCTGCTCCCGCGTGCTTCCGTCTTCCAAATAGCGGGGGTGGGATTTGAACCCACGACCTCCGGGTTATGAGCCCGGCGAGCTACCAGACTGCTCCACCCCGCGACGTTTGTTCACAGTCGGTAGGTCGGTATGTCGGTACGTCGGTAATAGTATTCCTACCGTCTTACCGTTCTACCGTCTTACCGGCCTTGCAGAGCGGGAAACGGGACTCGAACCCGCGACCCCAACCTTGGCAAGGTTGTGCTCTACCAACTGAGCTATTCCCGCGAATCCTGTCGGGAAGCTAGGGAGCGCCAGGATACCACGCAAGCGCTGTAAGACATTGACAAACCGATGCATCGACCGTAGCCTCTCCCTGCAGTTCGAGACCGTTTTATCGTCTCCGTTTTTCTCGCTCATCAAAACCGCCTGTCGGAGGAACCATGCGGCGAAACGCCGTACTGAGCGCGGGGGCTTTCGTGGCCGTCGTCTGTGTCACGCCAACCGTCGCTCACGCCCAGGGCTATGGGGTGTACGAGCACGATGCGTGCAT
>JBGPVE010000143.1:0-7282 GCA_041491545.1 Gemmatimonadota bacterium | reverse complement strand
GCCGCTCGCCGTCCGAAACGCGTCGGCGCCGACTACCGGATGGTTGGTGGAAATCGGCACGCCTAGGATCTCCGACGCCGTGCGGCAGTACTCGGGAAGCTTTCGAAGATCGCCGTACATTTCACCCTGCAGATACAAATTGGCCAACAGCAGCTCCATTTCGGCGTTGCCGGCACGCTCGCCAATGCCGAGCGCTGTGGCATGAATCCGATTGGCGCCGGCCGCGGTGGCGGCGAGACAGTTGGCGATCGCCAGCCCGCGGTCGCGGTGGCCATGCCAGTCCAGCCCTACATCCTCCCCGGACGGAGCGATGACCTCGTCGCGGACGAACCCAAGCAGCCGAGCAACGCCCGCCGGCGTCGCATGGCCGGTGGTATCCGCGACGCAGATTCGCTTGGCACCTCGCCGTATGGCGTTGCCGTACAACGCACGCAGCGTCTCGGGCGCGGTGCGAGTCGCGTCTTCGACCACGAACATCACCGACAGCCCGGCCCGCACCGCGAAGTCGACGGCCCGCTCGCTGACGCTCAGCACGTAGTCGAGCGTCCATCCATCCGCCGCCTGCCGCACGGCGGAGGCGCCGATGAAAAGAGCCGCCTGGATCGGAAGCCCCGTCTCCAGAGCCACCTCGACGATCGGCCGCACATCCGTCTCCACCATCCGCGCGACGCAGTTCGGCGCGACCGGCAGTCCAGCCGCGGCGATCTCCGTGGCCAGGAGCCGAGTTTGCGCGAGCATCCGCGCGCCGGCACCGGGAAAACCGAGGGTGACGGCGCCGATGCCCAAATCGGCCATGAGGTGGAGCAGACGAATTTTGGCTTCGGGAGTTGGATCGACGATCGAAGGACTTTGGAGTCCGTCCCTCAGCGTCTCATCGTTGAGCGCCACTGTCGAGCGATCTGGAGGCGGCCGCCGCTCCCGGTTCCAGTCGAAGACGAGATGCTCAAGGGTCACGGGGCAGGGTCGGCTCGCGCATGTAGCGCAGCTCGTCGAGAAGGGTCCGGGCCGGAATACCGTCCCCGCTCAGGCGAAGCACCAGCTCGCCAGCACCCGCCCGAACGACGGTCCCCGCGACAGGCACCCTCGAGTCGCGCTGCAGCCACACGATGCCTTGCACCGTCGATCCGAGAAGCCAGCGCTCGGCATCGCCGCAACGGAGTCGGAGGCCCCGCTCGCCAAGGTCGATGATCTCGTAGGCCCCGCCGTCGATAACGACGAGGGGGCAGGCATCCGGTGGGTATGGAAGGCGTTCGCGAGAGCGGCGCTCGGCAATTGGCATGAAGGGATTCTCGCCCTGTCTGCCGCGCCGCACAAGCGGCAAGTCAACGTAGCCGGAGCCGGCGCCGGCGCCGGCGCCGGCGCCGGCGCCGCGGGGGGGGCTAAACGGCTCGCAGCGGTAAGACCCGCAAATCCGCCGGGCAGCGAAACCGCATCCGTACGCCGCTGGTCCCGACGCCGCGCGACACGTAGTACGAACCGATCGGAGACCCGTACCATCCCGCCAGGTACCGTCCGCTGCCCTTGGGCGTCCAAACCGGCATGCCCGGCATCCTGATCTGCCCGCCGTGCGTATGCCCGCCGACCGCGAGTGCGGCGCGGGCGTCGGCCGGCCACGAGGTGGCGTCGAGTTGTTGCGGCTCGTGGTGCATCCAGATCTGGGGCAACCCGGCCGCCGCCCGATCGAGGGCGGCCGCCGGATCGCCGCGACCGTGGCGGAAATCGTCCAGGCCGAGCACGCTGAGTGCACCCTGTCTCACCGAGACGACCGCCACCTCGTTCACCAGGAGCCGGACGCCGGCGGCGCCGTGCATCCGCTCCGCTCGAGCCGGCGTAAAGCCGGAGCTGTATTCGTGATTCCCCAGCACCGCGATGACCTGACACTCCGGTCGCAGCTCGCGCGTCCAGCTCGCCAACGCCCTGGCCCCGGCGGGTCGATCCCACTGGTCCCCGGTAAGCAACAGCAAATCGGGGCGGGCGCGATCCAAGACCTCGAGCGCCTGACGGGCCGCGGCGTGTACGCCGTCGTAGAGATGGAGATCGGTCACCTGCGCGATCCGAACGCCGTCGAGCACAGTGGGCAGCCCCGGGACGTGCACCCGCAGGTCGGCGAGTCGCACCCGATCGCTGGCCTCGACCTGGGCGAGTGGCAACGCCCCGGCGGCAAGGACAGCCGCCCCGGTGGCGAGAAACTTCCGTCGGGAAAGAGACTGCGGATCGGACACTGGGCTAGGGCGCTTTGGCTTCGTCGCCGCCGAAGTGGGACTCCGAGGCGGCATTGGCGAGGTTGGTCCCGCCGGCACCGAGCAGACGAAAGAGCGCCCACTCCGCCCGTTTGGCGGCGCGAGACCGCGGACCGTTGTAGAGCGCACTGATCACGAGGACGCCGTCGCGCCGGCCAAGATATCCGGCGAGGGCGGAGACGCTGTCGAGCGTGCCGGTCTTGGCCCGCACCACGCCGGGTGGCAGCACGCCATGGCCCAGACGCCGCAACGTCCCCATCCCATTGGCTGGGAGGAGCTGCGGAAAGGCTTCCGCGCCTTTGAGCCGCGGCAGACGCGCGAGGTAGAGCGCCTGCGTCCTCGGACTGACCCGATCGTTGGGCGAGAGGCCGCTGCCATCCACCAGCCGCACATTCGCCGCCGAGCCGACGACCTGGCGCACGTGCGCGGTCAACCGTTCCGCCGCCTGCGGCGTCGCGCTGGCCCAGCGGAGTAATCCCTCCGCGCCGGCGTTGAGGCTGCGGCGGTTGACTTCGCTCGCGACCGAATCGAAAGGAGCGGACCGAAGCTCGGCGAGCGCCCGTGCCGCATCGGTTGGCGCGGCATGTACCAGCGGCGCTTCGCGGTTCCAGTGTACGCCAGCCCGCGCGAGCGCCGCGGCCCAAGCGCATTCCAGCACGCGCTCCGGCCGATCGGCGATCGCGGAGGCGCCGGCGCGGCGGGTGTAGAGACCGATCGTACCGCCCAACTCCCAGCCTCCGTCACCGAGTGAGGTAAGCGAGAGGCGCGCCTTGCGACCAGCCACGGTCCGGGCCGAGATCCGCACCAGCGCCTCGGCGCCGTCCGGGAGCGCGTACGCGATCGTCGGCGGCTCGCCCAGCGATCGGCCCGGGCGGACGCTAAAGCCGACGGTGTTCTCGTGCAGCATCACCGCCCCGACCGGCGGCGCGTAGAGTCGGCCGAGATAGCGCCCGTCCCAGGCGGTCGGAATCGCGGTGGCGAGGGTGCCGGTCGTGCTGGTTAGCGCCAAGGCGCCACGCAGCTCGCGGATCCCCCCGGCCTTGAGCTGCATCGCGAGATCGCGGAGCATCGGCCCGCTCCGCGCGGTCCGCTCCAGGGTGGGATCGCCGTTCACGTCCAGCATCCAGGTTCCGATCCAGAGCCCGCTCGCCGAATCGACGTGGCCCCGGCCCATCACGCGCGTCGCGAGCCGGGCGTCGCCGCCTACCACGCTCCGGGCGAACCCGGTGGTGAAGATCTTGGCCGTCGACGCGGGCGCGAGCGGCGTGTCGGGATTCGCCGACCAGAGGGGCTGCCCGCTGGCGCTGGTGATGGCGATGCCCCATAGTCCGGGGGCGACGCGCTGGGTTCGGAGATACCACTCGTCGAGGGCACGAGCGAGATCCGACGGGATGGCTTGCGCCATGGCCCGTGGGCACAAGAGACCGACGGTCGCTCCCCACATCAGGAGGAGTGCACTGAAAGCTCGTTGCATTGCGCTGGAAGCGCCTCGGATGTCGATGCGATGGGATTCCGTCGGGCCGGGACCGCTGCAAGGACGGTAAGTCACCCCGGCAATGTTCCGCAAGCCCCGCGCCAACAACGATCTACCTCACTACCTTGGCACAAAACTTGGTGAACGCGCTCGCGGTCAGCTGCAATCCGCGCGCGTTCACTCTGGGCGGGCTGCAAACTTTGGCAATCACCTTCGCGTGAATCGCGAGGCCTCGGGATATCTGCACGGCTGCCGCGCTTGTCGCCCGCCTGCAATTCATCGGTGCTGCGTGTTGGAAGGAAATCGGAAATGACCGTTGTATCGGCGACCGCGCCTGGGACATCCGCCCGGGCCGAAGGCCGCCTGCTTGCTCTCATGTCGCACCGCGGAAAGCGCTTGTGGCGGCCGGCCACGGATATGGCGGTCGATCTCGGTACCGCCAACACGCTGGTCTTTGTCAAAGGCGAAGGTGTGGTCCTCGATGAGCCGTCGGTCGCCGCCATCGGCCCCTCAGGTGAGGTGCTCGGCGTCGGACTGGAGGCCAAACGGATGCTGGGCCGGACGCCGGACGCGATCCGCGCGGTCCGGCCGCTCAAAGACGGCGTCATCGCGGACTTCAAGATCGCGGAGCAGATGCTCCGCCGGTTCATGCGAATGGTGCTCGACCGCCACGTGCTGCGGGTCAAGCCCACCGTGCTCGTATGCGTGCCCTCCAGCATCACCGAGGTGGAGCGGCGGGCGGTGCGTGACGCGGCCCGCAGCGCCGGCGCCAAACGGCTCCTCATGGTCTCGGAGCCGATCGCGGCCGCCATCGGCTCCGGGCTGCCGGTCGATCAGCCGATCGGGAACATGGTGGTGGATATTGGCGGCGGGACCACGGACGTGGCCGTCATGGCGCTCTCGGGAATCATCTGCGACGCCTCGATCCGCACCGCCGGCGATGCGCTGGACCAGGCGATCCTGCAGTATATGCGAAAGAGCTACAACCTACTGATCGGCGAGCCCACTGCCGAACGCGTCAAGATGACCATCGGCTCGGCCATGCCCTTCGAGCAGGAGATCGCGATGGCCGTGAGAGGCCGGGATCTCGTCTCCGGCCTGCCGCGCACCGTGAACGTCGACTCGGGCGGCATTCGCGATGCCACCAACGAGCCGATTCAGCGCATCGTCAACGCGGTGCGGCGTGCGCTCGAGCAGACGCCGCCCGAGTTGTCGCGCGACGTCCTGGAGAACGGCATCGTGCTGACCGGTGGAGGGGCATTGATCCGCGGCCTCGACGCGCTCCTCACCTTCGAGACCGGCTTGCCGGTGCGGATAGACATCGACCCGCTGACGTCGGTGGTGCGCGGCACGGGAATGATTCTGGAAGATTTGGATCGCTGGCGCGACGTGCTACAGGCCTGACCCTTGGAGCGAACCGATGACGGGCGACTCCTCCGGTGCCGCTGGCAGGCTGTCATCCGCGACAGCGGAGGGAAGCAGTCGGCGCACGCCCTTCCACCAGTGACCCCGCTTGCCCGTGAGTGGCGGGAGCGACGTCTCCACGACGGTACGCCTGCGGCTGCTGGCGTGCACGTAGCGGCCGTCGCCGATGTAGATGCCGACGTGGGTGATCTTGCGTCCTCGGCCAAAGGTGAGGATGTCGCCGGGCAGGAGCTGCGCGCTGTCGCGCGGAACTTCGACGCCCAACTTGGCTTGCTCGGCGGCGGTGCGCGGAAGCAACACGCGAAAGAACGACATCACGTACTTCACGAGACCGCTGCAGTCGAACGCGCCACCCGGCCGTATCGCGCCAAGGCGATAGCGGGAGCCGATCTGTTGCCGGGAGAGTTGAGCGATCGAATCGCGAACGTCGGCGCTCGGCGTCGCGCCGACGGCCACGTCCTGTGCCTGGGCCGTCGCGGTGAACGAGCCGATAACAAGGGCGAGCACAATGAGACGAGCCATCCCACCTCGCAGATCGTGGAGAAGGGTTCCGGCACCCACGTGGCAATGGCCGTGCCCGTGAGAGACCGCGCGCCAGCAGTATAGCAGGACCTCGCGTGATGTCTAGACAGAGCGGCCTAAGACGTTGTGCGATAGCACGCTATGGCATCGAGCTGACGTCCACCCGCACCCGTTGGCCGAAATTACAAGCGGAGGAGTTATGCCAAGCTTCCAAGCAAAGCTCAAGCCCGAGTTCCGCCGCGACCACCCCGAGCTGAGCGGCTACAATTGGTATGAAGTCGTCCCGCTCTGGCCCGGCGTCACCAAGCGGACCCTCAATCTCGCCGGCGATCGCCTGGCCCGCCTCAGGACACCCAGCGGCTTCGTGATGGTGGCGGCCGCTCACCTCGAATTCAAGGAATATGCAGCGGGCGACGGCGCCTGACCGGCGCGGGCGACCTGGCTGCCGCATGGCTCGACGGGATAGTTTTGAGGAACGACTGACGGCGCCCGGGGAGATCATGATCGCGTACCTGCGGGAAACCAGCGAACAGCGGATCAACTTTCACAGGCTGAGGCAACGGATGTCGCTTCATCGACTCTGCTGCATGCCGTCAGCCGCGGCCGCCTTCCTGGCCGCGAGCGGTAGCGCAACGCCAGTCCAGGGCCCCGCCCTGCCTGCCTGGGTGATGGCGGCTGAAGCCAAGCAGGGCCTCCGCGAGTTGTGGACCGAAAGCGTCGCGGCGCACCGCGAGCGGGTCGCATGTCTCGCCGGCATCATCGCTCCAGACACCGTGCACGTCGCCCGGATCCGAATCCTGGAGATCGACAGCGCCGACTCTGTCACCGCGCCGGCCGAGCGCTCGCTGCAGGACTGCGGTGCGCCCGAATGGATGGGCACGGTTCACACCCACGTGCAGTCACTCGACGACCCCGCCCCCGCCCCGCGGTTCAGCCCGGGAGATCGGACCGTGATGTCGGCATGGGCCGACCGGTGGACGCGACAAGGCGCATTCTGCGTTCTGTACAGCGAGCGGGCCGCCCACTGCGAGGTGTACCCGATCCACCAGCAACACGAGTAGATCACTTCGCTCTCGCGAGCGCATCATGTCGACACTCGATCGCGGGCTGCTCCTCTGGAACATTCAACCGCCCCCGGGCTCCCGGGGTTGGCACGGCGGTCCTACGCCCGTTGGGGCGCTGCGCGGCGTGACCGCTCGCCAGGCGGCGTGGGTCCCCGCGCCCGGCCGGAAGAGCATCTGGCAACTCGCCCTCCACATGGCCTACTGGAAGTACGCGGTCCGCCGACACCTCGAGCCCACCGCTATCCCTCGCTTCCCGCGCCGCCCCGCGAACTGGCCGGCGCCACCGGCCCGGCCCGACGAGGAGCAATGGGCCCAGGATGTTGCGCTCCTCAAGAGCGAGCATGAGCACCTGGTCGCCGCCGTCCGCCGATTTCGACTCCGCCGGCTTGGCACCATCCCGCCAGCCGGTGTTCGCTGGACCTATGGTGAGCTCATTCTCGGCATCGCGGCGCACGACGCCTATCACACCGGCCAGATCCAGTTGCTCAAACGCCTCTACCGGGGCGGGACTCGGCCTCGCTCCACCACCCGCAAGCGCTCCTGACCCGATCTTCGCT
>JBGPVE010000142.1:0-7318 GCA_041491545.1 Gemmatimonadota bacterium | reverse complement strand
GTCACGGCTGAACGGTTGGCAGCGGAGCTTCACGCGGAGGCGTGGGGCGCGATGGACGTGTCACGCCGGCCGGTTGACCATGTTGACTGGACCACCCGCTGGCGCGACGGGCTCGGGCCCCGTCGATTCGGGCGGCTCACGGTCACTCCTTCCTGGATCGAGCTTCCGGCAAACCCAACGGGCCCGATCGTCGTGCTGGATCCCGAGACCGCCTTCGGCAGCGGCGAGCACGGATCCACCCGTGCGGCGCTCACACTGCTCGAGCGGCATCTCCGACCGGGCGACCGAGTCCTGGACTTGGGAAGCGGCAGCGGCATTCTGTCGATCGCGGCGGTCCGGCTCGGCGCGGCGAGAGCCACCGGCATCGAGATCGATGTCGAGGCGAACGAGGTCGCCATCCGAAACGGGATCCGCAACGAGGTGGCGGGACGTGCCTCGTTCCTGGATGGTGATGCGTCCGATCTGGTTCCGCTGCTCGGCCCCGCCGATCTCCTCCTCTCCAACATTCTTCGAACCGTCAACATCTCCCTGCTGCCGGCCATCGCTCAGGCGCTGGCGCCCAACGGGCTCGCGATCTTCTCCGGGATGGAAGCGGATGAAGCTCCGCTCTTTCTGCCCGAGCTTGCCGCTTGGCAGCTGACTCCCGAGGACGAGACGATCGACGCGGGCTGGTGGGCGGTTGCCGCCCGCCGCCGATGATCGCCATCCTCGTGCCGCCGGGCTCCGCCTCGGCGGGGGCAACGATCGAGCTCGATGACGACGAAGCGCACCATCTGCGGGTGCGCCGAGCCGACGCTGACGTGGAGGTTCAAGTCCGGGACGGCCAGGGAATGGCCGGGGTGGGGCGTCTCTGGCTGGACGGAAAACGCGCGAGGGTCTCGGTGGAGCGTGTCACCGCGGTTCCCCGTCCGGTGGCGGTTCGTCTTGCCGTCGGCGCCGGGGAGCGGGACCGCTTCGCGTGGCTGGTAGAGAAAGCGACCGAGCTCGGGGTCAGCGACATCTTTCCGCTGGAGACGGCGCACGCGGCGACGGTAGGTTCGCGGCTGCGTGATCCTCAGCTCGATCGACTGCGCCGGCGCGCGCTCGAGACGCTCAAGCAATGCGGTGCCGCGTGGGCTCCCCTGGTGCACCCGCCGGCACCGCTGGCGGCATTGCTCGAGCGTGATCTGGCCGGCGAGCATTGGCTGGCGGATCCGACCGGTCAAGAGGGGGCAGGCGCTTTTTCCGGCGGGCCGCTCACTGCCATCATCGGTCCGGAGGGCGGCCTGACCGGCGCGGAGCGCGCCGCCGCGCTTTCCGCCGGCTATCGTCCACTGCGCCTCGGCGAGCATATCTTGCGATTCGAGACCGCGGCGCTGGCGGTCGCCGCGGGGGCTGCTGCCGCACGACTCGGAGGACGACATGGCTGATTGCATCTTTTGCAAGATCGCCGCGGGCGAGATCGATGCCGGCGTGGTGAAGCGATCGCCGGAGGCGGTGGCGTTTCGGGACCTCCGGCCGATTGCGCCCACGCATGTGCTGGTGATTCCGGTGGCCCATCTGTCGGCGGTGAGAGACGCTCGCGGTCCTGAGGGGCAGAAGCTGCTTGGCTCGCTGCTGGCGTTCGCCGCTGAAGTGGCGACCGAACTCGGACTCGACCGGAGCGGCTATCGAATCGTCATCAACACGGGCTCCGACGCCGGCCAGAGCGTGGACCATCTCCACCTCCACATTTTGGGCGGTCGAAAGATGACGTGGCCGCCCGGTTGAGGATCGCGGATTCGGCTTGCTGGGCTGGCTCAAGCTCTTTAAATTCTGGGACTTGTACTCGACTTGCCTGGGTTGGGCCCGAGAGGGGTGACTACACAGCATGTCCGAAGTGATCATCCACGACGACGAAAACTTCGAACGCGCGCTCAAGCGCTTCAAGAAGAAGTGCGAAAAGGCGGGGATCCTGTCCGACTTGCGGAAGCATCGCCACTTCGAGAAGCCGAGCGAAAAGCGGAAGCGGAAGGCGGGCGCTGCCGTCCGAAAGAATCGTCGGGGACCCCGGGTCGCACGTGCCTAGTCTCATGGAGACGGTGCAAGCAGCGCTGAATGCGGCCCGCAAGGCGCAGAGCAAGGAGCGTATTCTCGTTCTCGGAACGATCCTCGCGAATCTCAAGAACCGCCAAATCGAGTTGAGGCGGCCGGTCACCGACGACGAAACCGTCGAGGTCATCCGGAAGGGCATCAAGATTCGGCGGGAGGCGGTCGAGCAGTACCAAGCGGGAAACCGGCCGGAGCTGGAGCAGATCGAGCTAGGGCAGATTCGCGTGCTCGAGGAGTTCTTGCCGCCCGAGGTGGATCCACAGGAGATCCGTGCGGCCGTCCGCGAGGCGGTCGCCGGCGGGGCCAAGGACATGGGCCGAGTAATGGGGCAGGTGATGCCCAAGTTCAAGGGGCGCGCCGATGGAAAGCTGATCAATCAAATCGTGCGCGAGGAGTTGCAGGCGGGATGATGGCTGCAGTGGGGCGAGCGATGTCAGACGGGGTGCCGGCGCACGTGGCCACCGGCACCCCTTCTCTTTTGCCCGCCGCGGCGACGGCCGAGGCGCTCGAGATTCTCGAATTCGCGACCGTGCTCGACTTGGTGGCGGCGTACGCGGCCGGGCCGGTCGGGGCCGAACGAATCCGGGCTCGCCGCCCGACCGATGACACCGGCTGGATCCGGGAAGAGCTGGCCCGAGTGGGCGAGGTGGCGGCCCTCTTTCGCCGGGGTGATCGCCTGCTGGCCGAGGCGGTGCCCGACATCGGCCGGGCGCTGGCGCGACTTCGGATCGAGGGAAGTGTGCTCGAGGGGAAGGAGCTGACCGCGGTCCGATTGGTCCTCGCCGCCGCGCGTGCCGTCCACGCCGATCTCACCCGGGTCGCGCCGCTGGCGCCGCGAGCGGCCGTGCTCCTGGCGCCGCTGCCCGATCGCATGCTGGAGCGCCGGCTGGAGCAGTCGGTGGACCCCGAGGGAAACCTGCTGGATACCGCGAGCCCGGGTCTCGCCGCCGCCCGGCGTGAGGTGCAAGCGGCGCGCCAGCGATTGGTGCGAAAACTCGAGTCGCTCATCCGAAGCTTGGACTCGCCCACGGTGTCACCCGATGCGTCGGTCACGATGCGCGGGGGGCGCTACGTGATTCCGGTCCGTCGCGATTCGCGGTCCCGCCCGGCCGGGATCGTGCACGGCGAGTCGGGCAGCGCAGGCACGCTGTTCATCGAGCCCACCGACGCGATCGATCTGGGAAACGCGCTTCGGGAGGCGGAGATCGCGGAAGAGCGGGAGACGTTGCGGGTAATGCGGGAGCTCAGCAACCTGCTCCGGCCGTCGCTCCCGGTCATTCGAGCGGCGGTGGAGATGTGCGTCGCCGTGGACGACCTCGTGGCGCGCGCGCGCTACGCCGTCGCGGTGCGGGGCGAGGTCCCCGAGGTCAATGCCGCGCCGACGCCTCTCGCGATACGTGACGGCCGGCACCCCGTCCTCGTCGCGGCCGGTGAGACCGTCGTTCCCTTCGACCTCGACCTCGGCTCCGCCGAGCGCACGCTGCTCGTCAGCGGCCCGAACACCGGCGGCAAGACGGTGCTGCTCAAGACCGTCGGGCTCGCCGCGGCGCTGGCGCAAAGCGGTGTCGTGCCGCCGGTGGGCGCCGAAAGCCGCTTGCCGGTGTTCCGGCGTTACTTCGTCGACATCGGCGACCGCCAGTCCATCGCGGCCAGCTTGTCGACGTTCAGCGCCCACGTGGGCATGCTGCAGCGAATTCTGGAGGAGTCCGACGCCGCGACCCTCGTCCTGCTGGACGAAATCGGGAGCGGGACCGACCCGGCGGAGGGGGCGGCCCTGGCCGCCGCCACGCTCACGTCGCTCAGCGCGCGCGGATCGCTCACGTTGGCCACCACCCATTTGGGGGCGCTCAAGAACCTCGCGGCCCATACGCCCGGCGTGGTCAACGCATCGCTGCAGTTCGACGCCGCCACGCTTACGCCGACCTACCGGTTCCAGAAGGGCGTGCCGGGCCGCTCCTACGGCCTCGCTATCGCACAGCGGCTCGGCGTTGATGCCGACGTGCTGGCCGACGCTCGGGCGCGGGTGCCCGAGGCCGAGAAGAGCCTCGATGCGCTGCTGGCGAGCGTCGAGGAGCGCGCCCGCACTTTAACCGCGGAGCAGACGGCGCTGGAGGAACGGCGGCTGGAGACCGAGGCACTGGCATCGCGTCTGGCCGCCGAGGCCGAAGCGCAAGCCATGCGGGAGAAGGAGTTGCGACGGCGGGAGAAGGAGGCCGAACGGCGGGCGCGGGAGCAGGCACGGGCCTTTCTGCTCGAAGCTCGCGAGCGGGTCGAGGAGGCGCTCGGCGTCGCCCGCGGTGCGGTGGACGAGGCTGCGGCCCGCGAAGCCCGGCGCCTAGTCGAGGACGGGGTCAAGCTGGAGGCGGAGGCGCTTGCGGCTGCGGAGGACGAGGTGCCGGCGCCGGATCAGGTGGGTGGGCTGGTCGAGCTGGGAAGTCGGGTCCGGGTCGCCGCGGGCTCGGCCGGCGAGGTCGTCGAGATCCGCCCCGACGGTCGACTCGTCGTGCTGGTCGGCGCCATGCGCATGGTGGTCGAGCCGACCACCGTCGTGCCGGTTGGCGGCCGGGAGACCGGCGCCGCGAAATCGCACGCCGCGGCGGCGCGCGAGACTCCCGCGTCGGAGGCAACGCCGTTCGAGATCGATCTCCGCGGGATGACCGGCGACGAAGCCGAAGCGGCAGCGCTCGCCGGTGTGGACGCGGCGGTGTTGGCGGAACATCCCTACCTGCGCATCATTCATGGAATGGGAACGGGCGTGGTGCGGGATCGGGTGCATCGGGTCGTGAAGCACGACCGCCGGGTGGCGCGCTACGGTTTCGCCCCGCGCAACCAAGGCGGCACCGGCGTCACGATCGTGGAGTTCTCGCCATGAGCCCGATTCCGGAGGAGGTGATCGAGCAGGTCCGCGACAGCGCGGACGTGATCGCGATCATCGGGGAGTCGGTCGATCTCAAGCGCACGGGCTCCGACTATCGGGGCCCATGCCCCTTTCACGGCGGCACCCACCGGAACTTCGCCGTGATCCCGAAGAAGGGTCTCTATTACTGTTACGTGTGCCACGCCGCCGGCGACGTTTTCTCCTATTTCATGAAGCGGTTCGGGATGGACTATCCGACGGCCGTGCGGGAGACCGCACGGCGGGCCGGCATCGTCATCCCGGAGCGCGACGCGCGCAGCGGCCCCGATCCGTGGGAGCCGCTCTTCAGCGCTCTGGCGGCGGCGCAGGATTGGTTCACTCGGCAGCTGGTGGAAAAGCCCGAGGGCCGCGGCGCACGAGAGTATCTCGAGACTCGCGGCATCCCACTGGAGGAGGCGGCCCAACGCGGGCTGGGCTTCGCCTCCACCGGCGCCGCCTTCAGTGCCGCGATGGCGGAGCTGGGTCTCAAGGAGCCGGTGCTGCTCGAGAGTGGGCTGCTCGGCAAGCGGGACGACGGCACGGTGGTCCCCCGGTTCCGCAACCGATTGCTCTTCCCGATCCACGATCTGCGGGGGCGGGTCGTAGGCTTCGGAGGACGGCTGTTGGGACCAGGCGAGCCCAAGTACCTCAACTCGCCGGAGACGGTGCTCTTTCACAAAGGCCGCTTGCTGTACAATCTCCACGAGGCCAAAGGGGCCATCCGCCGGCAAGAAACCGTGGTGCTGGTCGAAGGGTATTTCGACGTGTTGCGGCTCGTGTTGGCTGGAATCGAGCACGTCGTGGCACCGCTCGGCACCGCGCTCACGCCGGACCAGGCCGTGCTGCTCAAGAGGTTCGCTCCGTCCGCGGTTCTCTTGTACGACAGCGACCAGGCGGGACTTCGCGCCACGTTTCGCACCGGGGACGAGTTGCTTCGTCACGGCGCCCGCGTGCGGGTGGCGACCATGCCTCCTGGGGAGGATCCCGATACGCTCGTCCGCGCCGGCGGCGCCGACGCGCTGACGCCGCTCCTTCACGACGCGGTCGACGTGCTCGAGCGGAAGGTGCAGATCCTCGAGCGCAAAGGTTGGTTCGAGGGTGTGGAGCACAGACGCGAAGCGCTCGATCGGCTCCTGCCCACGATCCGGGCCGCCGCCGACCCGGTCATGCGGGAGCTGTACACCAGCCGGGTGGCTGAGCGAGTCGGGGTCCCTCGGGAGGTGGTCGCACAGGAGGCGCAGGGACGCGCCCCAACGAGCGCGCCGAGCGGCGCGCGGCCGCGGGAGGCGACCGATGTGCGGTCCCGAAGTGCGCCGCTGGTGCGCGCGTCCGAGGCACTCGGGGGACGGGCGGAACGCGAGCTCCTCCGCGTGATGCTCTCGGACCCCGAATGGCGGGCGCGCGGTCGCAACGAGGTCGCGTCCGCGCTGTTCGAGCATCCGGTGAATCGCGAGTTGTTCGACGCCCTCTGCCGGCTGCCCGCGGCCGGATCGGCGGACGACATGCCGGAGGGGCTGTCCGAGTCGGCGGCGGCGCTCTGGTCGCGCTTGCGCGAGTCGGCGCTCCCGTTGAGCGGCGAAATGGCGGACGAGCTGTACACCCGCACCCATCAGACGTTGGAGGCCCGGCCCCGCTATCGTGAAATCGAGCCGCTCACCGATCCGGGCGAGAAGCAGCGGCGGTTGGAGGATCTGGACCGCCGATATCCGGCATTTGCTGCCGAGCGTGGCTGGGTGCGCGCGGCTCAGAGATCACGGCGCCGCCAGTCGAGGCGCTAGGACATCACGCTCACCATCCGCAAGGACTCTCGATGCATCCTGATCTGACCAACCTGCTGGACTTACAGGCGAAGGACGCGGCGCTCTCGGAGCTGGACGACCGGCGCTCCCAACTCGATGCGGAGGCATCGGTCTTCGACGAGGAGCTGCATGGCGCCCGCGAGAGGCTGGAAACCGCCGAGCGCGCTGCGTCGGACGCGGCCCGGCGGCGCGATGAGCTGGAGGCCAAAATCGAGAGCTACCGTGCGCTGCAGGAGCGGCGGCGCCTCCGCCTCGAATTCGTGCGAAATCCGAAGGAAGCGTCGACGCTGATGGCCGAGATGGATCTGGGCCGATCGGTCATCTCGAAGGAGGAGGGCGATTGGGTGCGCTCGGCCGATCAGGTGACGGCGCTGCAGACGGCGGCCGCGGACGAGGCCCGAAAGGTCGAGCAGCTCAAGGCGGAGCAAGCGCCTCGTCGGGTCGATCTGGCGGCCCGACGCGCGGAGCTCGACGGGGAGCGTGCGGTGCGAGAGCAAGCTCGGGACGCGAGCGCGAACCGGGTCGAGCGCTCCTTGCGCGCGCGATACGATCG
>JBGPVE010000141.1:0-7436 GCA_041491545.1 Gemmatimonadota bacterium | reverse complement strand
CGCCATCCTGACGGAAGCCCCCAAGGCCGTGGATCTCTTCCCCGCAATCGACATTCGACAGGGCCGCGTCGTTCGCCTGAGCCAGGGCGAGGCCGCGCGGCAAACCGTCTACGACAGCGATCCCGCCGCGGTCGCGCGCCGGTTCGTGGAGGAAGGCGCCGCATGGATCCACGTGGTGGATCTGGATCGCGCGTTCGGCGAGGGAGACAATGGGGCGGCGATCCAGTCGGTCATCGATGCCGTCGCCGGTCGGGCCCGGATTCAGGTGGGGGGCGGCTTCCGCACGCTCGAGCGTATCGACCAGGGGTTGGCTTCCGGGGCCGCACGCGTCGTGATCGGAACGGCGGCAGTGCAGGATCCCGAGCTGGTGGGGCGGGCCGTGGCCCGAGCCGGCGGCGAGCGACTCGCGGTTGGGATCGACGCGCGCGACGGGGCGGTCGCGGTCCGCGGATGGCGCGAAGCCGGTGGCGAGCCGGCGGCGGCGGTCGCGGCGCGAGTGGTCGGGCAAGGGATCGTCACGATCATCTACACCGAGATCGGGCGCGACGGCATGCTCGGGGGCCCCGACATCACGGGCGCTCGCGCGCTCGAGGCGTCGGGCGCCCGGGTCATCGCGAGCGGCGGCGTGGCGAGCCTGGCGGACCTCCGCGCCGTGCGGGACGCCGGGCTGGCGGGCGCGATCGTGGGACGCGCGCTCTACGAGGGGAAGTTCACGGTCAGGGATGCGCTGGCCGCGATCGCCGACCGGCGCCCCTGATGCGCGTGCTGCTGGTCGCGCTGCTCGGGGTTGGGCTTGCGGCCTTCACGTATTTCTATCTCGAGCGACTTGGCCGGCGCGGTGCGGTGCCGTTCGCCTTCCGCGCCCTTGCCTGGACGGCGCTGGGACTTCTGATCGTCAATCCGACCTACCCGGCGCCAGGGCCGCACCGGCGGCCGCTCGTGTTGCTCGACGGCTCGCTCAGCCTCACGGCCGCGGGTGGCCGTTGGCGGGAGGCACGGGACTCCGCGGCGCGCTGGGGCGAGCTACGCCTCTTCGGCGATGAGCGCACGGGGCAAGACACGGCGCCCAATCGCGGCCGGTCTCTCCTCGCGCCCGCGCTGATCGCGGCATCGGCGGCCGACCGGCCGGTGATCGTGGTGACCGACGGCGAGATCGAAGATGCGCGCGATCTCCCGCCGGATCTGTTGGCGCGGACCGGCGTTCGCCTGTTTCCTCGCGCGCGCGTAGCCGATGTCGCGATCACCCGTGTGAGCGGGCCGGCGCGGTTGACGAGTGGTGACACACTTCGGCTCGAGGTGGAGCTCGAGGCGGCGGGCGGCCCACCGCCGGACAGCGTGGTCGTGGCGGTCGAGGCGGGCCAGACTCGGCTCGGGCGCCGCACCGTGCGCTTCGGAGGCGCGTCGGCCGCCCGCATCGACCTCGTGGCCTCCTCATCGACGCTCGCGCCGGGTGACCATTTGCTCGCCGTACGACTGGTCGATCATTCCGACGCCGAGCCGCGGACCGATCTCCGACTCCATCTGCTCACGGTCGTTCCGACGCCCGGCGTCGTGCTCCTGGCCGGCCCGGCGGACTGGGACAGTCGCTTTCTTTATCGCACGCTCAAGGACGTGGCGCAGCTGCCGGTACGCGGCTACGCGCGCCTCGACGGGGATCGCTGGCGCTCGCTGCAGAACCTGACCACCGTCAGCCTCGAGCAGGTGAGGCAGGCGGCGCGCCGCGCCGATCTGCTGATCCTCAAAGGCGGAGTGGGCGCGCTGGCGGAAGGAAGCCGCGCGCGCGGCATTTTGGCTTGGCCAAGCGGCGAGACAGGTGAGGCGCCTGTCCCGGGAGACTGGTATCTCTCTGCCGGCGGTGCGTCGCCGTTGGCGGGCGCGTTCGCCGGGTTGCCGCTGGACTCGTTTCCCCCCGCCATTCAGCTCACGCAGTTGCGCCCGCCCGATGGCGCTTGGGTGGCGCTGCTCGCGCAGGAAGGACGCCGAGGCACCCAATGGCCGGCGGTGATCGGGCGGAGCGACGGCAAGCTTCGCCGCGTCACGGTGCTGGCCGACGGTCTTTGGCGGTGGGCCTTCCGGGCCGGGTCCAGCGAGCAGAGCTACCGGGCATGGGTCGCGATGACGACGAGCTGGTTGCTGGGCGGCGCCGACACGGCGCAGGGCGTGGCGCGGCCGCTTCGCGCGGTCGTGGCTGACGGACGGCCCATCGTCTTCGAGTGGATCGCACCGGGCCCACCCAAGCCGGTCCCGATCCGCTGGTCCGATACGACCGAGCGCACCCCGGACACGCTTCGCTTCGATGGAGCCGGCCGGGCCGCGGCCTGGCTTCCGCCCGGAGAGTACCGCTATCGTCTGGGGGGCGGCGGCGCGGGCACCGTCGCGGTCGAACGTTACTCCGAGGAGTACCTACCGCGACCCGTCTCGCTGGCCGCGCGAGATGCCCGACCCATCGGCGCGGGTGCGCGGCGATCGGCCCGCGATTGGCTCTGGCTGTTCGGCCTGTGCGTGCTGGCGTTGGCGGGTGAGTGGGGGGCGCGCAGGAGGGCGGGGCTGAAGTAGCGCTGTTCCGTATTCCGCGTGAGCGTTCCCGCGTTGCTTCACCGCTGATTTTTACCCTTTACCGCTGCCACTCATGTCTGCTGGAAGACTAGGCGAGGAAAAACAGGGGCTCTGGGCGCGGCTCAAACGGCTGGCGTTCACCGACGTGGGGGCCGTGCTTCGAGGGCTCAACGCGGACGACCTCGAAAGCGTCGAGCGGCTGCTGATCGAGGCCGACTTCGGGGTGCCGGCGACGGTCGAGCTGACCGAAGCGCTGGAGGAGGAGGTGCGGAAGGGGACGCTCAAGACCGAGGCCGATCTGCGGCGCGCGCTTCGCGTGCACCTCGCCCAAATGCTGGCCGGCGCCGCCAATCCTGGTTCGATCGCGCGGGCCGAGGGCGAAGGTCCCACGGTGATCCTCATGGTCGGGGTGAACGGCACGGGCAAGACGACCACGACGGCCAAGCTGGCCTATCGGCTCAAACGCGAAGGGCGCCGGGTGCTGCTCGCGGCGGCGGACACCTACCGCGCGGGCGCCGTCGCTCAACTGCAGATTTGGGCCGACCGGCTCAACCTGCCGTGCGTCGCGGGTGCATCGGGCGGCGATCCCGCGGCCGTCGCGTTCGATGCCATCGACGCCGCCCGCTCCCGCGGGTTGGATACGGTATTGGTGGACACCGCGGGCCGTCTGCATACGCAAGAGGGATTGATGGAGGAATTGCGCAAGGTGAGCCGTGTGATCAGCCGCCGAGTGCCGGGCGCGCCGCATGAAACCTTGCTCGTGCTCGACGGCACCGTGGGGCAGAATGCGATTCAGCAGGGAAGGTTGTTCAGTCAGGCGGTGTCGCCCACGGGGATCGTGGTCACCAAGTTGGACGGGAGCGCCCGGGGCGGGGCGGTCGTTGCCCTGCGGCGCGAGTTGGCGCTTCCCATCCGTTTTGTCGGACTGGGCGAGCAGCTCGATGATCTCGAGCCGTTCGATCCCGAGAAGTTCGCGGCCAATCTCGTGGGCGATGGGTGACGACGCTCCGCCTCGACACTCCGGTCAAGTTCCTCAAGGGCGTGGGCGAGCGCCGCGCCGAAGCCCTCGCTCGGCTCGGCATCCACACGGCGCAGGATCTCCTCTGGCATCTGCCCCACCGCTACATCGATGCGTCGTCCGTGACCCCGCTCGCGAAGGCGCGGGTGGGATCGGAGGTGGCGTGCGTCGGGCGCGTCGTGGCCAAGGGCGTGCTTCCCACCCGGAAGGGGCTTCGGATCTTTCACGCGGTCCTCCGCGACGAGAGCGGCGTGCTCGAATGCGCCTGGCCGGGCCAGCCCTTTCTCGACCGGACCATCGCCGTCGGTCAGACGCTGCTGGTCTCGGGACCGATCCGATTCTATCACGGTCGCCAGATGGTGCCCCGCGAGTACGTGATCCTGGCCGATGCCGATGGCGAAGTCGATCCGCTCGCGGCCGGCAAGGTGCTTCCCGTCTATCCCGCGACTGAGGGCCTGAGTCACAAGATCATTCGCTCGCTGGTCGAACGGCATCTCGACCAGCTCATCGCGATCTCCCGCGACATTCTGCCGGAGCGGGTCCGCGGGCCGCTCGGGCTTCCGAGCCTGCCGGAGGCGCTGAGGTCGGTTCATCAGCCGACATCGCTCGAGCAAGCGGAGCAGGGCCGGCGCCGGCTGGCGTTCGACGAGCTGCTGGACTTGCAGCTCATGCTGATCCGCGCGCGAACGTTGGCCAAGCGACACCGGAAGGGTGTGGCATTCACCATTAAGCGGGAGCTGACCACGCGGCTCAAGGAGAGCCTGCCCTGGACGCTCACCAGCGACCAGCAGCGCGCCATCAAGGAGATCACCGGCGACATGACGGCCCCCGACCGGATGCATCGGCTCCTCATGGGGGACGTCGGCACGGGAAAGACGGTCGTGGCGCTTTTCGCCATGCTGCTCGCCGTGGAGAACGACTTTCAGGCCGCGCTCATGGCGCCCACGGAGCTTTTGGCGGAGCAGCACGCGGTGACGCTGACCAAGCTGCTCGAGTCCCTCGATCTTCGACAGGAGGTGCTCCTCGGCCGGCTCTCGTCCAGCGAGAAGACGGCGGTCCGCAGGCGGCTGGCCTCCGGTCAGGCTCGCCTCGTGGTTGGCACGCACGCTTTGCTCCAGGAGAGCACCGCGTTCCATCGGCTGGGCTTGGTGGTGATCGACGAGCAGCACCGCTTCGGCGTCGAGCAACGCGCCGCGCTGATCGGCAAGGGCGCGGCACCCGACGTACTCCTCCTCACCGCGACACCGATTCCCCGTTCGCTGGCCCTCACGCTCTACGGCGACCTCGACGTCTCGACCCTCAGGGAGCGTCCGCCCGGGCGCGGCGCGGTCCGCACCGCGGTGCGGACCGCGGGCCAGCGGGAGAAGGTGCTCGAGTTCGTCGAGGGCGAGTGTGCCGCAGGTCGCCAGGCCTACGTGGTGTTACCGGTGATCGAGGAGTCGGAGCGGGCCGATCTGCGAGCGGCGACGACCATGGCGGAGGCCCTGGCCGGGCGGTGGCCCCACTTCCCGGTGGGATTGGTGCACGGCCGACTCAAGCCCGACGACCGTGACGCGGTGATGCGGCGCTTTCGCGCTGGAGAGATCCGGGTGCTCGTCGCGACGACGGTGATCGAGGTCGGCATCGACGTCGCCAACGCCACCGTGATGCTGATCGAGCACCCCGACCGCTTCGGGCTGGCGCAGCTCCACCAGCTGCGCGGCCGCGTCGGGCGCGGGGTGGCGCAGAGCTACTGCGTGCTGATGGCGGACGGCACCGTGCCGGAGCGGCTCCGCGCATTCGCGGCGACCGAGGATGGCTTCGAGATCGCGGAGCTGGACCTGAAGGAGCGGGGGATGGGGGATCTGATCGGGGCTCGCCAGTCAGGCGGCTTTGAGGTTCGACACGCCCGCCTGCCGGACGACGAAACGTTGCTCGGCCGTGCCCGTGCGCTGGCGACCGACCTGATCGCCGCGGACCCAGCGCTCCAGCGTGCCGAGAATCAAGCGCTACGGGAGCGAGCCGTTGCGCGGTACCCGCGCGCCGTCGAGCTCTTCCGCGTGGGCTAGCGCGAGCCTCGCCGTCGATGGGCGACGCGACACTCGGCCCTCTGGCGCCTATTCGTACCGCAAGGCCTCGATCGGGTTCAGTCGTGCCGCCCGCTGCGCCGGCCACAACCCAAAGAACACGCCGACCGCCGCGCTGAACCCCACGGCGAGCCCGATCGATTGCGGGGCGACGAGCGTATTCCAGTGCAGGAAGTGATTCACGGCCAACGTGGCGGCCACCCCGATAAGGACACCGAGCAGGCCGCCGCACAGGCAGAGCACCAGCGCCTCGATCAGGAACTGGAGCATGATGTTCTTGCGCGTGGCGCCCAGGGCTTTTCGCACCCCGATCTCGCGGGTGCGCTCCGTGACCGAGACCAACATGATGTTCATGATCCCGATCCCGCCGACGAGGAGGCTCACCGCCGCGATGCTGGCGAGGAGGTAGGTGAAGATCTGGCTCGCCTGCTCCTGCGTGGCGAGAATGTCCTGCTGATTGCGGATCTGAAAGTCGTTGTCCGCTCCGGGACGGATCTTGTGCTCCCGTCGCAGCACGCGCTCGATGTCGATCATGCCTAACTGCAGCGACACGTCGGACGCGACCTGCACGGTGAGCGCGCGCAGTCGATCGGTGCCGAACACCCGGTATCGCGCGGTCTGCAGCGGGATCAGGATCTGCTCGTCGGCGTTCTGGAACGACCCGGCCGATCCCTTCACCGCGAAGACGCCGACGACCTCGAAGGGAATCCCACGCATCAGAATCGTCTGATGGATGATGCTGGCGGCGTTCACGCCCAGGAGATCGGGCACCGATGCTCCCAACACGGCGTAGCGCTGGCGCGCTTGGTCGTCGCCCGCCGTGAACATCTGCCCGTAGTGGATCCTGTAGTTCTGGACCGGGGCGTAGTTGGAGGTGGTGCCCACGACGTTCAGGTTCGCGTTCTTGTCGCCGAGCTTCACCTGGACCGACTGCTGCATCTCGGGGACCACGGCGCTTAGGACCCGCGCGTCGCGCGCGAGGGCGGCCGCATCGTCCATGGTGAGGCTCACCCGATTGCCGCTCGCGACGCCGCCCTGAAAGCTCTGTCCCGGAAAGATGCGCAGCAGGTTGGCGCCCAACGCGGCGATGCTCTCTTGGATGGCCTTCTGCGCTCCGCTCCCCAGCGCCACCATCGTGATCAGCGCCGCAACACCGATGATGATGCCGAGAGCGGTGAGCGCCGCGCGCAGTTTGTTCGCACGGATGGCTTCAAGTGCCTGCGCGATCGCCTCGCCGAGGAGCATCGATCCTTACCTTGCAGGGGCTGCCGGCGCAGGGGCTGCCGGCGCGGCGCCTCCGCTCCGCTGGCTCATGCCCGGCAGCCCGCCTCCGCCCGTCACGTTGGTGATCCGCTGCTTGAACTCCTGCTGCGACTGCACCAGGCTCGCGCTGGGTAAGATATAGACCGAGTCCCCCTCCGTGAGTCCGCTGGTCACCTCGATGTAGTCGAGATCGGTGAGTCCAGTCCGGATCCATTCCGCCGTGGGCACGCCGTTCTTCTTCACGAAGACGATCCATTGCCCCGCGAACGAGCCGAGACCGCTCTGCTGCCGTCGTGCGTTGGGCCGGGCGGCTCCGCCTCCGCTGCTACTTCCGCCTCCGGCTGCAGCTCCGGCTCCCGCTCCAGTTCCGGCTCCGGCTCCAGTTCCGGCTCCGGCTCCAGTTCCAGCTCCGCCTCCGGCTCCAGCTCCACCTCCCGCTCCAGCTCCCGCTCCCGCGCCGGTCCCTTGCCCCGCGCCCTCTGGCCGCTGGCTTCTCGCTCCGCCTTGTCCGGCCGGCGCAGCCTGTCCGCCCT
>JBGPVE010000140.1:0-7444 GCA_041491545.1 Gemmatimonadota bacterium | reverse complement strand
TGGCGGTGGCCACGGCTGCAGTGCCCACGCCGACGCTTCCCGCGGCGTCAGCCCAGATGCCGAGACCCGCGTTCGCCCCAGCAGCGGCGCCCGAAGGGGCCGCCGAGCCGCGGCCGGTCGCCTCGCCATCGTGGTCGGTCCCCCGCTTCTTGGGCTCGGAGCAGTGGCTCGGTCAGCGAGGCCTGCTCGCGGTCGGCGTGCTGGCCCTGATTCTCGCAGCCGGCTACCTCCTCAAGCTGTCCTTTGAGCGAGGCTGGATCTCGCCGGCCATGCGCTGCGCGGGTGGGGTGCTGGCCGGGGCGGCCGTCGGAGCGCTCGGATGGCGGCTGCTCGATCGCTATCGCACGTACGGCGCGTCGCTCATCGGCTGTGGCGCCGGCATCATCTATCTCGCTGTTTGGGCCGCCGGCAAGCTGTACGGGTTGGTTCCGCCCGCCACCGGCATCACCGGGCTCGCGCTGCTGTCGCTCGCGCTCGCCGCGATCGCGTACGCGATCGACGTGCAAGCCCTCGGCGCCGCGGCCGCGCTCGGCGCGTTCGTGGCGCCCGTCCTGCTTGGCGAGCGCCACGCGAACGCCGACGTGTTGCTGCTGTACCTGGGCTCGATGGGTGTGGCGCTCGGGTGGGTTGCCGCGCGGAAGCGGTGGCGGTTGGCCGCCGGCATCATCGCCCTGAGCTTCTTCTCCCTCGGCTGGACCGGCGCCGCGGAATCGCCGCACCCGCTCGGGGCGCTCGGGTACACGATGCTTGGTGGAGCGGGCGGGATCTACCTCGGACTTCGCGAGGGATGGTGGGAGACGCGGTTTCTCGCGTTCTGGGGTGCCTGGGCTCTGCTCGCCACCGTAAGCAACCATCTCGATCCCGCCTGGCCGACGCTGGTCGCGGGCCTCGCGCTCGCGGCGCCGGTCTGGTGGCAGGCGCTTCGGCGACCCGAGGTCAGCCCGCTTCGGCTTCTGGCCCGCCCCGGTGAGTCCGGATGGTCCGTCGGTGAGGTGCTCTACTTCTTTGTGACGCCGCTTCTGCTCGGTTGGGCCGTAGCCTCGATTTCGCCCGATCGCATGCGGAGCCAACCGGGACTGGCGGCGCTGCTGGTTTCGGTGCCATATCTTGCGGCCGGCTACAGCCGCGCGCGGCGGCCTTTCGCTCTTGTGGGCGCGGCCGCGCTGGCGCTGGCCGCGCTGCATCGCTGGCCGGGGCTCGAGGCCCCAGCCACGCTCTTGGGCCTCGCCCTTCTTTGGGCGGCGCTCGACCACACACTCGAGCGGAGCGACGGCCGGTGGTACGCCGTGGGCACGCTCGCGGTGGCGCTGTTCCATCTGGTAGACACCGATCAGCCGCGACGCGCGCTGGACGATCCCGCGTTCACCGGGGCGTGGGCCCTCGTGCTCTGGCTGGCCATCGCCGTGATCCTCGCGCTCGCGGTTGGGCTCTGGAAGCGCACGCCGGACAGCAGCGGCGCGCGGCCGACGCGCGCCGGGCTCTGGCTTCTGGGCGGCGTGCTGACGCTCTTCGGCGTCACCGGCGAAATCGAGCGCTTCTTCAGGCTGAGCGCGGCGACACCGGCTACGGCCCACCTCGCCGGCGGGCTGGCGGTGAGCGCCTGGTGGCTGGTGTGTGCCGCGGCGTTGGTCACCGTCGGGCTCCGGCGCGGCCTCCGCCCGGCTCGGCTCGCTGGTCTCACGGTGGCGGGGCTCGCGGTGCTCAAGGTCCTGATATTCGACCTGTCGTCGCTCGACGCGCTCTATCGGGTCGCGTCGGTATTCATTCTCGGGCTCGTCTCGCTGCTCCTGGCCTATCTGTATCACCGGCAGGCGCGCGGCGCCGGCTGAGCCCGTCTGGCGCTCGGCGCCGGCCCAAGCAAGTTTGTTTGTCGATGTCCGATTGACGCTGAGGAGCGTGTGTGACGGTTTCGCTGCCACCTTCGTCCCCGGCCGCTTTCGCCAAGGCGACCTGGGACGATATTGCCCCCTACTACGACGATCTCGCCGAGCGGCCCCTCGAGCCGGGCACGGTGGAGGCGTGGCTGCACGCCTGGTCTACGCTCGAGGAGCTGATCACCGAGGCGGCGGCGCTCGCTATGATCGCCTACACCATTGACACTGGCGACCCCGAGAAGGAAGCCGATCATCTCCGGTTCTCAACCGAGGTCCTGCCGCGCATGGAAGAGCGGAGCGTGGCATTGGCCAAGCGCCTGCTCGAGTCCGGCTACGAGCGGCCCGATCTCGAGACGACGCTCGAGCGGTTCCACACGGCGATCGAGATCTTCCGCGAGGAGAACGTGCCGATCCTGGCGGAGGTCGAAGAGCATTGCGCGAAGTATCAACGGATCGCCGGCTCGATGTTGGCCGAGTGGGAGGGGGAGGCCCGGCCGTTGCCGCAGCTCCAGCCGTTTCTCAAGAGCGGCGATCGGACCATGCGGGAGCGGGCGTGGCGGGCGAGCACGGGGCCATACCTGGAGCAACGCGGCGCGCTCGCGGGACTCTTCGACGCCATGTACGCCCTGCGTCAGCGGGCGGCCACCAACGCGGGCTTCGCTAATTTCCGGGACTACATCTTCCCGGCCAAATTCCGCTTCGACTACGCGCCGGCCGATTGCGAGCGGTTCCACGACGCCGTGGAGCGCATCGTGGTCCCCGTGGTCGAACGGTTGCTCCAGTATCGGCGGGACCGACTCGGAGTGACGGTCCTCCGCCCGTGGGATCTGCAGGTGGATCCCTATCGTACCGGTCTCCTGCGTCCGTTCCAAACCGTCGCGGAATTCGTGGCCGGGGCGCGGCGCATCTTCGACCGGGTCTCTCCCGAGTTCGGCCGTGAGTTCCAGGCGATGATCGACCTGGGCCTGCTCGATCTGGACAGCCGAAAGGACAAGGCGCCGGGCGGCTACTGCGAGACGCTGCAGTTCCAGGGACGCCCCTTCATCTTCATGAACGCGGTCGGTTTAGTGGAGGATGTCTATACGCTGCTGCACGAGGCGGGGCACGCCTTCCACGTGTTCGCCGCGCACGCGCAGCCGTTCATCTGGCAGCGCCACCCGGGTTCGGAGGCCGCGGAGCTGGCCTCGATGTCGATGGAGTTGCTGGCTGGGCCCCATCTTGTCGCTCCCACCGGATATTTCACACCCGACGAAGCGCGCTCCGCCTGGCTGGAACAGCTCGAGGATGCGCTCATCAGCCTGGCGCACATCGCCTCGGTCGACGCCTTCCAGCATTGGATCTACACCAGCGGCCAGGGTGGCGACGCGGTCGCGCGAGACGAAGCGTGGCTCCGGATTCGGGCCCGGTTCGAGCGAGGCATCGACTGGACGGCCCTCGACCGGGAGCGGATCGCGCGCTGGTACCGGCAGCTCCACGTCTTCCTCTACCCCTTCTACTACATCGAGTACGGCATCGCGCAGCTCGGCGCGCTGCAGGTCTGGCGGAACAGTCTGGAGGATCCGGCACGGGCCGTCGCGCGCTACCGGGAGGCGTTGGCACTCGGTGCGACTCGCCCGCTCCCGGAGCTGTACCGGACGGCGGGTGCGGAACTCATCTTCGATGCGAGCCGGATGGGCGACCTGGTGGCGCTGGTGGAGCGCCAGATCGAGGCGCTCCGGCGTGAGCTCCCGCTGGACGCCGAGCGCGCACGCTAGGCCTACCAGGCATCGGCGGGAGGTTGCTTCTCGCCGATCGGGAGGCAAGATTCCCTCCCGCGTCGCCCACGCCGGCCGAAGGCAGTGCCGGAGCTGTGCGTCCCTGGCGGAGAGACTGGATGGCCAAAGAAGAGGGCATCGAGATGGAAGGGGTGGTGACCGAGGTCCTGCCCGACCGCAACTACCGGGTCATGCTGGAGAACGGTCACGAAATCCTGGCTTACGCGGCCGGCAAGATGAGCAAGTTCAAGATCCGGGTGCTCGAGGGAGACCGCGTGAGTGTGGTGCTCTCCCCGTACGATCTGACGCGGGGGCGCGTCATCTACCGCCACAAGTGACGTGGCCTAGCATGCGTGGGGCATAAGAGAGCGGGCCGCTCGGTGAACCGAGCGGCCCGCTTGTTTGCGCGATCAGACGATTACTTGCTGAGCTTGGTCACGTTCTCAGCTGCGGGGCCCTTCGCACCCTGCACGATGTCGAACTCAACCCGCTCACCCTCCGAGAGGCTGCGGAAGCCGTCCGCCTTGATGGCCGTGTGATGGACGAAGCAGTCTTTGTCGCCATTCTCCGGAGTGATGAAACCGAACCCCTTCGCGTCGTTGAACCACTTGACCGTGCCTGTGGTGCGAGCCATTGCTCCTACTCCGTGTTTATTTGACTGCGTCGGCATCCGGCCGTTTCCGGCGTACCGATGTCTTTGTGAGCGCAGGCCTGTCCCGCGTCACAAAAATCGAAAAAGACCCGAGGGCGATCCGCCCGGGTCTTCACAAAAACTAGTGCTCGTCTGATAAGCGAAACGGATACATAATCGCGCCGGTAAATATAGGCTCGTCCAGCCATTCGTCAAGAGGGCTCTAGATTTTTGAGCCATTTGGCCGCAGCCCGTCCCAGGTCCGGGCCGTGGTGCCGGGGCGCGGATCCCGCAGCCCGATTGAGCGCCTGAAGGAACTCCGCCGCCGACGGATAGCGGGCGTCCACCTCGGAGCGGAGCGCGCGCTCCAGCACCCGCCAGATCGCTTCGTCCACGTCGTCCCGGCGGGCGTCGGTCGCCGGGAACTGATTGGTTGTCTGCTTCGCCAGTACCTGCTCCGGCGTGACGCCCGGGAAGGGCGCCGCGCCCAGCAGGGCGTAGTACGCCACCGCCGCCAGACTGTACAGATCGGAGCGCTGGTCGACCCGTTCGCCCAAGAGCTGCTCCGGGCTCGCGAACTGGGGCGTCCCGCTCTGGCTCGTCGCGCCGCCGAACTTGCCGGCGCCGCGGAGGGCCAGAGCCAGCCCGAAATCGGTGATCCGTAGGCTCCCGCTAGGCTCGAGCAGCATGTTCTCCGGCTTGATGTCGCGGTGCACCAGCCCTGACCCATGCGCGTGCGCGAGCGCGGAGAGCGCCTCGCGCATCAATCGCAGCACCCGGTCGAGCGGCAGCGGCCCTTCCCGGTCCACCAGCTGCGCCAGGCTCGGTCCGTTGACCAGCTCCATGGTGTACCAGATGAGCCCGGAGCGCCCCGCGATGTCGTAGATGTTCACGATGTTCGGATGATTCAGCCGCGCGGCGAGCTGCGCCTCGCGGCGAAATCGCTCCAGGACGATCGCGTCCTGGGTGAGCAACGGATGCAGCACCTTGAGCGCCACCTCCCGCTCCAGGTTCAGGTCGCGCACCCGATACACTCGGCCGAACCCGCCTTGACCGAGCGGCCCCAAGAGCTCGTAGTCGTCGCCGAGGGCTCGGCGGAGTCGCTTTTCCCAGAGATTGCGGTCCTCGCCATCGAGGGCCGGCAGTCCGACGCCGGCCGACACCGCGTTGGTCTCGAACGTGCCCGCCTCGGAGGCGAAGTCTTCCAGCATCTCGGCGGCGGTGAGGTAGCGATCATCGGGGCGCGGCCTGAGCGCGCGTAGGATGACGCGCTCCAGCGCTCGCGGGCAGGTTGGTCTGAGCTCGGAGGGCAGGCGCGCGACTTGAGGGTCGAGCGGTGGCTCCTGCCCTGTCACCGCGTAGTAGAGGATGGCGCCGGCCGTGTACACGTCGCTCATCGGATCGCCGGATGCGCCGCCACGTACCTCGGGCGCCATGAAGTTCTTCTGGGTCGGCTCGGCGCCGGAGGGAATGGCCGGCAGCGTCCAGCTGCAGAACCGAAGGTCGGTGATGGCACCACGGCCGGCCGGCGTAACGAGGAGCGACGGTGGGACCACCCGCCGGACGATGATGCCGTTGGCATGGGCGTGCTCGATCGCGCTCAGGAGATCCCGAGTGAGCGAGTTGACCATCGGGAGCGGGCGCGGGCCGCGCTGGACTCCTTCGTGGAGTCCTTCTCCTTCCATCCAATTGCCGACCCGGTAGGCCACCCGACCCACGATGCCCGCATCGTAGACATGCCGAATGCCCGGATGATCGAGCTGTCCCAGCGCCTCGGCCTCGCGGAGAAACCACGCGCGCGTGGGGTCGTCGGGAGAGATGTTGACCCGAAGACTCACCCGCCGCCGGAGGATCTGGTCGTACGCGACGAACAGCACCCGCTCCGGTGAAGCCGCGACGATCCGCTCCAGCTTGAATCGGGGTCCGAGCGCCGCCTCGACCTGCTGGAAGATCTGGACCCGATCCGTCCCGGTCACCGAAGCAGGCCGCGTCGGCGCTCGATTCTGCCGCGCCCGCCGCACAGTGCGGGACTGCACCAGCGCCGGCTTTGCGTGGGTGAACTGTCGAGGAAGAACAATGAGCAGGGTTCGCCCGCGCAGCGCCGGACGGTCTGGGCCCGGTCCACCAGCGTCGCGGCGGCCGCGCGGGCGACGCACTCGAGCGTCGTGGGCGGGCGGGCCGGCGCGAACCGAAGTCGCCAATGACCCTCCGACCGCACCAGTCGCTCCTGCCCAGTCTCGCGCTCCAGCATGCTGTTAATCGCCCCGATGCTGGCCGAAGGTGGCGGGCGCCCGCCGCTCAGCGCCTCCGCCAGCGCGACCAGCTGGGCGCGAAAGCCGAGAATCTGGTCGAACGGGATCTCATCGACGTCGGAGATCAGCTTCTGGGCCTTGGCCCAGCGATGGTAAGCGGCTGGGTCGGGCAAGAGATCGGGCGGGGGGACTTGGCGGCCGCGAACGGTGTTGACGAAGTCGAGCCACGTTGCGTCGCCCAGCAGGGTGAATTCGGGATCGGACATAGCTGCGGCGGACCATTCGGCCTGACCGGCCCTAATCGTCCGCGACCTCCACGGTATTGCGTCCCCCGCGCTTGGCGCGGTAGAGCGCGGTGTCGGCCGCGGCGAGGACACTGCTCACCGTCGTGCCGTGGCGGGGCGACTCCGCAATTCCCATGCTGAGCGTGCAGTGGCCGAACTCCGGGTGCGTGCCGGAGAGCGCCGCCATGCTCACCTGGACGCGCGACACGAAGACCTGCGCCTCCGCCGGTGTCGTCATCGGGAGGATCACCAGGAATTCGTCGCCGCCCAGCCGGCCGACCACGTCGAGCGCGCGACATTGCTGCCGCAGCAGGTTCGCGGCCAGCACCAGCAGCCGATCGCCCGCCGCGTGGCCCATCGTGTCGTTGACCACCTTGAAGCGATCGAGGTCCAAGAGCAGGACGCTCGTGTGCAGTTGATGGCGCAGGCTGCGTGAGATCTCCGCCCCCAGGCGCTCTTCCAGTGCGCGCCGGTTGTAGAGGCCGGTGAGCTCGTCCGTCGTCGCGGCGCTGTGCAGCTGCTCGACCAGCTCCGCGTTCTTGAGCGCGATCGCTGCCGCAAACGACAGGGTGCCGGCTAGCTCCAGCTCAGCGGGGCCGTACTGCTTGTTGCTGATCCGCGGTCCCAACACCAGCACCGCCATGCGTTC
>JBGPVE010000139.1:0-7507 GCA_041491545.1 Gemmatimonadota bacterium | reverse complement strand
GGTCGTCTCAGGACCAAGGCGCGGCTCAGTCTCCCGGCGAGTCGGAATCGACTCCGCCGGCCGGCGCGACACATGGTGCAACGGCTTCGTCTCAAACGCCATCGCGGGGTCAGGCGTCACCGGGCGCCAAAGCGATCGGGAAGACTCGAGGGCCGGCGACGGCGCCGAGGTTGGTGAAGGCCGGCGCATGCGCCGCCGCCGAGGCTGCCGGCGACGTTGCGGGAAACCCAGCGGCAGGCGCCGCGGCGAACACCGCACAGGGCCCGACCACGACTGGCGCGCCTCAGGCACCGAAGATCGGCGGCGCGCAGATGTCATTGCCCGCGACCGTCGCTCCAGCATGCCCGACGCCCTCCGCCGCCGAGAAGCCGAAGCCGGCGAGCGATGCCGACCATCCGGAGCCCGAGACCGATGCCGCGCCAGCGACATCGATCGCGTCGACGCCGGAGAGCAACCTCTCGCTCTTCCAGGCCGCCTACATCGCTTACGCCTGGACGGCGCCGCAGCGGCAGCCGGCGACCGCCGAAAAGCCGGCAGCGACCGACAAATCCGCCGCCAAGTCACCGGCGCCGGGCGCGATGCTTGCCGCTTCCCAATTGGTGGCCCCGCGCGAGCAGAACATCAGTGCAACCGGCATCGGGCCGGCGGCCACGTCGAAGCCCGAGGAGGACCACACGACCGCGACGATCGGCAAGCACGCGGCACCCGCGGGTGAGGAACAGCCCGCTCCTTCATTCGGTGCAGGCGTCAAGACGATCGAGCTGGTGGTGCAGCATGATGGGCGGGCCGCGCGCACCGCCCCCGACGGCACCGCCCCCGACGGCACCGCCCCCGACGGCACGGCTGCGGCCGTGCCGGTCCATGCGCCGGTCAGTGGGCTGGAAGCCGGGGCGGGCGCTCAGGTTGCCGCGGCTCCCGCCGCGCCGGTCCCGATCGCGGCAGCCGCGGGCGAGGTCCACGCATCGACCGAAGCCAGGCAGTCCACCGCGGCTCCGGAGCCGCCGGAATCGCTCCGGGCCGATCGTATCACGGTGCAGCTTCCGGACGACGCGGGTGGCGCCCGCATTCAAGTCGCCGTGCGCGCCGGGTCGGTGGAGGCGCGAATCGTGACACCGGACGCGGCGCTCACGCGGCATATGGAGACGGGGCTCACCGAGCTACAGGGCGCGCTCACTCGCCAGGGTTTCGACGAGGTGAAGGTATCGCTGTCCGGGGCTCGACCGGTCACCGACCCGGCCGCCGCGGCCTGGGTGCCGACGGCTGCCGGCGCGGCGAGCGACACCGGCGACGCCCGCCACCGCGGGTCGTCGGAGGGCGAGCGGCGTCAGCTCGCAGAAGATCGTCCCAACCCTTACGGCGATCGGCAGCAGCAGGGTCGCCCTAACCAGCGCTCTCGCCGAGAGCGGGAAAGGTAGACCATGTCCATAGATCCTACGCAGAAGGTTTTCGCGCCGACCCCGACATACACCGGCGCACAGCAGCCAGTCGTGGCGCCGACCAGCAAGTCGACGCTCGGGAAGGACGATTTTCTCCAACTCCTGGTGACGCAGCTCCGCAATCAGGATCCGACGAGCCCGCTCCAGCCGCACGAGTTCGCGGCGCAGCTCGCGCAGTTCTCCAGCCTGGAGCAGCTCACCAACCTGAACGACTCGTTCAAGCAGCAGCTCACCGCGGTGCAGCAGAGCACGATCGCCACGCAGGCCGGCATGGGCGCGTCGCTTCTGGGCCGGGACGTCATCACGCAGGGGAATCAGGTGTCGGTCCCGACCGGCGGCGGTGCGGCCGTGATGGTGGACGTCAGCGGCGCCGGCGGTCTGGCGACGCTCACGCTCAAGGACACGGCGGACAACCCGCTCGGCACCGTGGACCTGGGTCAGGTCACCGGAGGGCGTCAGGTCCTCAAGCTGCCGTCGCAGATCGCGCCGGGCGTCTATCACTATGCGGTCAGCGTGAAGGGTCCGGCCGGCGCCGACGTGGCCGTCACGACCTATACCGCCGGTAAGGTGGACGGTCTCCACTTCGACAGTGGCAAGCCGATGCTGCGCATGGGCGACCTCACCGTACCGCTGGACAGTCTCGTCGAAGTCATTCCCGTGCCCACGACCACCACCACACCGTAACCTTCAACAGGAGCGACCGATTCCATGATGCGAGCACTCTTTGCCGGCGTCTCGGGCCTTCGGAACCACCAGACCCGAATGGACGTGATCGGCAACAATATCGCCAACGTGAACACGGTGGCCTTCAAAGCCTCCCGCGTCGTCTTCAAGGAAGGCTTCGCGCAGCTCCTGCAGGACGCATCGCGTCCGCCGGGCAACACGGGGGGTATCAACCCGGTGCAGATCGGGTCGGGAATGAACATCGGCAGCATCGACCAGCTCTTCTCGCAGGGGAGCCTCGAGAGCACCGGGCAGAATACCGACCTCGCGATCCAGGGGGACAGCTTCTTCGTGCTGAGCGACGGCCAGAAGAAGGTGTACACCAGGGCGGGCAACTTCCAGCTCGACGCCAACGGACGCGTGATCGCGCCGAACAACGGATTCGTGGTGCAGGGCATCAACGCCGACGCGCAGGGTAACTTCTCCGCCGCCAGCGCGATCACGGACATTACCCTGCCGCTGGGCCAGAAGTCGCCGGCGCAGGTGACGACCATCATCAAGCTGACCGGCAACCTCGATCAGAACGCGGCGTCCGCCGGCGCGACCATCGGGGCGAACACCAACGCGCTGCTGGCGACACCGGCTGCCACGGCGGCGGCAGTGGCCGGTACCTACACGCTGACCCACACCGCGACCGGCACGGTCATCCTCAACGGCCCCGGCGGCCTGAGCCAGAGCCTGATCGGTCTCGCCGACGGCGCCCAGACGCTCGACTTCAACACCCTCGGTGTGTCGGTCGCGGTCGGCGCGGGCTTTCTGGCCGATCCCGCCGCGAGCGGCGGAACGGGGAGCGTCGACAACTCGACCGTTGCCGTCACGGCCGCGGCGACGCACGATCTGGGCATCACCGTGTACGACGGCGCCGGCGCCCCGCACGACTTGCAGATCACCTTCACCAAGCAGGCGGCGGCGGGTACCTGGGATTGGACGGCGAGCGTCGGCGGCTCGCCGCCGACCGGCAACGTCTCGGCCGGCGGTGCCGGCACCGTTTCGTTCAGCCCGACCGGCTCGCTGGCGAGCTTCACCGGCGGCTCACCGCTCACGATCACCCCGACGGGTGGTGGCGCTGCGTTCAACGTGACGGTGGATCCCGGCACGATCAACAACTTCGACGGGCTGGCGGGCTTCGCCAAGCAGTCGAACGCCGTGGTCAGCTCGCAGAACGGCTATCAGGCCGGCGACCTCACCGGGATCAGCATCGACTCTCGCGGCGTGGTGACCGGCTTCTTCACCAACGGCGTGAGCCGGAGTCTCGCGCAGATCGCGTTAGCCAAGTTCAACAATCCGTCGGGCCTGCTTCGGAATGGCGACAACGTCTACGCCGAATCGGCCAACTCGGGCATCGCGGTGGTCGGCTTCGCCGGGGTGAGCAACACCTCCACCATCACACCGGGCGCGTTGGAGAACTCGAACGTGGACATTTCCACCGAGTTCACCAACATGATCATCACCCAGCGCGGGTTCCAGGCGAATGCGCGCGTGATCACGACCGCGGATGAGATGTTGAACGACGTGGTGAACTTGAAGCGGTAAGCGCAGGCTTCGATTCGTCAACGATGGGGTAGACCGAGTCCTCTCCGGGCCCTTGGCCCGGGGGGGATTCCGTCGTTGGGGGGGGGCGCAACGGAGCGGCAGACGCCCTGGCGGCGAATGCCGCATCGGGATACCATTGCGATCTTCCCCACTCTGGAACAGACGATGAGCTTCCGCGGCGTGTTGCTCGTGCTTGCCTTGATCTTCGGGCTGCTCTTTTACCTCGGAAAACCGCAGCAGTGGTGGCACTCGATGACGCGGGCGGCGGCGCAGGTGAATTCCGCGCCCGCCGACACGGGGCAGTAGACCGGGCCGCTACGCGCTCCGAAGTGCGTCGCGGCCGGCGCGAAGTCGCGGCCCTACCGTCTCGGCGGGACAGGCGAGCACGGTCGCGATCTCGCTGCGCGAGAGACGTTCGGAGAAATAGAGCGCCGCCACCACTCGGTCGGGCGGCGACAGATTGAGTAGCGTTTGCAGCACAGCGTCGTCCGCCGCCCTGGTCGGTCCCTCACTTGCAGCCACGCCCGTCGACCTCGCCGCTTCCAACGCTTGATATTGCGCCTGGAACGTCTGGACGAGCATGCCGAGAAACTGGAGCCTGAACTCGGTCGCAGTCGCCTGCCGTCCCAATCTGTCAAGGGCCAGCACGGCCGTTCGCGCAACCAACTCCTCCGCGTCTTGGGGGCTTCGCACTAGGCACCGCGCGGTCCGATAGGCCGACTCGACCATCGGGGCGAACAGCCGCTCGAAGCGAGCGACGCGGCTCGGGCCGGGGCGTATGGGCTCGTCGGCTTTCAAGGCGCTGGGCTGGATGTGCTGCATCACAGGGTGCTCCATCGTCGGAATCCTCGGGTGGCGCCGTTCGGCGCCGGGACCCTACAAGGCAGCCAACGTGCCACCGCGTACGGAATCCGGCTCCGCTTCCAAGTCGTTGTGGTGGCGTTGCTTGATTTCCGGCTTCGCCGGCGCTGACCATCGGTTCCCACCGGCGTGATCCCAGCATATTGGGAAGCTCACCGGATATTGGGACGAGGGGCACGGCGTGTTCGGCACCGCCACGTTGCGCGACTGCGTCGCGCGCGATATGGCGTGGTTCAACTACTGGCTCAAGGGGGAGCCGTACCCCGACGCCGAGCGGCAACAATTCTTCGATCGGTGGCGCGCCGGACGGTAAGGATGTAGCTCGCTCGGCATGCGCTCCACGCGCCACTGTCCCTCGTATGTTTGCGCCGTGTCGCACGATAAGGATGCGAGCCGCTCCCCCGGCGACCGACAACTTGCGGCATGCCGAGTTGCCCGATCTCCCGCCGAGGATCCATATTGTGGCCATGCCCCTCTCACTACCGGCTTACACCGTCGATATGCTCCGCGACTTCCCCGACGACGGAAACCGCTACGAGCTGCTCGAGGGGTTCCTGATCGTGACCCCGGCGCCCAGCCGCCGCCACCAGGTGATTGCCGGGCGCCTGTTCAGTGCCATCGAGCGGTATCTGGCCCCGACCGACCTGGCTTACGCGGTCCCCGTCGGGGAAATCCAGCGTGCGCCCCGCATCCTGCTGCAGCCGGACATTCTGGTTCTCTGCGGCACGGAGTCCATCACCGCGCCCTGGACCGACGCCCGGGACTGGTGGCTCGCGGTGGAAGTCTTCAGTCCCTCGTCGCGCATGTACGACCGGAACTACAAGCGAGATGCCTATCTCGCGCTTGGCGTACGGGAGGTCTGGCTGCTCGACCTGGATGAGAAGGAGGTCTTGGTGTCGCGGCCGGGCGGCCCCACCGATAGCGCCGTGCATGACGTGCTCGGGTGGCATCCCGTGGAGATGCCCGCTCCGCTCGAGGTCGATCTCTCCCACATCTTCCGCGGGCTCGCCTAAGCCGCCTTGGCTGAGCGGGCGGCGAGCTTGACAGCGCAGGAACTGATAGTGGGTGATGGGAAGGCGGACTCGCGGCTCGTCAGCCGCACCGGTGGGCTACGTGTCAGGGCGCTGGGATCTCCAAATCGCGGCAGATCTTCCGGGCAAGGAGATCATTCACCTCACGATGCCGCGGAACGGTGGACGTCTTCCCCGCGGACCGATTCACGTAAACGCTGTGGCTGCCGCCTTCCCGAAGGAACTCACAACTATGCGCCTCGAGGTGTCGAATGAGATCGAGCCGCTTCACGCGGCGGAAATGCGCAGCGGCTCGCGAATAACGGAGCGGCCTCGAAGCTGCTCCTCCGCAAGCGTCCGATTGGCCTCAAGGGCAAGATGGACGGCTTCTTGGAGATTCGCGCGGGCCTCATCGAGCGTAGCCCCCTGCGTATTGGCCCCGGGCAATTCCTCGACAAAGCCGATATAGCCTTCGGGCACCTGCTGGAAAACAGCCGTAAACTCGAATTCCATGGCCTCTCTCCTCGTGAAGCTTCAATCTAGCGTGATTCCCGGCCGACGCCCAATAAGACCGCTCGAAGCGTGCCGCGGCCGTCAGCTGCCGCTCGGCTGACGGCGGAGGTCCGGTCCGGTTTCGCACGTGGCGCGAGGTTTGACAAGATCTCCTCCACCACCGTGGCCAGCTCCGTCCCGGCGCCGACGTGGGGCGGCTCGAACCGATCGGAGCCACGGCCTAAGGCGTCTTGACACCACCCGATGCCCGATCGCATGATTGGCTCACCGAGCCTCCATGCGCACACTCCCGTGAACGCCCCGACCCCCGCCGACCGCGACCTCCCATCGCTCGCGCCCGCGCCCGCGGCCGACCAGATCGCCGCCTTCGAGCAGGTCTTCGCCGCGTACGCCGACCGGCTGACGCGCTACGTCGCGAGCTACGTCAGATCCTGGGACACCTCGCGCGACATCGTCCACGACGTCTTCCTCCAGTACTGGCGCCGCCAGCAGAAGCAGGAGCCGATCCGCGACGTCGGCGCCTATCTCTACACCCTCGCCCGGAACCGCGCCCTCGACTACCGGCGGCACCAGGCCATCGAGCGGCGCCACCGCGAGGAAGCGGCGGCGCCGTGGGGTGGCGATAGCCTGGAACCGAGCGCACCGGCTGACGCCGAGCGGCACGTGCTGGCGAGCGAGATCGCGGCGATGGTGCAGCGCGCCATCGACGCCCTCCCGGCGCGCCAGCGCGAGGTCCTTCTCCTCCGGTGCGAGCAGGAGGCCGGGTACCGGGAGATCGCCGCCGCGCTCGGTATCGCTGCCAAGACCGTCGACACCCACTTCCAGCGCGCCCTCCACAACCTCCGCAAGATGTTGGAGCAGACCCTCGGCTGAAGCCTGGCAGGTCCCCGCGTAGGGAATTCCCACCGCTCGTCCGCTCCCTGTATCGACGACACACTCCAACGGCGCTTCCGGCGCCCGTGAGCGACCGCTTATGAGCGACATGGATTGGGAGCTGTTGATCCGCTACCTCGCCGGCGCCTGCAACGACGCCGAGCGGGCGGAGGTGGACGCGTGGCTCAGGGCAGCCCCGGAGAACCGCCAGGTGCTCGAGGGGATCCGGGTGGCGGTCGGCCAGTCGCGGCTGACCCTCACGGCGGATGAGAAGAGTGCCATGCTCGCCTCGCTCGGGCGGGAGATCGGCGGCGTCCGGCAGGCGCCGGTGTTCGAGTTCCCGGCGCCGCGCCGGGCGTGGTCTGCCCGCGTGGGAGTGCTCGCGGCGGCGGCCGCGGTGCTGCTGACCGTCGGCGTCGCGGCCGCTTGGCGCCTGCATCGTCCGGCGGCCGCCACGGCGGTGCCGGCGTACAGCGTGATCTCGACGACGCGCGGCCAACAGCTCTCGGTGCGGCTCGCGGACGGCACCCTGGTGTCGCTCGCGCCGGAGACGACGCT
>JBGPVE010000138.1:0-7514 GCA_041491545.1 Gemmatimonadota bacterium | reverse complement strand
TCACCCTCGATCTTCCGGCGGAGCGCGATGAAGTCCGCGTCCGCCCCGCCGCGGCGCGCCAGCGCGAGCACCGAGGCCGACGCCCGGTCCTGCGGCACGCCGCGGGCGAGCATGTCGGTGAGCACCGCCAGAGGCACCGTCAGCGATTCTCGAGGTCGGGAGGCACGCAGCTCGCGTAGCGCCGTCGCGGTCACTCCAGCCCGCAACGACGCCGCGCCCGCCACCAGGTCGGTCTCCGTCGCGCCGACGCCAAGGGCGCTCCGCGCGGCGCGCAGGTTGGCGAGCAGGGTACGCACGGCTTCGGTGATTCGGTCGTTGGTTGCGCCCATGGTTGCGCCCTCGAGCGCCTTCTGCACGAGCGGCTCGGTCGGGAGGCTATCGGCTCGGGCTGAGTCGACGAGGGTGCCGACGCGGCCGGCGGTGACCCCGTCGAGTCGAGTCGCGAGGCGGGAATCCTGGGCGGCGGCCGCCGCCGGGTACAGCGCGCCGAGGAGAACCACGACCGGGAGCAGACGCATCAGGTGGATCCGTAGGAGACGGTGATGACCGACGTGGGGGTGCCGAAATCGTTCTCCACGGCGGGAGGCTCACTCGGGTCTGGCACCCACCGAGCGCCGTCGATCAAGAAGGTATACCGATAGCGGCCGGGGGCGAGCGGAATCCGGACCGCCCAGACTCCGCGATCCGATGCCCGTACCATCGGGCTCGCTTCCGGGTCCCAGTTGTTGAAGTCGCCGACGAGTGACACCCTCGATGCCGGCACGCGCAGCACGAATTCGACCGCGCGGGTAGCGCCGGCCGCCGGGCGCTGCTCGCCGGCTCGGCGCGCCCTGGGAATGCCGATCCAGACCGCGGCGGCGATTCCCGCCGCGAGCGCCGCCGCGATGCCGGCCACGCCCCACGGGGAACGCCGCCACTTCCCGGGGCCGCCAGCTATCATGGCGCGCGCGGGACGCGGATCCTCCCTCAAGGCGCGCAACACCCGCGCGTCGATCTCCGGTCCGAGATCGATCGGGCGGCGGAGCTCGTTCAGGACGCGGGCGAAGCGCGCGTCCCCTTCGGCGTGCCGATCCTCATCCGACATAGACATCCCTCAGCATCGCGCGGAGCCGGTCGGCCGCGCGCTTGACTCGCATCCGGAGGGCCGACTCCCGGGCCCCCGTCAACGCCCTCATTTCCTCGTAGCTCATCCCTTCGACGTGGTGCAGCAGAAACGCCTCCCGTTGGTCGGCGGGGAGGCGGCCGAGCGCGCGCGCCAGCTCGTCACGCCAGGCGATCGACTCGGCGGCATCGTGACTCTGCGGTGCCTCGGCGGCCGGCTCGTTGGTGACCAGCCGCTCCCGCCGCCGGGTCCGGCCGCGCATGGTCCGGCATCGGTTGACGAGAATCTGGAAGAGCCAAGCCCCGAAGCGGTGGGGCTGCTCGCAACGGTCCAAGGACCGGTATGCTCGAATGAAGGCATCCTGCACCACCTCTTCGGCGTCGAGCCGGTGGCCGAGCATATAGACCGCATGGCGGCCCAACCCGACCCGGTAGCGGGCCATCAGCGCCGCGTAGGCCGAAAGATCGCCGCCGCGCGCGCGCAGTACGAGGTCCGCGTCCGACTCGCTCACCGAAGAGAGACCCCGCGTGCCGGGATTTCGTCACCCGTCGGTTCGGTCGGGGTCACGCGGTGACGCGACCGGAGCAACGGTGGTCTACTCAAATATGACATACGCACACTTGAAGGCCATTGGCCTTGCGCTCCTCATCGTCGGTTGCTCGGGTACCGACGCGGCCACGACTCCGACGCCGACGAGCACCGGGACTGGGCTCGCCCACACCGGCCCCGAGGCCCCGCCGGTCACCGCCGACACTGGGGTGGTCCCCGCTCCGGGCAAAGTCCTGCTCCGGGTCGTCCACGCCGCGCCGCACGCCGAGCCGCTCGACGTCTATCTCACCACGGCAGGCGCATCGCTGGGCGGGGCGACGCCGATGGTGGACCCCTTCGTGTACGGAGTTGGGTCGTCGAGCGGCTCTCCCGGCTACGTGGAGCGCGACCCGGGCACCTATCTCTTCCGGTTCACCAGAGACGGCACTCATGATGTCGTGCTGAGCAGCGACCAGGTGTCGGTTGCAGCGGGCCAAGTCGAAACGGCCATTCTCTTCGAGTCGGACAGCGCGGGCGCTGCGCTCGGGGTCCAACTCATGCGCGATCGCTGACCTCGATGCGCGCCCCGATCGCGCTGCTGGGAGCGCTGTTTGGCGTCAGTGCCTGCGGCGACGCGGCAGCCGCGCCCGAGTCTCCTACTCCGCCCCCGCGAGTGGACGGCGCATTGCAGCCGCTCCCGCTCGACACGTACGAACATTCGGGACAGGTCGTGCATCCGGATATCGTGGCGACGCCGTTCCACGGCTCCCCCTTCTGGCTCGCTATCACGCCGTATCCCGGAGGCGACGCCACGTTCGAGAACCCCTCGGTCTTCCAGAGCGCCGACGGCCTGGACTGGCGGATCCCACCGGCGGCGGCGAATCCGGTGGTACTGCCGCGCGAGGGGTACCTCTCCGATCCCGACGTGGTGTACGATCCGGAGGACCGGCAGCTCCGGCTCTACTATCGTCAGGTGCGTGACGGCCAAAACCTGGTCTTGCTGGCGCGGAGCGCCGACGGCGTGCGCTGGAGCGCGCCGACCCAGTTGCTCGCGGCACCGAGCCACGCAATCGTCTCGCCCGCCGTGGTCCGCGCTTCTCCCGGCGCGGCGTGGACGATGTGGGCGGTGAACAGCGGCCCCGCCGGCTGTACGGCGCGCCAGACGACCGTCGACCGGCGGACTTCGACCGACGGCATCGCGTGGGGCGCCGCCACGCCCACCGATCTCGCCCAGTCGGGGCAGGTTGTCTGGCATCTCGATGTGCAATGGGTGGCGGCGCGCAAGGAATATTGGGCGGTCTACAACACGTATCCCGTCGGGCGCACCTGCGTCACCACCGCCCTCTATCTGGCTCGGAGCGCGGATGGCGTGCACTGGACACCGGCGCCATCGCCGGTGCTCTCCCGTGGAGCCAGCGATGCGTTCCGCGATGTCGTCTACCGATCGACCTTTTCCGTCGACCCGGCCGGTGTGTCCGTGACCTTCTGGTTTTCCGGCGCCCGCTTCGACGGCGGCACGTACCAGTGGCGGGCGGCGACGGAATCCTGGCGGGTATCCGATTTGCTGGCGGCGACCGCGGCGGAGCGCGCCCCGCTGGCGGACGAAGCCGGGCCCCTCGATTTGCCGCCGCCTGAGCCCGCCGACATGCCCTCGTCCAGATAGGCGGCCGCGCTACTCCTTGAAGTGCCCCCGCCGGCGCCAGCCCACCGTCGCCTGAACTCGGGCCACCACCCGATTGACCGTCACCCCGAGCCGGTTCTGATCGTTGGTGACATGGTGGAAGCCGACGTTCCCCGCGAGATCAAACGGCCACCACCGGCCGGCGATTCCGACCGCCGCACGGTAGGTATGGGACACGGTGCCGATGAAGAGCATCGGGGTCACCTGGTTGCCGTTGACCGAGAGCGGGTACGGGTCGGTGATCCGCCCCTCACCCTGGCGCTGGAACGTCAACTCCGGAGAGAGCAAAAACCGGTGCTCGACCGGAAACGTCACCCAGAGCGACGTCTGGTCGTTGTCGCTGAAGTTGCGGCCGATGCCCACACCCAGATCGGTGAAATTCTCCTGGGGGTTGGCGGTTCGAAGCGCGAGACTCGACACCTGGGTGTAGCCCGCCCGCCAAGCAGCCACGCGTCCCAGCGGCCCAAAGGCCATCACCGAGAACGCATATCGGTCCTGCTTCTGGTTGCGTTTGTTGAACCAGAAGTCGTCCACCGCGAGCTGCGCCTGCAGGGTCGTGTGAGCCCCCAATCGCCACTGGACGTCGGCGCCGAGCATGGTATTGCTGCCCGAGTCCGCAACGCCGAACCCGTTCGCCAGGACGCTGGGTGACAGCGGATTCGCGAACGGGATCTCGAAGGTCCGGCCGACTCCGGAAATCAGAACGCTCTCCCACAGCGCCGCTCGCACGCGGCTGGAGAACCGAGCCTCCAACCGGTGGGCGAAGTAGTAGCGGTTGACCGACTGCCCCAGGCTGTCCCGCTGGCGCCGAAGATCCGATCCCACCGCGGAGAGCTTGATGGTCTTGTTGCCGACGTCGAGGGCCAACGCGTAGCGCTCGTATCCTACGTCGCTGAACGGGATGCCGGGGAACCCGATGGGGCCCCACTGCCGCTCGAGCTGACCGAAGGTGAGCGAGATCCACTTGAACTGCCCGCCGATGTACCCCTCGATCAAATGGGTGGTGACGTTCTGCTGCGCGTGATTGGGCCAATCCGGATCGCCGATCAGGCTGGGCTGAATCGCCGGCCGCACCGAGAGGACGATCGGCCCGAACTCACCTTGGAGGCCGATGTCGAGGTACGGGTTCGCGGTGCCGGGGCCGCCCAGATGCAGCGGATCCCGCCGCTTCTGGGTGTAGGCTTCGCCCCCGCCGCGAATCTGGGCCGCCCACCGGGTCTCCGCCGAGTCGCCGTCGAACTCCGAGCGGAGCGCGTGGATCAGGCGGCCCGGCACCGATCCCGGCACCGTGTCCGCTCTGGTCAACGCTCGAATCGCGTCGAGTTCCCGGAACGGGCGGATCATCGGGGAGGGATCGTCGATGGCTCCGCGCGCGATCAGGTACTCGAGCGCGGGAAGCCGGGGATCGTCGAGCGGCACATAGGGCGACGCCTGAGCCAGCGCGCGTGTTCCGAGGGACAGGGAGAGGAGCGCGACGTCGAGAAAGACGCGTTTTCGAGAGGGCATGGGGCGGAAAGCTAAACCCGGCTCGGCCCAATCCGGAGGGCCGAGCGTGGGGACCCTCCGAGTATATTGTGCCAGGCCAGCCTGGGGGAGCCAATCGAGCCGCGGTGATCGCCAGCGAGTTGCGTTTCGGCGATGGGATGCCGCGGGATTTGGGTACCTGTACTTCCCTCCGCATGGGGTAAGATGAATGGCGAAACAGGACAACCTGGATGCGCAGACCCGCGATCTCGTGCGGTTCGCCGCGGCGATCGCCCAGGGCTACGAGCCAGAGCTCAGGGAGCGGGTCGGGCCGCTTCGGAGCTCCCAGGTGCCGACCGAGTGGGTCGAGGAATTGCTCCTGCAGTCGGTGCTCATGGTGGGGTACCCGCGCGCGCTGGTGGCCTTCAACATCTGGCGCAGGTACAGCGGCGTACCGGCGCCGCCGAACGATCCGGAAGCCGAGTACCAGAGCCTCTCGACCTGGACCGAGCGGGGCCAAGCGACCTGTGCCGTCACATACGGCGACAACTACAATAAGCTGCGGGACAGCGTCCGCGCGCTGCACCCGGCCATGGATATCTGGATGATCACTGAAGGATATGGGCGCACGCTTTCTCGCCCAGGGCTCGACCTGATGCGCCGGGAGCTGTGCACCGTCGCGCAGACGGCCGTGCTGGAGACGCCGCGCCAGCTCCACTCCCATCTCCGCGGCGCGCTCAACGCCGGCGCCAGCTTTGGGCAGATCGAAGGCACGCTGTCGATCGTGAACCCACTCCTCTCGTTCGATCAGTGGAAGAAGATCAAGGAGCTGTGGCGCACCGTTCGAGAGGGCTGGAGTCCCGGGCAATAATGTTCATCGATCGCGCGGTTGTGCGGGTGGTGGGGGGCACTGGCGGATCCGGAGCGAGCTCGTTCGCCCGGTTCAAGTATCGCCCCAAGGGCGGCCCCGATGGCGGCGATGGCGGGAATGGCGGAAGCGTCTTCGTCAAGGCGGACCGTAACCTGGCCACGCTCCTCGACTACCGCTATCGCACCATCTGGAAGGCCGACCGTGGTGAGCACGGCCGGGGAAAGACCCAGACCGGCGCCTCCAGCCATGACGTCTACTTGCCGGTGCCGCCGGGCACTATCGTGCGAGACGTGTCCACCGGCCAGGTGCTGGGGGAGGTGCTGCGGCCTGCGGACCAGGTGCTCGTGGCCAGGGGCGGTCGCGGTGGGCGGGGCAACGCCCGGTTCGCCACCTCGACGCACCAGGCCCCCCGCGAGTGGGAGCCGGGTGAAGAGGGAGATGATCGCCAGATCGAGCTGGAGCTCAAGCTGATCGCGGATGTTGGCCTGGTCGGAGAGCCCAACGCCGGCAAGAGCACGTTGCTTTCGGTCATCTCGGCGGCGCGGCCCAAGATCGCGGATTATCCCTTTACGACGCTGGAGCCCAATCTGGGCGTGGTCGGATTGTCCGGCCATCGGTCGTTCGTGGTGGCGGACATTCCCGGTATCATCGCCGGCGCGCACGAAGGCAAAGGACTCGGGCTCCAGTTTCTGCGGCACGTGGAGCGGACCCGGGTGCTGGCGTTCCTCCTGCCGCTCGACGGCTCCGATCTGCAGGAGACCTACGAGCGGCTGCGGACCGAGGTGCGGCTCTACTCGGAGGCGCTCGAGCAAAAGCCGCATCTCGTGGTCCTCACCAAGCGGGATCTACTGCCGGAAGGTGCGCCGCTCCCATCGCTGCATGCTCCAGCGGCCGCCGGCGTCCTGGCCATCTCGAGCGCCTCCGCCGGCGGGCTGAAAGAGTTGACCGAGTATTTCTGGAAGTTCGTCGAGGAGGCCAAGGCGCAACAGACGCCGGAGCAGGAGGAGGAGGCATGGAGCGCGAGCGAGCCGCCTACGTCGCCCTCGCGCTGACGCCCGGCATTGGTCCGGCGCGGCTCCGGACGCTTCTCGATGCATGCGAGACCGCTCACGGCGCCCTCACGGCGCCGTTCAAGTTCCTGTGCGCCATTCCCGGCGTCTCCCACGCGCTTGCGACCGCCATCCGGCAGCGGAGCGCCGCGGACGGCGAGGCCGTCCTCGAGGCCGCAGCGGGGGTCGGCGGCACCGTGCTGCTCCCGGAAGACGCGGAGTTCCCCACGTTGCTCCGCCAGATTCCGGAGCCGCCGCTCCTTCTCTTTGCCCAGGGCCGCCTGTCGCAGCTCGATCGCCCGGCCGCCGCCATCGTCGGGAGCCGCGATCACTCGCCGTACGGGGCCGAGGCCTGTCGCTGGATCGCGCGCCAGACCAGTCGTGCCGGCGTCGCGATCGTAAGCGGGATGGCGCGTGGGCTCGACGCGGTGGCCCACCTGGCCGCCCTGGATGCGCCTGGCGGCACCATCGGCGTGCTGGGCAATGGGCTCGGGGTGGTCTACCCCGCGGCCAACCGCGGGCTGTATCAGCGGGTCGCGACCGAAGGTCTGCTGCTCACCGAATTTCCGCCGGGGGAGCGGCCGCACGCGGGCAGCTTCCCGCGCCGCAACCGACTCATCAGCGGGCTCGCCCGGGTGACGGTGGTGGTCGAGGCCGCGGTGGGGTCCGGCGCGCTCATCACGGCGAGTACCGCGCTCGATCAGGGCCGCGAAGTCATGGCGGTGCCGGGGCCGATCACGAGCCTGATGTCCGTCGGAGCCAACCGACTGATCCAAGATGGCGCCGCCCCCGTGCTCGAGCCGCTGGATCTGCTCGGCC
>JBGPVE010000137.1:0-7525 GCA_041491545.1 Gemmatimonadota bacterium | reverse complement strand
CGATGATCGAAGCGAAACGAGAACGGTTCATCGCGGTGGCGCTGCCTCCACGGTGTCGGCGGAGAGTCGGATGTTGGCGTTGCCCCGAGCATCCAGAGCGCCGGCGTCGTGGGCGAGCTGGGCGAGCGACGTGTGCCACGCCAGGTAGGCTTGGACCCGCTGGGCCCGGGCATCGGCGAGCGCGCTCTGCGCCACGAGCAGATCGAGCGCGGTGCCGACCCCGGCTTTGTACCGGGCGAGTGCCACCTCGGCGGACTGCGCCGCGCTGGTGAACAGGTCAGCCGCGGTCTCCACCCGCCGCGTGGCCGTCTGCAACGCGTAATACGCGGCGAAGACCTGAAAGGTGACCTGTTGCTCGAGGCTCTGCGCTCGGGCGCGCGCGGCCTCGGCCAGTGCCTCTGCTTCGGCCTGCCGGTATTCTCGCGCCAGGCCGTTGAACAGCGGGATGGAAAGCCCGAGGCCGATATTGTAGTTGTTACCGCCGCCCGGACGATCGGCGATGTACGTGAATCCGCCGGTGCCGGTCGCCGTCAATGCGGGGAGCCGCTGGCCCCGAGCCTCCCGCGCTTGGGCCGCGGCCTGAGCGGCGGCGGCGCGCGCGGCGGCGAGGTCGGGGCGATCGGCCACGGCCCGGCTGATGATCGCCTCGACGCTGTCGGCCACCGCCGCCACCGTCGTCGGAGCGGCGAGGCTATCTACGTCATAGGGAAGGTTCGCGGGGTAGCCGAGGGCAAGCGCCAACGCGCCGCGGGCGGTCTGGCGACCGCCCTCGGTCGTCTCCAGCGCCAAGCGCGCCTGGGACAGGGCGGTGCGGGCCTGGAGCACGTCGGCGATGGTGGCGACGCCGACCCGCTGCCGCGCCTCTGCGGCCTCGAGGTTCGCCTCCGCATCCCGGAGCGAGGCCTGCTGCGCCGCGAGCAGCGACCCGCTCGCCACGTAGGTGAAGAAGGCGACCTGGGCTTGGAGCACGACGTCGGCTACGGTGGCGTTGTGCGTCCAATCCGCCGCGAGGAGCGCCTGCCGCGCCGCGTCGGTCGCGCCGCCCCGGGCGCCGAAATCGAGCAACAGCCACGACAGCGTGGCACCCGGGCCGTAGGTGGTTTGCTGCACGGCAGAGCGGCCGCCGGTGGCGATGGTCTTGATCCGGGTGACGCTCGCATCGGCGTCCACTTGGGGATAGTAGGCGCCCCGCGCGGCGCCGTAGGCGGCGGCGGCCGCCCGCGCGTTGGCCCAGGAGAGCCGCGTCGTCGGATTGTTACGAAGCGACAGGTCGATCACGTCGGTCAGGGTGAGCCGGCGGATCCGCTCGCCGAGGTCGGCGGGAATCTCGCCGGCCGGTGCGGCGGGCGCGGGACGCTCAGGGCGCGCGGCCGGCGGGGTCCACGGAACGCCCGGGGCAGGGGCCGTGGCGGGGACGCCCTCAACTCGGGGCAGTCCGGGGGTACAGCCGGCCAGCACAGCGAGGAACACGACGCGGCCCGGCCGCGGCACTCGATCCAGCACGTCCATCGCGAAGGGCCCCTTTCCGCGTCGTTCAGTATTGCCTGAACATACTGAACCAAGCTAATCTTGACCGAGTCGTTCTCGCAAACTCACCTCCGGGAGTTGCCCTTGCAGCCCAACACCGCCGCATTCGTGGAGAAAGTGGCCGTGTTCTTCGACGCGGAGGGGTTCTCCCGCATCGCCGGGCGCGTGTTCGGCCGCTTGCTCGTCAGCGACGTTGCGCTCTCCTTGGACGAGCTGGCGGAGCAGCTCAAGGCGAGCAAGGCTAGCGTGAGCACCGAGACCCGGTTGCTCGAGCGCCGCGGCATACTGGAACGGGTGGGAAAGCCGGGAGATCGGAAAGTCTACTATCAGGTGGCGGCGGAGCTTCCGGTGCGCACCTTCGAGTTGCGGCTCGATCGAATGCGGCGGTTCCGGGTGCTGGTGCAGGAGGCGCCGGCCCGCGCCGGCGGCGGTAGTGGGCTGGTGCGTGATCGGCTGGACGAGATGGACGCGGCGTACGCGCACATGCTGCAGGCGCTCGGGCGCGCGGTGACGACCTGGCGGCAACGCCCGCGGCGGCGCGCGGCGTTGTCCTCCTGACCGCGAGGCGCGGTCAGGGCAGTCTGGGGCCGCCGTTCCAGGTGAGCCCGATGCCGGCCAGCCAGTTTCCATCCTTCAAGAACACCCGACTCAACGCCGCCGTCATTCCGAATCGCCCCTCCCAGCCGAGCAGACCCACGCCCGCCGCGAAGGTTCCGCGGAGTCCATCCTCGTTCCGGCCGTTGACCGGACCGTGTCCCACGCCGAGGCCCGGCGCCACAAAAGGAAATATCCGCACCGTGTGGCCGTCCGGCACCAGACTCAAAGGCACGCTCGCGGCGGCCGCCAACAGGGTTCCGTCGGATGGCTTCGCCACGCCCACGCTCAAGTCGAGTCCGACGTTGACGCTGCCCCGGCTCGACGGCCGTCCCAGCGCCGCGCTCACCAAGCTGCCGCTGTAGCTCGCGCCCGCCATGAAGTGCCCCGGACAGGTATCGTTGCCGCATACCGGGTTATAGTAGCCACCCGTCACTCCAAGACGCCCGGGGCCCACGGGCAACTCGGCCGTCACCCCCACGTTGTGGATGAATTTGTCGTCGCTATAGCTCATGAGGCCGTAGCGCGCCGTGAAAGCCACGCCGCGTCGCTCGACGCCGGTGAGCGATGCGCTGGCCCATGGCGCCAGCGCGCCGATCGGCGTTTGAGTGAGCGCGCGATACGCCGCGGAGTCGCTCGCGTCCTGCGCCGCGAGCGGCAACGCATTCGTGGTGACGCCGAGCGCGAGCGCGATGCGGAGTGTCGATAGAAGTATGCGCATGAGGTGGCATAAGCTGGTGCCGATCGGCTCCCGGCGCCATAGCGCACCGAGGCGGCAGTTGTCGTGATCGTGCTACAGCAAGCTCTCTTCCGCCGCGCCGAAACCCTTCTCCCGTATCGCGCTGTCCCCCCGGTCGTGACTGGCGCAGGTCTTGCCCCTGGCGAAGGGGATTCCATCTCATAGGCGAAGCTCGTGAGGATTCCGCCAGCGGCTGCGAAAGGCTGCGCGTTCGGCGCCGGCGAGAGCTGGGGCATCGGTCGCTTGCGCGTGCTGCTCTTGACCTACGACTACTCGTCGGTCGGCGGGAGCGCGGGCGTGGCAGCCGCTGCGCTGGCCGATGGGCTCGCCGAGCGCGGCGCCGTCGTGGACATCGTGACCACGCATCCCGGCGACAAGTCGCCTACCGTCATGCAGCCCCGGCCGACGCTCACGATTCACCGCGTGCTGAGCCGTGGCCGCGGCGTGCACGAGCCGAGCTTCCTCGACCAGGCCAGCCACGCGGCTGCGGCCTGGCCGGTGGTGCGCCGGTTGATCCGCGCGCACCGCTACGATGTTGCGCACGTCGCCTTTGGATTGCCGACCGGACTGCTGCTGCTGCCGCTGCTGCATTTCCGTCGAGTGCCCGTCATCCTTTCGCTGAGCGGAGTCGGTCTGCCCGGATCGAACGGACCCGTCCGCACGGTCGCTCAACGTCTGGCGCGTGCGCTCGCGCGCCGGATCTGGCGCGGCGCCGACCGCGTCGTTGTGCCCTCGGAAAGTGTCGGCCGGTTGGCGCGACGAACCGATCCGCGGCTCAACTATCGGGTGATCCGACATGGCGTCGACGTCGTGCGCTTCCGACCGGCGCCGTCGCGATCGCGGAATGCGGGCCCGATTCGCTGCCTCGCGGTCGCCCGATTGGTGGAACGCAATGGTGTGCAGGATCTCCTGCGCGCGTTCGCCCGGCTGGATCGCGGGCGCTACCGGCTGGAGATCGTGGGCGACGGACCAGCCTCGCCCGCGCTTCGCGCGCTCGCGACGCGACTCGGCCTCGAGCAGACCGTAACCTTTGCCGGATGGCTGGATGGGGATGCGCTCGCGGCGCGATATCGCGGGGCCGACATGCTCACGCTCGCGGCGCGGGAGGGATGCCTGGGAGGCGCCTACGCGGAAGCCTTGGCCTCGGGCCTCCCGATCGTAGGCACCGCAATCGGCGGGATTCCCGAGATCGTAGAAGAAGGCCTGCACGGCCTGCTGGTGCCGCCCGGCGAACCCGAGGCGCTCGCGCGCGCCATCCGGCGGCTCGGCGGCGACGCCGCGCTTCGTGCCGAGATGGCCGGGCGCAATCGATCGCGCGCCGTGACCGAACTCGCCTGGGGGGCGACGGCCCGGCGGTGCCTCGCGCTCTACGCCGAGGTGCAGCGCCGGCCGGCGCTCCGTGCGAGCGGTGCACCCCTCGCAGTGATTCGCTGATCGGCGCCAGACCTTGATCGACGCTAGACCTTGAGGACGATCCCCCGCCGGTAGAGCGCGTCCAAGATGAGATACCAGAGCAGTACCACCGTGAGCGCGAACGCCAGCGACGCCGGCTTGGGCGGGAGCCAAGACGCGAACAGCGTTCGATGGATCGCGCTCTCGAGCGACACTGTGTCCCCCTGATAGGGAACCTCGATGACCGAATAAATCAGCCGCGCCAGCAGCTCCGATCCCAGAAAGGCGACGATCGGGTTCACGCCGAAGACGAGGAATGGACGGGTCCACCACGTCGATCGCCGGATCTCGACCAGCCACATGCAGGTGGCCAGCGTCACGCACGCCATTCCCGCCGAAAAGAGCACGTAGGAGCTGGTCCAGAGATTCTTGTTGATCGGAAATACCCATCCCCACATCGCGCCCGATACGAGCAGACCGACGCCCGTTGCGTAGAGCGTGTTGAGCCGCTCGCTCAGCGGCGTCGAGCGCGCGAGCCCACGCGCCACCAGGGCCCCGCCCAGCGCCGTCGCGATGGCCGGGAGAGTCGACAGCGGGCCTTCCGGGTCCCAGGTTCGCGTCTCGGCCCAAAGATGGCCGTCGAGCAAGAGGCGATCTATGTAGGCTGCCAGCGTTGCGTCGGGCGGGCTCAGTGCCGCCGGCCCCACGCCCGGCACCGGAATCAGCGTGAGCGCGAGCCAGTATCCCACCAGGAGCGCCGCCGCGATCGCGATCTGCGTGCGGACCGAGGTCTTGAGCAGGAGGAGCGCCGCGCAGAGGTAGACGATCCCGATCCGCTGCAGCACGCCGGGGATGCGGAGATGGACGACGCGGTCCCACGGAAAGAAGGGAAATGCCGACGCGAACAACCCGAGCAGCACCAGCACGACGCCCCGCCGGATGATGCGCCGCACGAGGTCGGCGTCACGCGCCCCGCGAGCGCGCCGGGCCGTGAGTGAGAGCTGCGTCGTGATGCCGACGATGAAGAGGAAGAACGGGAAGATGAGATCGGTCGGGGTCCAGCCGTGCCAGGGCGCGTGTGTCAGCGGGCGGTAGATCGCGCCCCAGCTCCCCGGATCGTTCACCAACAGCATCGCGGCCACGGTGATGCCGCGGAAAACGTCGAGCGAGACGAGCCGGCCGCTACGGCCGGTCTCGATCGAGGCGGTCGAGCTCATGCGTGAGGTTGTCACCCAGGACTTGGACCCGCGGCAACCGAAGGGGATCGAATCCGGGCGCGCGCGGGCTCTTGGCGGGGCCGCCGGCGACTTCGAGAATAGCGTCGAACCGATAGCTCACCAGCTTACTCGTCTTGGGGTCGCGCCAGCTTCCCGCGTGCGCCAGCTCCCGGTTCTTGGGCCAGACTCCGAGCGGGAGCGCGAACGTGCGAACGCGGTAGCCCGGCACGGCCGAGTCGATCGCGACGATGCTCCGGGCGATCTGCTCCTGTACGCCGGCGTCGGTCAACGTGGCGAGGTTCGCGTGCCACAGCGTGTGCGCGCACAGCTCGAATCCGCTCTCGGCCAGCAACCGGAGCTTGAGGAAGCGCCACTCGGTCTTCTGGCCCTCGATGCCGCGATCGCCGAAGAACGCGTGACCGGCCGCGGCCGCGGGGAGCAGGCAGAAGGTGGCCTGTGCGCCCCAATCGGGATGCTGCCGGGCAAAGGCCAGCCAGATACCCACGGCGCTCGTCGAATCGACCACCAGCTTGCCCTCTCGCTCGAGGTAGCGGAACTGGCTGGGTGACGCGTCGTCGAACGTGAAGACGACCGGCGACTGGCCGGCCGGCAGATCGATGGCGCCGTCGATCAGTTGGGCCACGGTGATGGGCCGATACCCGCGCCGATAGAGCAACTCGAGGTCGCGCCGGAATCCCTCCCGCGACCGTCCCCAGCGACTGTCCCGATCGGCCACCAGATGGTACTCGAGAATCGGCACCCGGCGGAGTCGGCTGGGTGCCGATGTTGCCTGCTGCGCCGGGAGCACCGTCGGAGCGGCCGAGAACAGCAGGACGAGCGCGGCCCAACGCGATCGAGCCGCGCCAAGCGACCGGAGCCGAGATGATGGAGAAAGCATACGGGTGCGGAAGTTAGGCGGCGGGTCGGAATCGAGGTAGGGTGGTGGGCATGTCTTGACCTCTTCCGTTCTTGCTGGCAGGATACACGGTGATTCCCAGATCCAAAACTAGGGCAACGTCCGAGGTTGCAGCGTGAGCCCCACGCCCGTCGACGAAGACGCCCCGGAGCTGGATCACGAGCTTTCGACCTTCCTGATCCAGCTTTCGGCCGCTCTGCAGAAGAGCGGTGCCTATCCGCCTGCCCACCCACTCGTCGCCGTCGCCACCGAGGGCGTCCTGGCCAACCTTTCCACGCTGCTCGAGCAGCGGGCTTCGCTGTCGATCGGAATCGCGCGGACCCAACTGTTGATCGAGGGCGGCGCCAGCGATCCCTCGCAGCCGGTGTTGCGTGACCTGGCTCAGCGGCTCCACCGACAGCAGTTGGGCGGCCTCACGTTCGTCCAGGGTGTACAACTGGACGAGCTGGCCGGGCTGCTCCGATATCTCGGAGGCGATCTGGCCCGGGGCCAGTCGACCATCGACGTCGCCGGCCGGGCCGAGTTGCAGCAATGGCGGCATATCCTGCTCCACCCGCAAGCTTTCGATCAATTGCAGCTCGCGGCCGAGGGCGCCGACGAGGAGGTGCACGAGGCCAAGCTGATGCGACTTTGGACCGAGCTCACGTCGGTCGCGCTTGGCCGCGCCTTCGGCGAGGAGGAGGTGCCCGAAGAAGAGAGCCCGAGCGACGCGGCGGCGGTCGCCCGCGCCATCGAGGCCCAGCCGCGAGAACCTGCCTACGACCGGGCCGTCGTCCGCCAACTGCTCGCGTTGAGCCGAGAGGCACGCTCGGGGAAAGGGGCCCCATCGCTCGCGGTGCAGCGACAGCTCGCCGAGCTGATGCGCAACCTGCAGCCCCAAACGCTGGTCCACCTGCTCACCTTCGCCGCGGATGCCATCCAGCGCCGCCAACTGGTCCGGGAGGTCTCCTCCACGATGCCGGTGGCGGCGGTACTCGAGCTAGTGCGGGCCTCGGCGGAAGCGACCCAGCAGAACATCTCGCATTCGCTGCTTCGGATGTTGTCGAAACTCGCGACGAATGCGGAGGCCGGCGGAGGGCGGGAATCGGCGGCGGCGGACGAAACCCTGCGCGAGATGATGATGGAGCTGCTCGAGGGGTG
>JBGPVE010000136.1:0-7561 GCA_041491545.1 Gemmatimonadota bacterium | reverse complement strand
GAGACGTCGAGACGGCGCAGCATGCAGGAGAGATATTGCCGGAATACCTCGCCCGGGTTGCGGGCCGCGATCCCCGCGCCGTCGCCGCTCGCCGCCAACAGCCGGTCCAGCGCGCGCCGAAACTCCGCCGGAATAGCAGTCGCACGCTCGCTGATGCTGAGCGTCTTGATCAGCTCACCGAGCCGCTGCCGATACCGGCGCAGTGCCGCCAGCCGATACTCGAAGAGGGATCGCTTGGTGACTTCGTTGGTGACGAAGGGATTGCCGTCGCGGTCGCCGCCGACCCAGCAACCGAATTGAAAGAACGGCGGGATGTCGAGCGACTCGGCGGGATAGTACTGGGCGAGCGCGCGATCCAGCTTGTCGTGCAACGCGGGGACGGATTCGAACAGCGTTTCATTGAAGAAGTGAAGCGCCCAGTACACTTCCTGCTCCACCGTCGGCTTCTCCAACCGCAGCTCGCCCGTCATCCATAGGAGCTCGATCTCGTTCCGAATCGCCTGGACCAGCCCGGTGCGCTCGCGCGGCGTCCAGCGGGGTGACTCGAGATCGACCAATAGCCGGTAGATGTGACGATGCTTCTCGAGCACCGTGACGCGCTTGGCCTCGGTTGGATGCGCGGTGAGCACCGGCCGGACGCGGAGCGCGCCGATCAGGGCGCGCACCTCCTCGATCGGGATCCGGGCCTCAGCGGCGTTCGCCAGCACCTGCACCAGCGTGCCCCGCAGGGCCTCGTAGCCTCGGTCCGCCTCGATCCGGCGACGCCGGCGCATGGCGGCGTTCTGCTCCGCGATGCTGAGCAGTTGGAGCCAGATGCCCAGCACCTGGAGTGCGCGCGTCTGGAGTTCGGGCGGGCAGGTCTGGACCTCGCCGGTGAGGATCGGCTCTAGCTCCGGGCTCCGAGCCCGAGCAACGTCCAGCAGTTGGCTGAAGAGGAGATCGGCCACTTCAGTGGCATAGATCGCCGCGTTCTCGGATGCGGCATCGGCCGAGACGGGAAGGTCGGTGACCAGATACGAATGCCGCGTCTCCTGATTCACGCCACGCGGTCGCGCAGGGGGGCTCCCGAGAAGTAGAGCTTGAGGTTCTCGAACGCGCGCATGCCCATCGCCACTCGGGTCTCTTCGGTCGCGCTGCCAAGGTGCGGCAGCAGGACGACGTTTTCCATGGTGGTAAGCGCGGGGGTAACCTGGGGCTCCCGCTCGAAGACGTCGAGGCCGGCTCCGGCGATCCGCTTCGCGAGGAGCGCCTCGACCAGGGCCTGCTCGTCCACCACGTCCCCGCGTGCCGTATTGATGAGAACGGCGTCCGGCTTCATCAGCTTGAAGCGAGCCGCGTTCATGAGGTGGCGGGTTTCCGGTGTCGCCGGACAGTGCAGCGAGACGAAATCGGCCTCCGCCAGCACTTCCTCGACGGATGCGCGAGGCACGGCGCCGAGCGCGGCTGCGTCGGCCGGCGACGGCGGATACGGATCGGTAAAGATGATGCGCATCCCAAAGCCGTGATGCGCCCGCTTTGCCACCGCCCGCGCGATCCGTCCCATCCCGATCAACCCCAACGTCTTGCCGCTCACCATGCGCCCGAGCATGTGGGTGGGCCGCCAGCCGGTCCATGCGCCCGCGCGCACCTCCCGCTCGCCCTCGCTGGTCCGCCGCGCCACCATCAGCATGAGCGTGACGGCGATATCCGCCGTGGCATCGGTCAGCACGTCCGGCGTGTTGGAGACCGAGATTCCGCGCGCCTTGGCCGCGACGACGTCAATGTTGTTGAAGCCGACACCGAAGTTCGCGATCATCTTGGCTCGCAGCGGCTCGGCCGCGAGGACCTCGGCCGTGATCTTGTCGGTCACGGTCGGCAGCACCGCGTCCGCCGAGCGAAACGCCTCCATCAGCTCGGCGGACGTGAGTGGTTTGTCATCGCGGTTGAGCCGGGCGTCGAACTCCTTTGCCACCGCCGCTTCCACCGCGGCCGGCAGACGCCGCGTCACCACGACGGTAGGGCGTGCGCTCACTGACCGACCGCCACGCGGCGGGGCCTGGAAGCGAGCGTCTTCGCGACCGTCGCGCCCAGCTCCGCCGGGCTCGACGCCACCACGAGTCCGGCCGAGCGCATGATCTCCACCTTCTCCGCCGCGCTCTCACCGAAGGCCGAGATGATGGCACCGGCGTGGCCCATCCGGCGGCCGCGCGGCGCGGTGAGTCCGGCGACGTAGCCGATCACCGGCTTCGACATGTGCTCCTTCGAAAAGAGCGCCGCCTCGGCCTCCTGTGGTCCGCCGATTTCGCCGATCATCATCACGGCCTCGGTGTCCGGATCCTCCTCGAACAGCTTCAATACATCGACGAACGCGCTGCCGTTGATCGGGTCGCCGCCGATCCCGATGCTGGTCGAGACGCCGATGCCCAACGCCTTCATCTGCGATGCCGCCTCGTACCCGAGCGTTCCCGACCGCGTGACCAACCCCACTGCGCCCTGCTGGTAGATGTGGCCGGGCATGATGCCGAGCATCGCTTTGCCCGGACTGATGATCCCGGCGCAGTTCGGACCCACCAACATGGTCCGCCGCTCCCTCGGATATCGGCGGAGATAGCGCTTGACCATCATCATGTCCTGCGCCGGAATGCCGTCGGTGATCGCGACGACGAGACGAATCCCCGCATCGGCCGCCTCCATGATCGCGTCCGCGCAAAAGGCGGCCGGCACGAAGATGATGCTCGCCTGGGCGCCCGTCGCCTTGACCGCCTCTTTGACCGTATTGAACACCGGCCGATCGAGGTGCTGCGTGCCGCCTTTGCCCGGCGTCACGCCGCCCACCACCTTGGTGCCGTAGGCGAGCATCTCCTTGGCGTGGAACGTGGCTTTGTCGCCGGTGAACCCCTGGATCAGAACCGGGGTCTTCTCATCGATGAGGATGCTCATTTCTTTCCGTTCCCGGCCTTCGCACCTGAGGCCTTGAGGGTGGCCACGACGCGCTCAGCGGCCTCGGTGAGAGTATCAGCGGTGACCAGCGACAGTCCGCTCTGCTGGAGGATGCGCCGGCCTTCCTCCACGTTGGTGCCAGCGAGGCGGACCACGAGGGGCATCTTCGGCTGTAGCTCCCTCACCGCGTTGACCACGCCTTGCGCAACCCAGTCGCACCGGTTGATGCCGGCGAAAATATTGACCAGCACCGCCTTCACCTTCGGATCGGCAAGCACCAGCCGGAAGGCGTTGCACACCTTTTCCGGCGACGCGCCGCCGCCCACGTCCAGGAAGTTCGCCGGTGAGCTGCCGGCGTGCTTGATCAGGTCCATCGTCGCCATGGCGAGGCCGGCGCCGTTGACGATGCAGCCGATCTCGCCGTCGAGCGCGACGTAGTTGATGCCGTACTCCGCGGCCTGCGACTCGCGGGGATCTTCCTCGGCGTAATCACGCAGCTCGCTCACGTTGGGGCGGCGGAAGAGCGCGTTGTCGTCGAAGGTCATCTTGGCATCGAGCGCCAGCAGCTGGCCGTCCTTGGTCAGCACGAGCGGATTGATCTCGACCATCGTGGCATCCAGGTCGCGGAACGCGCGGTAGCATCCGAGGAGTGCCAGAACGCCGCGGTTCACCTGGGCCGCGTCGAGGCCGAGCCCGAACGCCAACTCGCGGGCCTGGAACGCGGTCATCCCGACCGCGGGCTCCACCACCGATCGTATGATGCTCGACGGCGCCGTCTTGGCGATCTCCTCGATCTCCATGCCGCCCTGCGGCGCTGCCACGACCATCACCCGCTCGCTCTTCCGGTCGAGCACGAACCCGATGTAGAGCTCCCGTTCGATCGGCACCGCCGCCTCGACGTAGAGTCGGTGGACGACTCGGCCTTCGGGTCCGGTCTGATGGGTCACGAGTCGCCTGCCCAGAAGCCCCTTGGCGGCCTGGCGAACCTCGTCCTCGCTGGTGCAGACCTTGATGCCGCCCGCCTTGCCGCGCGCGCCGGAATGGATCTGCGCCTTCACCGCCCAGCGGGAGCCGCCGATTTCCGAAGCACGATACACCGCCTGCTCCGGACTGTACGCGACCCCCCCGCGCGGGATCGAGACGCCGAAGCTGGCGAGCAGTTCCTTGGCTTGGTATTCGTGGATGTCCACGGGTCGATCTCCTTTAACTGCTGACGGCCGCCAGCTTCCGTTCCATCGCCTTTGCCATGTCGACGACGTTTTGCGCCATGCGGGCGGACGCCGCGTCGATCATCCTGCCATCGAGCTGTGCGGCGCCGCGACCCGCCCGCGCGGCTTCGTCCAGCGCCTCGAGAATCCGCCGGGCCCGGCCCACCTCGGCATCCGGCGGTGTGAATACTTCGTTCGCCAGGGCGATCTGCGAGGGATGGATGGCCCACTTCCCCTCGATGCCGAGCGCCGCCGCGCGGCGCGCCGCCGCCAGGAAGGCGTCGGGATCCTTGAAGTCGCCGAAGGGTCCGTCGATGGGACGGAGCCCGTATGCCCGGCAGGCCACCCGCATCCGCGCGAGCCCGAAGTGCCACTGATCGCCCGGATAGTCGGGATTGAGACCGCCGATACTCACGGTGCGCGCCCGGCAGCTTGCCGCGTAATCCGCAACCCCGAAATGCATCGCCTCGAGCCGGCCGCGCGTCGCCGCGATCGCTTCGACGTTGGCCATGCCGAGCGCGGTCTCGATCAGCACCTCGATGCCGATGCGATGTGGGATCTTCTTGGCGGCCTCGATCTGCGTGAGCAATGCGTCGACCAAGTATACGTCCGCCGGGACGCCGACCTTGGGGATGAGCACCAGATCCAGGCGGTGGCCCGCCTGCTCGATCACGTCCACCACATCGCGATACATGTAGTGCGTGTCGATACCGTTGATCCGCACGCTGATCGTCTTGCCGTGGCCGCGCCAGTCGAGATCCAGGAGGGCCTGGATCACGTTGCGACGCGCCTGCTCCTTGTCCGCCGGAGCAACGGCATCTTCCAGATCGAGGAAGACGACGTCCGCGTCGCTGTCCAGCGCCTTCGGAAACATGGCCGGATTCGATCCCGGCACCGCCAGCGTGCTGCGCTGCAGGCGAGAGGCCACGGGCTCGTACCGGGTATGACTCATCTCGCCGCGGCGGCCGGCGCGCGCGTCGCGGCCGGCTGGGCGTCCGGCGCCCGCGGCGGAAGATCCCGCTTCTCCAGCGGCTTCGCGCTGCTCCGCCAATACTCCTCGGCCGCGCCCACACCGCTGCCCGGCGTCACCTTCATGCCGACGTCGCGCATCGCCATCTCCGCCCCGGCGATCGCACCCAGCAGCATGAGCTCGTTCAGATCGCCGAGGTGGCCGATGCGGAACAGCTTGCCCGCCATCCGCGCGAGACCGGCCCCCAGGGCCAGGTTGTACCGACGGTACGCGATGTCGATCACTTCGGCACCGTTGACGCCGGCCGGAACGAGGATGGCGCTCACCGTGTCCGAATACCACTTGGGATCCTTGGCGCAGAGCGAGAGACCCCACGCTTTCACGGCCGCGCGAGTACCTTCGGCGAGACGATGGTGGCGGGCGAAGACGTTCTCGAGACCCTCCTCCATCAACATCGCGATCGACTCGCGCAGCCCGTAGAGGAGCGGCAGCGACGGCGTATAAGGGAAGTATCCCGTGGCGTTCGCTTTGGTCATGTCGCCAAAGTCGAAGAAGACCCGGTTGAGCTTCGCCGATTCCTGTTTCGCCAACGCTTTCGGGCTCGCGCACACGATCCCGAGCCCAGCCGGCAGCATGAGGCCCTTCTGGGACCCGGCGATGGCGAGATCGACGCCCCATTCGTCCATTCGAAAATCGAGACTGGCGATCGAGCTCACGCCGTCCACATAGAGGAGGGCCGGATGCTTGGCGCGATCCATGGCCTTCCGCACGGCGGCGACGTCGCTGGTGACACCGGTCGCCGTCTCGTTGTGCACGACCATGACGCCCTTGTACTCGTGCGCCGCGTCCTTGGTCAGGGCCTCTTCGATGCGCTCGACCGGCGCCCCCTCGCCCCACTCGACGTCGAGCACGTCGACTTTGAGGCCGAGCCGCTGGGCCATGTCGATCCAGAGGTAGCTGAACTGCCCGTAGCGCGACGCCAGCACCCGATCGCCCGGCGACAGCGTGTTGCAGAGCGCCGCCTCCCACGCGCCGGTACCGCTTGCGGGAAAGACGAACGCTTGCCCGGCGTCGGCTTTGAAGATCTTCTTCAAGTCGCGCAGAACCGGCGCCGCGAGACTCGGGAAGGTCGACGACCGGTGATCTTCCATGGCGACGTGCATCGCGCGGAGTATGCGGTCAGGGGTGTTGGTCGGCCCCGGAACGAAGAGGAAATTGCGGCCCGGCATACTCTAGACCCTCACGAATAAAAGAATGAGATACCGTGCGGGAGCGGGATGCTCTCGCCCGACACGGCGCAGAATAACTTTCCTACGCGATGTATATTGTGCACCCACTGCCCTTTGCACCAGACTCTCGCCCCGGCCCGATGACGCCCACGCCCGCCAGCTCCGGAGCTCATCGAGCGCTCCTCGAAGCACTCTACACCGCCGCGGTCGCGGCCGCCGCGCCCGGGCCGGCGATTCGCAATGTGCTCGAGTCCAACGGGCCCAAGCCCCGAGGCCGCGTCTGGCTCCTCGCGCTGGGCAAAGCCTCGCTTCCGATGGCGGAAGCCGCTGTGTCGGTGCTCCAAAGCTGGGGACTCGAGCCAACCGGCGGAATCGTGGTGGCGCCGGTGGCGGGCCCGGCCCGCCACAGCGCCCTCGAGGTCGTCGTTGGCGATCATCCAGAGCCGGGCCCCCGCTCGCTTGCGGCGGCGCAAGCCCTGGCCCGAGTGGTGGATCGCGTCCGGCCGGAGGACGAAGCCTGGGTGCTCCTGTCCGGCGGGGCCACCAGTCTGCTCGGCGCGCCGGTGGACGGCATCACGCCGGAGGAACTATCCGTGCTCTACGCGATGCTCCTCGGATCGGGGCTCGACATCGCCGCGATGAACCGAATCCGCAAACGCTTTTCCCGCTGGGGTGGTGGACGCCTTGCCGCGGCACTTGCGCCGGCCCGGGTCCAGGTGTTCGTGGTGTCCGACGTCATCGGAGACGATCTCGCATCGATTGCATCGGGCCCCTGCGCGCCCGATCCTACCAGCGCGCTCGAGGTTCGGCGAGCCTTGGAGTCGGCCCGGCTGTGGGATCGGATTCCGGCATCCCTCCGCGCCCGAGTGATCGACACCGAGGCCGGCCGAGCTCCCGAAACGCCCAAGCCGGGCGATCCGGCATTTGCCGCCGTCGAAACCCGGCTCATCGCGAGCAATCGGCTGGCGCTCGAAGCCGCGGCGGCGCGGGCACGCACCCTCGGCCTGACCCCCCACATCATGGAGCCCGCCCTGTCGGGCGAGGCGGCGAGCGCCGGAGCGCAGATCGCCCGCGCAATCCTAAACTACTGCGCGAGTTCGGGATCGCAACCGGGACGAGGGCCGAAGGTTTGCCTGATTTGGGGCGGTGAGACCACCGTTACCCTCGGTGACCATCCGGTGGGAGTGGGCGGGCGGTCGCAGGAATTGGCGCTCGCCGCCGCCCGAACCCTCGCG
>JBGPVE010000135.1:0-7587 GCA_041491545.1 Gemmatimonadota bacterium | reverse complement strand
ACGTCCACGATGAACTGATCCCGGTGCTGCCCGGCGAGCACCTCGTCGGCCGCTTGAACGATTGCGTCAGCCAACCGTGCTTCCAGCCGGCCAGTTTCCTTGTGGGTGAGCGCGGCGCTCCGCTTGACCCAAACCACGGCGTCGACGAACACCGGCAACGGCCGGAGACCGGAAATCGGAAAATTCTCGGCGGCCCGAACGGTCTGGATGCCATAGAGGGCGCTCGCGGGCACGGCCTTTTCGCCCAGAGGATCGCGTTCGGTGCGGGTGGCAGTCATCGAATGAGGGGCTAGGGGGACAGATGTCGGAGTTCTTTCAACGCGTCGCCGATGCGACCAGGTTCGACACCGAGAAGGCGGCCAAGATCGATCTGTCCCAGGGCCGCCAACTGTTCGTCGGACTCAACTGCTTCGAGCGCGGCCAATCCCAACCGGTTCACACCCACGCGGGCGCGGACAAATTCTATCTAGTCCTCTCGGGAAAGGCGAGGATCGTGGTGGGGAGAGACGCTCGCGTCGCGGAAGCCGGTACGCTCGTGTGGGCGCCGGCCGACGTTCCACACGGGGTCCAAGAAGCACTCGAGCGGACCGTGCTGCTCGTGGGCATTGCACCGCCCCCGCGGTAGTGACTCGAGGTGACGGCGACCATCACTTCTTGCGGGCGGGTCCCCCACGCTTGGTCCAGATCACCACGGCGCCACAGGTATTCTCCTGGCGCTGGAACTCCGGCGGGATCGTCGCAGCGCCGGAGTAGACCTCGATCCCCCGGATGTCGATCGGCGAAACCGGGAATGGATCGCCGTTGGTGAGATCGATCGGGAAGTAGGAGCCGTCGAGGAAGTAAGCCGGGGAGCAATCGCCCCCCGTCATGCTGTTCACACCGCGGCTCGAAACCACCCGATACCCCTGTCCCACCGGCTCGACCATCATGCCCGGTACCCCGCGCATGATGTCCTCGAAGCTTATCGCGCCGCGCTTTTCGATGTCCGCCTCGGTGATGTAATGCCCCTGACCGCGCCGAGCCCGTTCCTCGAAGCCTGACGCATCGTTCGCCTTGCCGGCGACGTCGACCGTCGGCAACCTCTGCACCGACTTGCCAAGGACCACTTCGGTCCGGCGCGCAGCGCCGGGTTTGAGATCCACCGTTTGACGACCAGGCTGGTACCCCACCGCGGCAACCTCGACCACCTGTGTTCCCGACGGCAGGCCGCCCAAGCTGAAGGCTCCGGAGGTGGTTGTAGTGGTCAGCGCCCGGCTGCCGCGCACATAGACTCGCGCATCCGGAATCGGCGCGCCGTCGATCGTCTTCACGACACCTTCGAGCCGGGCCATTGCGGCGTCGCTGTCGGCTTTGGTGGCCGCCGGCACCGGGCGCGTGCCGAGGGTGAGTTGCCGCGCGGCCAGCGAACGGCCGTCCAGGTCCATCGTGACCAGCCCGGTCGACGCGGTCCCCAGCGTGGCCCACACGGTGAGCTCGCTTTCGATCGGAACACCGCATACCGCAAAGAGCCCACGGGCATCGGTCTCGGCCCGCGAGGTACGACGGGCCGTCGTCACCCCGGTGGTCCGGTCAACCGTGATGTGGGCCCACATCACGTTGACGACAGCCTTTGGCACGCTGCTATCCGTCGCCGCGTCGCGGACGACGCCGACAACGTACCCGGTGCCCGGTGCGCGCGGTCCCGGGCAGGCACGGGCATATCGGGTCTCGGCGGAGGGCGTGGCGAGGACAATACCTTGCAGGCCGGCGGCCGGGACCTCGATGCGAAATCGGGGTGCGGCGACTCCAGCGGCGTCGAAGGCCGGGTGCGAGAACGCGAGCGTGCGCATGCCGGCCGGCACACTGTCGATCTTGAAGCGCCCGTAGAGGTCGGTTTTCGTCTCCCTGGGCATTCCCTCGATCCAGAGGGTCGCGTTCGGGAGGGCCCCGCCGGTGAGAAGACTATCTCGAAGCACGCCGGAGACCGTTTGTGCCCGGAGCGGCGCAACGAGCCATAGCGCGACGAGAGCGGGCACGAGCGCCCATGAGCGAATCCGATGCACCATACGACCAACCACCATTTCAGTCAGAGCAGTCTCCCAACGGATAGATCATCCCGCAGTTGGGACAGGGATTCTTGCAGCCCCATTCGCGGCTCGGCACCGCAAAGCCGCAGCGGTTGCACCGATTCGCGCCGGCGAGGAAGGGATTGGTCCGCCGTTCCACCCCGATGGTCGTGTCGGCGCCGTGGCCGCTGTGCACGATCGTGGTATCGGCAAGCGACAGGAGCTGTCGCTCGATGCTCGCCAGCAACGTCGCGTGATCACCGCCCGGAAGATCGGTGCGGCCGACCGAGCCGCTGAACAGCACGTCGCCCACAAAGACGCGTCCGTGACCTACGAAGCTCACACTGCCCGGCGAGTGGCCGGGCGTGTGGCGGACCTCGAACTCGAAGCCGCCGACTGTCACGCAACCGCCCTCCGCCAGCGCCACGTCCGGCTCCGGAAGCGGGTCGGCGCGAAGTCCGAACCACGCGGCCTGATCGGGGACCGCGTCGTAAAGCGGGCGGTCCAGCGGATGGAGATGGATCGGCGCGTCGGTCGCCCGCTTGACGGCCCCAAGGCCGAGGACATGATCGATGTGGGCGTGCGTGAGCCAGATGGCGCGGATGCTCCAGCGTCGCGCCGCCGCTTCCGCAAGGAACTTTCCGGGCTCTTCGCCAGGATCGAGAATCGCAGCCTCGCCCGTGCGGCGGTCGGCGATCAAGTAGCAGTTCTCGACGAACCGGCCGTTGGGCAGCTGAACGACCTCAAGGTCAGACACCGACTTCTGTCTTCCACTCCGCCTGGGTTTTGAGACTGGTGAGATACTTCTCGACCGCGATCGCCGCGGTGGTGGCGTCGCCGACCGCGGTCGTCACCTGGCGGGTGAGCTGAACGCGAAGATCTCCGGCCGCGAAGAGGCCTGGAATCGACGTCATCATCCGATCGTCGGTGATCATGTAGCCGTTCACGTCATGCGCGAAGTGTCCCCGCACAAGGCCGGAGTTCGGCCTGAACCCGATGAACACGAAGCACCCCGTGGCGGGCAGCGAGGAGGCGGCGCCGGTGACCGTGTCTTCCAGCTCGATCGAGGTGAGGCCCGTCGGACAGCCCTTGAGCTCCAGCACCTTCTTATTCCAAATGATCTGGACCTTCGGATTGGCGAACAGCCGCTCCTGCAGCAGCTTCGAGGCACGGAACTCATCGCGCCGGTGGACCACGTACACCTTCTCCGCGTAGCGCGTCAGGTAGTCCGCCTCTTCGACGGCGGCATCGCCGCCGCCGATCACGGCGATCGTTTCTCCTTTGAAGAATGCCCCGTCGCACACGGCGCAGTATGAAACGCCGCGCCCCGCGTACTCGACCTCGCCCGGCACGCCCAGTCGGGTCGGGGTACCGCCGGCGGTGATGATGACCGCTGGCGCCTCGTAGACCGTTCCCCGGGACGTCACCACCTCGAAGAGCCCGTCGCTGGCCCGCCGCTCGATGGACTCCACGTTCTCCTGACGGATGTCGGCGCCGAAGGCGTTCGCGTGGTCGGTCATGAGCTGGGCAAGCTCGCGCCCCTTGACCTTGAGAAACCCGGGGTAATCCTCGATCCACTCGGTATTGAGCAACTCGCCGCCGGGCACCCCGCGCTCCAACAAGACGGTCCGGAGCATGCCGCGACCCGTATACATGGCCGCACACAGGCCTGCGGGCCCGCCGCCGACAATGATGACCTGGAAGCGCAGCTGCTCAGTCATGCATTCCTCAAAGATTCAGCCTTCACAAATATAGAACCGACCACGGTTCCGGCGCCTCGCTCGGCACCCAGATGGAGCAGGCTGACGGCCCCGTGGCAGGAGGAAACGGTTCCTACGACGACGCCCACTTCGCCCGGCTGTGCGCCGGCGGCATCCACCTGAGCGGCGCCGCGGAGCACCGCGGCCACATCGAACATTCCCACGCCGTACGCCTGGTGCCGACAGACGAACAACACCGGACCGGCGGTGGGCCGGGAGCGCGCGAGCCGGCCGACGAGATCGCCGAGAGCATCGGACATCTCCCAACTGCGAGGCGCGCGGATGACCGGGCAGAGCGCCGGCTCGACGCAATGGGTGGGACAGAGCCAGTCGGCGAAGGATACGTAGCGGGTGCCGTCGGGAGCGAGCACGTCATAGGGTGTGCCGGCCGGCAGCTCGACCGGCCGCGATTCCACCACCCGGCCGGGCCACCGGGCGCGCGCACGCCGGAGCAGCCACTCGTACATAAGGTGGGGCATGAGCGGTGAGGGAACGATGGCGTCCCGCTCCACCGCCGTGTCAGGCTGGGAGCTCGCGAGGTAGTCGTCGAAGAAGGCGCCCCACTCCCGCACGATCAGGTGCCGTTCGGGAATCGGCTCCCGCGCATTCTGCACCCCGAGCTTGCAGCCGGGATCGCGATCCACCACCAGCAGCCGGCGGTAGCTGACGGCGCCCTTGTCGCGGGCGCGCTCGAGCTGCCCGGCGTAGAAGCTTCCGTAGCAGCCGCCACCCACGATCACGATGTCGCGAAAATGCTTAGCGGAGGACTCGTCCACCGTCGACGACAAGAGTCACCCCCGTCACGAAATCACCGTCTTGCAAGAGGTAGACGACGGCGCTCACCGCGTCATCCGGCGTTCCCAGTCGCTTGAGCGGAGTGCTGCGAGAGAGTTGCTCCCGGATCGTCCGATTGTACGTCTCCGGCACCAGCACGGCTCCGGGAGCGACCGCGTTGACCGTCACCTCGGGCGCGAGGCTCAGGGCAAGCGCCTTGGTGAGCATGACGACACCGGCTTTACTGATCGAGTGGGCCATGTGGCCAGGCCAAGGCTCGATGCCGCTCACATCGGCGATATTGATGACCTTGCCGCGAGCCGCACGAAGCGCGGCGGCCGCGCCCTGGGTACAGAAGAACGTCCCGCGGAGATTGAGATCGAGGAGCTCGTCGTACTGACCCACGGTCGTCTGCTCGAAAGGCACCTGGTGCATCACGGCCGCCGAGTTCACCAACACATCGAGCTGGCCAAAATGCTCGACGACGCGATCCGGCAGGTCGCGGGCAGCGCGGGCGTCGGTCAAGTCCGCCGCGAAACACTCCGCGCGGCCACCTCGCTTGCGGATCTCATCCCGTAAGGCGGTCGCCCCCTCGGCCGAGGCATGGTAGTGGATGGCGACGATCATGCCGCGGGCTGCGAGCCCGTCCGCGATGGCCCGGCCCAGCCGCCGGCCTGCTCCCGTGACAAGCACGACCCGCCCCGTGAGCTCCACCGTCAGCCCTGGCGCGGGACGATCGGCAACACCTGACCGGTCGCGGTCGAGTCCGGGTCGGCGAGCGACAGCACGCCCTGGCAGATGTCGCTCAGCTCGACGTACGCTGCGCTGTCTTCGCCAACCGCCGTGACATTGTCCGCGGTGCGCACCATCCCCGGCGCGACCGCATTGACCCGGATACCACGATCCTTAAGCTCGAGCGCCAAACCCCGGGTAAAGCCCGCGATGCCGGCCTTGGCGGCCAGATACACCGCCATCGAGGCCTGCGGCTCCAGCACGCCGATCGACGCGAAGTTGACGATCGACCCGCGGGTCGCAGCGAGAGCTTCGATCGCGGCCTGGGACACGAGAAAGGTGGTCTTGAGATTGATCGCAATCTCGCGATCGAAGTCTCGGACGGAGGTCCGCTCGATCGGGCCGTAGGTGGTGAGGCCGCCCGCGACGTTCACGACGACGTCCAAACGGCCGTAGTGGCGAAGCGCGGTCTCCACCGCCAGCGCGGCGATGTCGGGCACCGTGAGATCGCCGGCGGTCGGACGAGCCTCCAACCCCTGCGCCGCGAACTCCCGCACCCGCTCCGCGACACCCACGGCGTTGAGGTCCGCGGCTACCAGCTTGGCGCCGGCCTGGCCGAACGCGAGCGCCACCGCGTGACCGATCTGTCCGGCGCGCCCAACGCCGGTGACCAGCACCGCACGATCCCGAAAATTGAAGACCTTGTTCGGCATGAGAACGCGCTCGCTCACGCCGCGGTCGTCGGCACGGCCGGACGAACCGCCTCGAGCCGCTCGAGCCAAGCGAGAGGAACCTGCTGCGATCCGATGGGGCCATGGCTTTCGTCGCCCACGGGATCGCCATGCCAGTCGCTGCCGCCGCTCCTGAGAAGGCCGAGGCTCAGCGCGAGGTCGGTGAGGCGGGCGCGGGTGTCGGGGTCGTGGCTCGGGTGCCGAGTCTCGACGGCATCCAATCCTTCGGCCTTGAGCCTGACGAGCACGCTTCGGGTGCCGCGATCCTTGAGGTGCGCCGCCGACACGACGCCGCCCACGTGATGTACGAGGGCCGCCACCTCGGAAAAGGTCGGCAGCGTCTTGTCGACGAACGCCGGCCGCCCGCGCCCGAGGTAGCGATCGAAGGCTTCGCTGATGGAGGTGACGTATCCGCGCCGCAACAGGGCTCGCGCGACGTGTGGCCGGCCGACCGCGCCGCCCTCGGCCTCCGCGAGGACGTCGTCATCGGTGACGTCTAATCCAAGGCGGCGCAACAGCTCGACCATCGCTCGGCCACGACGCTCGCGGTCCGTGCGGCATCGAACCAGGAACTCTTCGAGGGCGCGCGAGCCCGGCGGCAGGAAGTAGCCGAGGACGTGCATCTCGCCCCAAGGCGCGGCGACCGAGAATTCACAGCCGCTCACCACGCGCACGCCCGCGCGGCCGCCGGCCGCGATCGCAGCGGGGACACCGGCCAGCGTATCGTGGTCGGTCAGCGCCATCGCGACGACGCCGCCAGCCACGGCGCGCGCCACAACCTCTTCCGGCGCGAGCTCTCCGTCGGAGGCGGTCGAATGGACATGCAGATCGATGATCGGACCGGCGCGCTCCTCGGACTCGCTCACGGCCGGTATCCCGTTTCCGGCGCGGTCCACGCCGGCTGCGAGTGCCGGAACAGATCTCCCAACTGCTCGTCCGAGAGCCGGGCCAAGGAAAGCTCCCGGCTCTTGGCTCCGAGCGGCGAGTAGCGCACGACCCGCCGCTCGCGATTGCCACCTTCGCCGCGACTGAAGATGAGGCCGAATTCGTCCTTCACATACTGCGTCACTCGGCCGCTCACCTCGACTTCCCACGTAGCGCCGGCGATATCAACGATGCGTCGCGGCATATCAGAATCGAACCTCCTCCCAGAGCTCCCACGGATCCGCCTGATAGGAAGCCAACTCCCGAAGCCGGGCCTCGAGCCGAGCCTCGTCGTCCGCTGGCGGTGCCACCGCGCGGTGCTCGGCTTCAGTCCGACTCTCGCTGCACTCGAGAAAGAGGCCGGGCCGCTGCCGCGCGCGAAAGAGCCAGAGATACCGGCCCCGGCTCTCGGAGAGACGGGCGAGGGCCGCCACGGTCCGCAAGTACTCGGGCTCGGCCGAGTCGGCGACGACCACTCGAGTGACCGAGAGGGTACGCGCCATTTCAGGCCGCGTCCTCCGGAAATCCTTCCAGCGTCCGCTTGACATCGGCCAGGAAGCGATCCGCGTCGGAGCCGTCCACGATCCGGTGGTCGTATGCCATGTTGAGCATGCCCTTGGT
>JBGPVE010000134.1:0-7632 GCA_041491545.1 Gemmatimonadota bacterium | reverse complement strand
GGGGAACGGATTGGTACCCGCGATTGGCGTACGACCGGGCGTAGCATCGGGGCTCTTCGCGCTACCTCGCGCCGACTCCGATCGTCAGCGTCGCGAACTCGCTCTCCCAATCGAGCCCCGGCGCTTCCGTCGCCCTGAGATCGGTACAATGGACCAGCCATCGGCCGGGCGCCTGCACCCGGAAGCCAAGCCGGCCGTCGGCGTCGGTCGGCACCATCTTGTCCGGCACCTGTCCGTCGCGGACGGCTCCCACGGGCAGGTTGGCGATCGGCTTCCCGTGCGATAGCACCCGCACCGTCAAGCTGTCTCCGGCACGAAGCGCGGACGGGTCCTGCTCCGGAACGATCTCCAGCAGGAGGCCGACCGGCTTAGCCCATGAGGAATCCCCCGACGGCGTGCCAACCAAGACAAAGGTCTTGGCGAACTTCTGGTAGCGTTCCCGCCAATGCCGCGGCGCTGGCAGCGCGGTCCAGCGCTGCCGGATCTCGGCCGACGCGCCGATATCCTCCCAGTACTCGTGCACCTTTTCATCGCTCAGCTCGAGCACTTTGGGCGCCAGCGTCACCCAAGCGGTCGCGAGACCGGCCGTCTTCAGTCGGGCCCGGAATTGGAGCGCATGGGATTTCCGCTGCCCGAGTGGAAGGGCGAAGCTGTGCCCGCGAAGTCGCACGAACGCTTGACGCACCCGCCCCGGCTCAACGGGATAGTCCAGCTTCGCGAATGCGTCGCCGCTCGTCATATCGAGCACGACGTCGTCGCCCGGCTTCGCCGTGAACCGGCGGGGTATGAGCCAGGTATCGTGCGCCCCGGCGGCCGTGACGGAGAGCGTGAGGCAGACGACACCGAGGACTACCGGTCGGATGCGCAGGGAAGTCGTCACTTGACCCTGATGATCCCGACCCGAAGTCCGCTCGACGGCGAAATGGGTCCGCCGGCCCCGCTCCCCAGTTGCAACGCCTGGGTGCCGCTGCTCGGAGCCGTGAGCAGGAAGAACGCCGCCGCCGTTCCCGGCACGCCAGTGACGGTGTGGTTGATCGTCCCCGGAGCCAGCGCGGCCGGCTGAATCGGAAAGACCGGCGTTCCGGACTGCGTGAAGAAGCCGCACGGAGTGCCGCCGCACACGAGCCCGGTCTGACCGACGTTGAAGATGTCCGCGAAGTTGAAGCTGGGCACCGTCGTTCGTACATCGGCCGCCACGTAGGTGGGCGTGCCGACAATCGCGGTCGCGAGATTCCAGTACGTAAGGAGAAGCGGAATCGGCTGCCCCGTGTGGCTGCTCAGGTTGGCCATTCCCTCGAGCTGCGGCTCGTTGATCAGCGATTTGATGAACGAGGCCTCGTCGGTCGCGTACTGATCGGTTGCCCAGCGGGCGATCGTCCACCCCGCCCCGTAGTTCGCTGGGTTGTCCTTACCGAGTCCCTCGGAGTTCGATTGACTCTCGCCCTGCAGGTAGGAGAAGAAGAACGGCAGATGACTCAACGCCAGGGCGATCGGCTTGTCGTCCTGCAGGTCGCAGGGTGCGTTCGGGCCGAGGTTGATCTCGCACGCGATGGTCTGATCGAAGCTCGCGTTGCCTTTCCAGGTCGCCTGGTTGAAGTGTCGCAGCCAAATCTCCGACGACTCCTGGGCCAGCCCCTCCTCCAGCCACACCTGCTCCAGCACCGGGCTGTTGTTGAGGATCCGGTCGGCGATCGACACGATGTGCTTGGTCTCGTGCGCCGCCACGGCCCGCAGCTCCTTTTCCCAGCCCGGCACGTCGAATCCGTTGGTCGCCGGCGTCAACGAGTAGAACATCTCGGTGACATTGCTGAAATCGGCGTCGGGGCCGGTCGCGGCGAAGGGGAAGAAATCGCAGGGATTGACGAACGCGAGGATTCCGCCCCCGAGCTTGTTGAGCAGGGGCGTAATCGTCACCGTCACCTTGCCGGTGCTGGACAACTGCGTGTCGAAGGCCAGCGGATCCCCGATGAAGCTGACGAGATGCGGCCAGGTGACCTGGTCGTACTCGTCGGCGAACGTCTGGTAGAACGCGGAGTCGGGGCGCTGACCCTGTGGCCAGGTCGTGCGATTGGTGTCGGCAAGCACGATGACGTGCTGGCCCACGGCGACCGTCCGCGCGCCGATCGAGTCCACGGCGGTGCAGGCGCCGGTGAGCTGCTTTCGGACGTAGATCTTGTTCACCGTGCCGACCGTCGACGCGACCGACGCGCTCAACCGGGAGACGCGCGCGCTCGGCGCTCGTAGGCGCGCGCGCACCGCCCGCGGGTCCCCCAACCGAGCGTAGATCTCCCGGTTGAGCTCGAGCATCGTGAGGTGGTTCTGCGCGAGCCGGCGCAGGTATTCCAGATTCGCCATAGTGCGACCGGCGACGGACATCGGCCGCCGCGTCTGACGAAGCACGGCGCGGGCCGCAGGCGGCGTCACCACCCGGGCAGAGGCGCCGGTCTCGAGCGCGCCCGCGAGCATGAAATCTTCGGTCAGCGACTGCGTCGGGTTGGTGTTGACGACGGCGATCAGATACTGCGCGCCCGGCTGCAGGGCAAGCCGAGCCCCGAATTTCGGGGAGCCGAGGAACACGGCCGACTGGCCGGCCGTGGCGAAGGTCGTGACCCCGGTGCCGCTGATGACGAGGAGATTCACCGTGACCGGCTGGGGACTGTTGCTCGCCCCGGCCGACGAGACCGGCACAGTGGCGGTGTAGATGCCACCGGCGAGCGTGCCGATCGTCGGGGTGAGGGTGAGCGTCGCCGGCGCGGTGGTCTTGTCGATACTCGCGTGCAGCCACCCGGCACCGCCGGCGCCATAGGTGATCTGCCCGGTGGCGAGGCCGGTGAGGGGGGCGGAGTTGAAGTTGGTGATGGCGACAGTCTGCGCGGTGGGACCCGCACCGCCCTCCGACCCGGTGAACGACACCGATCCGGGTGCCAGCTCGATCACCGGTGCAATCGGCGGCCCGGTCGGGGAATCACCGCCACAGCCCACGAGGAGAAGTCCTACCGCCACTGCGACCCGATACCGCGCCGCGCGCCGCGCCATCACGCCTCCGAGAGACCGTCGAGAGCCAAGGCACCTCGAATACCGCCGCCAATGTATCGCCGGGTAAGGGTTCCAGCGACCGGCAAGCGGCGTACCCGGCGCGATCGCTACCGTCCGTTGCAACGGGATTTGCCAGCCAAGTGACGCTATTCTGCGCACTTGCCAGTCGGTTTCGCGGGTCCGTCGATCGCGACCGCCGGAGCCCGGTGGGGGTGGTGGGCGTGTGCGCCCCTCCAACAGTGGCGATGACCCACCGATGCGCACTCCTGCAGCCCCCGGCCCCCGGCCCGCGGCGGGTGCCTCGACGGAAGGCACTGCGTATGTTTCCACCGGTGACCACCCGCTGCCTACTTCTCCTTATAGACGGCCTGCGACCGGATCTGGCCGAGGCCGAGCTGGCCGCCGGGAGCCTGCCGAATCTGGCGGCGCTGGTGGCGCACGGCGGGGTCGGCCGGGCCATCACCTCCTTCCCTTCCACCACGAGTGTCGCCTACCTGCCGTTCCTCACCGGCTGCACGCCGGGACGGTGCAACGTGCCTTCGATCCGCTGGCTGGACCGGACGCGATACGGGGGGCGCTGGTGGCGCGACCGGCACGCACTGCGCAGCTACTGCGGCTATCAGGCGTCGATGCTGGACGGGGACATCGTCCCCGACGTGAGAACGATGTTCGATTTGGTGCCCGAAAGCGTGGGGATCTTCACGCCGATCGCGCGAGGGCTCGGCAACGACCGGGATCCCACGCGCCGGGCGCGCAAATTCTGGGGAGCGCTGGGGCACTTCTCGCGGTGGCATCAGCCGTCGGACGACGTGGCCGGCGGGCATCTGCTCGATGCGGTGACCGGCGGCGCGCGCTTCATCTTCGCGCAATTTCCGGCGGTGGACGGGTACACCCATCAGCAGGGACCGTACGGCGACGGAGTTCGACGGGCACTCCGGAAGATCGACACGCTGATCGGTGCGGTGCGCCGCCGGCTCTCGGCCCGAGGCGAGCTGGACGATACGCTCATCCTGCTGGTGAGCGACCATGGCTCGGCTGCGGTCGACTCCCACCTCGACCTCGCCGAGTGGTTTCGGGCTCGGGGCATCCGGACGCTGGCGCATCCGCTCCTGTGGACCAGGGATCCGGAGGTGGCGGTGATGGTGGCGGGAAACGGATCGGCCATGGTCTACGCGCAGCCCCAGGTGCCGCGGGAGCGGCGGTGGCCGTTGGCGCGGCTGCGCGAGAGGACGGATCGGGATCTGGTGGCGGCGCTGGTCGCGGAGGAGGCGGTGGCGTTCGTTGCGGCGGAGGAGGCGGACGGTGCAGTGCGGGTGCTCTCGCGCGAGGGGGAGGCGGAGATCAGGCGACTGGGGAACAGCGACGGGAACGGCGGCCGGGACGGGGGAATCACCTACCGGCCGCTCAGCGGCGACCCGCTCGAGGTGGGCGGTGCGCGGACGGCCTGCGACCGGGCCTGGCTCGAGGCGACGTGGGACGCGAGCTATCCCGACGCGGCGTACCAGCTACTCGATCAGTTTCGCTCGTCCCGCACCGGAGATCTGCTGGTCATTGCCCGCGCGGGGTACGACTTCCGGGACCGGTTCGAGGTGCCGGAGCACCGGGCGGGCCACGGCAGCCTCACGCGGGACCATATGCAGACGCCGCTCTGGGCGAGCCATCCGCTACCGGCCGGACCGTTTCGGACGGTGGATCTGTTTCCGGCGATGCTGCATTGGCTCGGGGTGGATGCACCGGCCGACATCGACGGTGACGGGCGCTGGTTGCCGGCGCGTCAATGAATAATGACCATCACAGGTGGACAACAGTGAAACTCATTTCCGTCCAAGTTGGGTTGCCGCGCGAGGTGAGTTGGCGGGGCAGAAGCGTCACGACCGGAATCTTTAAGGAGCCCGTAGAAGGTTTAGTCATGCTGCGAACTCTGAACCTCGATGGCGACGCTCAGGCTGATCTGTCCGTGCACGGCGGCTTGAGCAAAGCTGTTTACGCTTACCCGGTCGAGCACTACGAGTATTGGCGAACTGAATTGCCCGACGGGAAGTTGCCTTACGGGATGTTTGGCGAAAATTTTACGACCAAAGGGCTACTGGAGAAAGAGGTCAATATCGGCGACCGCTTTTGCATCGGAGAAGCGGAGGTCATGGTAACAGAGCCACGCGTGCCGTGCTACAAGCTCGGAGTCAAGTTTGGACGGGCTGATATGGTCAAGCGGTTTCTCGTCAGCCGCCGGAGCGGATTCTATTTTGCGGTTCTGCGAGAAGGCGAGGTTCAGGCCGGGGACACGATAGAGCGGCTTGACCATGATGAGAATGGCGTCAGCGTTGCCGACATCATTCGCTTGTATGCGTTTGAACAGGATGATCTGGAGACGCTGCGGCGCGCCGTGCGGGTTGAGACCCTGCCCGAAAGCTGGCGGGGTTATTTCCGACATCAACTCCAAAGGTATGGTGGATAGCTTTCGGCAATCAGCGGTGGTGACCACGGCTGCCAATGCAAAAGCGGTAACCTCAATATTGCCGAGCGGCACAACACAAGAAGGAGAGCGTTCTATGACGACCGCGAACCTGCGGTCACCGATCACAATGCCTCTCGCGGCGCTATCGAAACAGGCGCCGAGACTCGTGGGGGTGACTGGTGTCGGATCGCTGGGGTAGCCACGCAGGAGGAGCCGTTACGCAGTATTCGACGGCGGAGCGTTCATATTCATCTAGCGCTTCGCGTTCATCTTCCGGCGCGTCGTCCCACCCGTTGTAGGTACAGCTCAGCATGGCGGCCTCCCAGCCAGGCCGCAGCAGGAAGCAACCGCCGTGCCCCATTCCGGGAAACTCCTTCGCCCGGCTACGCGCGTCTCGCCGCCAAGGAAGCTGTCCATCACGCGGGACGCCAGTGCCCCACCATGTCACCCTGCTGGTTGCGCATAAGAGGTCATGGGAACGACGCCCATCGAAGCGACCATCACATGCCCTGAATGTGGCATAGAGAGTAGGGCAGCGATGCCAGCGGACGCCTGCGTGCATTTCTGGCCTTGTCCCGCTTGTGGCGCCGTCCTTCGCCCCGAGCCCGGCAAGTGCTGTGTGTTCTGCTCCTACGGCTCGAGCCCATGTCCGCCCCGTCAAGCCGCAGACGGCACGGCCTAGCCAGCGCATGTAGCTGGCGGGGGGGTATTAGGGAAGGCCCAAAACCGCTTCACCCCCCTCCCGAGCCGGGGATTACCCGCCTCCCCTCGGCCCTCGTGTGACAAGCTACCTCGCCCATGCGTATGCCGAGATGCTCACGGCATCTTCACGGCCGCCCCTCAGCCATACTAGGGCTTTTCGTCGGGCTCGACTTGGAGGCCGTCCATCAGCTTGTTGAACCCACTGAAGAGATCGACCACCGCCATGAGTTCGAGCACGGCGGCGTCGTCCAAACCCAGCTTCTGCACCGCAGAGGTGTGTACCTGGAGTCAATACCGACACCCTTGCACGGCAGACACGGCAACTGCGATGATCTCGTTGGTGAGGCGATCGAGCTTGCCCCCGATTTCGCAGGAGGTACGGGCAGCCTTGGACCGCATTCAACAGGAGCGCCCAGGCCTCAGGGCGGTCTATTTGGTCCCGTCCCCCAAGGATCCAGCCTTGCCGCTCACGAAGGACATCGCCACCCGGTGGCTGCTCCAGGGCGGAACGGCTCGCCGAGCTCCCGAAATTGGAGCGAGGGTGCTGGCATCCCTTCCGGCGGAAGTGGGCGACGGAACGGAAACACCTGTCCGCGTGGACGTGGCCGCCGCGGGCGGATGGACGGGGACGGATACGCTGGTCCGCTGCTACCAGCAGGCGGATAATGCGACTATGTTAGCGGTCGTGTTGGGTGGCGGTCAGCTCCGGGAAAAGCAGGCGTAACGTGGTCGTCTTGACCCAGAACTTGACCCACTCGACGGGTGGCGAGACCAGCCCGATTGTCCTAAGCCACGCGGTTGCATCACTTGGGTCCGTAGCTCAGTTGGATAGAGCGCTTGCCTCCGGAGCAAGAGGTCGCGCGTTCGAATCGCGCCGGGCCCATTCGTCGTATGACTCGCCCCCGTTGGCACCTAGGTGCTCGCGGGGGTTTCCGTTCCGAGCTCCACCCTGCCTCCAGCAACGTTCTCAGTAGCAAACGTCAGTCAGCGGGGATGATCGCCGAGCTTTTCTAGGTACTGCGCGACCCGGTACTGACGAGAAGCGCCGCATCCAGCGGACTAGCGGTCCACCTGTGCCATCTGCTGCTCGCCGTAGCGCGGCCCGGCCACCTTCTCCGGCGGGAGCGCCGCGTCGAGCTCGGCCATCTCTTCGGCGCTGAGCGACACCGCCGCCGCGCCGACGTTCTCCTCGAGGGAGCGCCGCCGCTTGGTGCCGGGGATCGGCACGAGGTCCGGGCCCTTGTGGAGCAGCCAGGCGAGCGCGATCTGCCCTGGGGTCACCCCTTTCCGCGCGGCCAGCTCACGCACGGCCGACGCGGCTCGCATGTTGGCGTCGAAGTTCGCGCCCTGATAGCGCGGGTCGTTGCGGCGGAAGTCGCCCCCCGGGTACTCCTCGGCGCGCCTCACGGCTCCCGTAAGGAAGCCGCGGCCGAGTGGCG
>JBGPVE010000133.1:0-7678 GCA_041491545.1 Gemmatimonadota bacterium | reverse complement strand
TCGAGATCGCTGTCGTTCGTCGTCGCGTGCCGCCCCGATCGATCGGCGTCAGTCTGGATCGAGCCGTCTTGCAGCGCCAGGACAACCCGCCAGAGCGGACTGGTGATGGTCGCGAGGCTGGAGCCCTGCGCCGGCCGCTGCTGGATGGCGAATGACCCCGGGTCCACATACTTGAGCGGTACGGTCTGCCACAGTCGAAGCGGCGTCGATGAGCCGGCGGCCTCCGCATCGAAGAGACGCTCCAGCTTCAACACGCAGTGCTCGAGTTTGGCCCGGATTACGCGCGTCCGCACCGATCCCACGTCCGTCCCGCCGATCTGAGCCGCCACCTCGACGACAACGTGCGCCGTCGTGAGCTTCGGTAGATCGTTGGCGACCCAACGAGCGGTAGCGGCGAGAGAGGCGGAGTCCGTCGACGCGGTGGCACTCGCGCTCGCGAGCGACGCGGTGGCGGGGGCCCGAAAGCGCACCCGCTGACGCAGCGTCGAGCGCACTGGGCAGCCACCCTGCGTCGCCGCGGCGAACCGCGACTCCCGGATGCTTTGCTCCGCCGGCTGGATGAAGGCGGAGTCATCCGCACTCAGCACTCGGATGCTCGCCTCGGGCACCTGTCCTTGTGAGTCCACCTCGAACGCGATATACGCATCTCCCGCGACCCCCTTGGCAAGAAGCGCCTGGGGATATGTCGGCGCGGACTGAATCTGAACCATGGCGGATGTCGCATTAGCGGGAACCCGCCCCGCCACCATGAAGAGCGGCGTGGCCCAGGTGGAAAGGGGCGATGCCGCAGTGAGGATCCACAAGCGGATCTGCCGCCGGGCGACGCGCGTATCGGTCCCCGCCTGGGGGAAGACCCCATTGGAGTCCGCCGCGGCCACTCCGGCCAGGAGCGCCCGATCGACCTCGAGCGAGCCGGTGCCGGGATCGAGTGCCACGTGCTGCACGCGCCCGGTCTGGTGCAGGTCGAGGACGAGCTGACCGATCGAGAGGAGCCCCTCGCTCTGGTAGCTGCCGGTCGCATCCTTCCACTCGCTCGGACCGCGCAGCTTGTCCATCGTGACGTGTGCAGGTGGCTCGATGAATCCGGCAATGTCCGCCGCTACCGTCGTCGCGAGCGCGCGCCCGGTTGAATCGAGGTCGGGATCGACGCTCATCCCCACGGCGAGCCGCTTGAAGATGGTCATGGTGTCGGGCCTGCAACCGCCGGTACCCTGCGCGGCGGCGCGTGCCGCGACTGACAGCGACAGGAGCAGTGCCCCGGTTGAGAGGACCAGATGGAGTTTGCGATCGATGCGCGCCGAGCCAGCCGAGCGGAGAGCCATTCCACGCTCCGAGATAGGGACGCGCGCCAAGCGCCACCGCGCCGCGCAACGTCGGTCGAGGGTGAACTTCGGGTCTAACGGTCAGGTGCTGGACGGTTCTCTCAGGGCAGCCAGCGACGCCGACGTCCCAAGCTGGCCCGGGCGCCGGAGCGCTGAAAGGGTCGAAATGCGACACGAAGGGGCGCTTTTGCGACAGGCGGGACAACCCAAGCGGCGGCTGTCGCATTTTCACCCCTCGGTGGCGCATTCGGGGCCTTGTCCCGCGACTGTGGGGCGTGCGCGCCCGAGTGCCCGGTCTCGACGATCTTCGTCGAGGAGGAAGTCCCGCCCGAGTGGGAGGCGTACATCGCAAAGAACCACGGTGCGTTCACGAGCGACGATCCGCCGGGGGCGCCGGGGAAGGAGAGAGGGAGCTCAAAGGGATCAGAGCCTCGAACGGCTCGTAGACGAATGTGAAGCTCTCGGCAGTGGTGAGCCACCGCCGCGCAAGTAGACCGCGCACAGCCCGTCGCGCAGCCTCGTCCAATCCCGCCTGGAGCGGCACCGCCGCCAGTTCCCCGTCCAACTCATCGATCACGGCCCGGAGCCGCTCGCGGTCCCGCGGTGGGGCGTTTCCGAGCGCCGCCTCCACATTGATCCAGGCGCTCAAGTAAGGATCCCGATCGAGCAACGGCGGCACCTCCGGGCGAAGCAGGCCGGGAGACAGTGCCGCTAGACGCTGCACAAAGCGCCGGGCGAGATCGGCTTCGTCTAAAGCCATTTCCAGACTCACTGCACGAACCTCCCCTCGCACACTCGCCGAACCGACGGGCGGGGCGACGGCCACAGAGTACCTAGTGAGAAGCACAGGCTACGAATGTGCTTGCGCGAGCGGGAGATCGCCAGCGTCCAAGAGGCCTCGCGGCGACTCGCCTCGAGGCCTCTTGGATTTGGGAACCTGTCACGCCCATGGGCTAGCTATGTATCACTTGCGCAGCCGCGCACCCGGTTCGAGTACTCCGACTGGATGACATAGTCGTGCGCTCTCAAGTGCTGGTTGCTGGAGAAGCCGGAGCACTGGTCGGCGATTTCAGTTCCAAACATGGCATTGAACCACGCATCGAGGTCAGGATCCGTGATCGTCTCGATCAACTCGTGCGAAAGCGTCGAGGCCGTGGCGTCGATGACCCCATGCGGAGTCTGACCCGGGAACGCGCAGCCGCCGATGCCCTGGAAGGGCTCGACCGAGAACAACACGTGCAATGTGGCGCTGAAATCCACGCTGCCGTGGAAGGCACAAAACACGAAGGTGTTCGGATTGTCTGGCGAATAGCACGTGGTCGCGTCTATGCACATGTCGGTGCCCTTGGGCAGGAACACGTGATAGATGCCCTTATAGCCGCTGACGTGGGTGAAGCTCACGGCGGAGAAGACGATGCCGAAGACGTCGTCGATCGTCGCGGTGTGCTTCGTGAAGGTTGCCGTCGTGCTCAGCTCATCAACACCGAAGTGACCCTTCGCGTCGGACCCGGTGTATTGGTTGGTAACCTGGATGAAGGCGCTCTGGTTGAGATCGCTGAGAAAATTCGCGGGCGTCAACCCATGTGAACCCCAGCAGCTTGCCGGGCCCGCCGCGCAGTTGACGTACACGTTGAAGGAGGTCGCGCCGTGGACCGTCGCACCGCCGAAGTAGCTGAGATCGAACGGTGAGTTGATGATGTCGGCCTCCACCCGGCTGGTTCTGGACGACATCGAAACCCTCGACTGGACCGTCCCCAGCTTGTGGGTTCCTCGCATCGTGGCGGTCCTGGCCGCGATGGCGGCGTCCGGCGTAAGCTCAAACGAGCGGGTCGCCGAGCTGCCGGCGTCCGCCGGAAGAGCGGTGGGCTCGCTTTGGCAGGCGGCCAGAAACAACGCGACAGCCGCCAGGAGCGGAGTCGCCGGCAACAAACGACCGGAGTATCGCGAATCTCTCCCCAACATGATGCGCATAGATGCTCCCTGCCGGTCTGCCCCCGGCCGCGGATTGGTTTGGTTCCCAAGGATGGCATGCACGAACACCGACTGCGGATATCCACATCTCGCATGACTACGGCGGCGCTCGGGAGTGCGACCGACCGTGATATGGATGGGGAATTGGGCGCGGCAGAGGGACGCGTGAGCGAGAGGCATCGGGCGCCACTATGAGCGACGTCACACCTAGGAACGCAGAGCGGCTCTCTCGGCGGAGCCAATCACTGGCCCTCACCGGCGTGCACCGATTTGCATGATTGTGTTGCCAGGCGTTGCGCCAGGCATTTGATAGTGGATTTACCAACGTACCGCCGGGGAAGAGTCGCGCAAGGCTTGCCGCTCATCACCTACCCTTCGCTCGCCCGAGGCGGTGGAGCGCTGCGCGGGCATCGAGGAGTGACGCGGTGAGCGGCACGGCACGCAGCATCTCCCGCACGCCCGCGCGGCGCCGCCGCGTCCGCTCGTGCCGCTCCAGCGTTCGAATCAGCGCGGTGTCACCGATCGCGCGCGCATGCACCAGGACGTCGGCCAAGAGTTCCGGCTCCTGATCGAAGTGGGAGGCATAGTCCCTCGGGAGCACCGGCGGAAAGCCCGCCGTGACGCCCAGCCTGCCGATGGCCCGCAGCATGGTTGCGGTCCGAATACATTTTCCGCAGCGGCCGCAGTTCCGGGGTCCGCCGCGGGCGCCCTCCCAGCAGACGCGCAACTCCGCGAGCAGCGCCGGCTCGTGCGCCGCGATCGCCGCGAGCTTGCCGACCCGGGTCGTCTCGCACCCGTCGTGGATGATTTCGACCTCCTCGGTGGACCATAGCTCGTCGACCAGCGGATGGGACCCGTGCGGAAGCCCCATGGTTCCGTAGTCGTGGGTCGACGAAATCAGGATCTGGCCGAGCCCGCGCCCGAGGCTGAGCCCGACCGCAGCCAGTGCGGCGCCGAGGTGGAGCTCCGCCCAGGGGACGTCCAGCTCAGCCCGCAGGTTCGTCTCGACCGCGATGAGCTCGCAGCCGTACCGCTCCGCCAACCGGCGGAGGTGCGCCTCCGACTCGGCCAGGGCGGCCGTCTCCTCGAGCGGCGCGTCGAATCCCTTGACGAAGACGAGCTGGGTGATCCGATCGGCCAGGGATGGCCAGCCGTGGTGGCTCTTCATCAATGTGTAGCAGGAATCGACGCCGCCCGAAAAGAAGGCCCCGACGCCCCGTGCGCGGGATGGCGCGGCGGCAGATGCCGGCGGGCGCGTGGTGGCGTCGACGTCGACCCGGTGGAACTGGGGATACCACATCGTGAGGATATCCTGAACGCGGATCGTGCGTCGAAGAAGGCGTGCGGAGACCGGCGGGTCGATCGTGAGCGGCTCGCCGCGGAAAAGCGCCGGCACGAGCAGCGCCGCAAGGAAGGGGTCCGCGCTGGTTGCCACCAACGGCTCGGCGTCCGCGGGGAATCGGAAGAAGAGCTCGAACGTCGCGCCGCCCGCACGGCGCTGGACCCGCCCCACGAGCGCCAGGCGATCGGCGTCGCGTACCAGCCGGACATCGACAAGGCGCATCAGCGGGTATGATCCTGGAGAACGTGGTCGGTGACGTGGACCTGTGGGTTGCCCATGCCCAACAACGTTATCTACCGGGGGCAATCAAACCAGTGCTGGACCCTCGTTGGGAAGGGGATCACGAGAGATTCGCGTCATGGAAGGCAACGACCGGAGTCGGCGCCACCGGCGCAGGCCGGATCGAAGTCCCCTGGACACGGCACGGTCCACGACGGAGTTGGTGGGAGGCGTCGGAAAGAGGCGGGCCAAGAACATGAATCCATACCAGAAATTGCGTTTGACCAATTCCTGCAAGTATTCCGTGATGATATCGGCACGCTGCCTGGCATCCTCGGCCTGAAATCCCTCGAACGGCACGGTCGCATTCCCTCGAGACACGGCCGCGATCTGGGCGACGGAACGCAAATCGGGACCGAGACGGGCGTGGAGCGCGCGGGCGCAGGCCGTCACGCACTGTTCGAATGCGTCGTACATCTGCAGCACGCAAGCCTCAGTGGGATCGGCCATACACTGGGCACGGAGAGCGTCGATGGTGGCTCCGTATCCATTCTCCTCCAGCAATCCAAGCTCGGCCAGCCGTCGCACATTGTATTGCTGACCGTTGAATACGCGAATACACGATTGGGCATTCAGGACGCCGGTCCGCTGCAGATTGGTGAGGAACACCATCTTGTTGTGGACCAACTCCAACACGTCGCAGACACGGGCGCCGGTCGAATCCTCCGCCGCGATATCGGCCAGCACATCACGTCCGTAGACCAACTTGAACCTCTCCGGTCTCCGATACGCGCAGACTCGGAGCTGCGGCTCCGGAACCACGAAGACTTCATGTTCGATGATGCGGTCGAACCGTGAGGGCAATCGATCCATCAGATGGACGCGAAGCGGCGCCAAATAGGTGTCCTTCGGCACCACCAGGAAGTCCAGATCGGAAAGCCCGGGGTAGCTGACGGTGCCGAAGACGTACAGCGCTTCGATGTGCTTGTGGGAGAGATCCAGATAGGCATCGGTCGCCTCCTGATAGAGGGACCGGTCGACGGCAAGCGGTAAGTTCTTTACTCGCAACTTCATTCGTTTGCCTCCGGGCACGGCGCGGGGATGGCAGCTCCCCGGGCGAGGCGGTTGTTTGCGAGGATCGTGCCACACCATCGGGGCTAGTGCACGAGAACGGCGTCCGCCCTCTCCGCAATGGCGTCCCACCGGTAATCGCGCAGGACACGCTCGCGCCCAACCCGTCCAAGGCGCCGGCGCAGCTCGGGATCTCGGAGCAGGCGCACGCACGCGGCGGCAAAGGCGTCCGGGCTGTCCGCCAGCTCGAGATGGACACCGGTTTGCAGGCCCAACCCTTCGGCGCCGAGCGTAGTCGACACGACCGCCCTGCCACAGCCGAGCGCTTCGAGCACCTTCAGTCTGGTCCCGCCTCCGACTCTGAGCGGTACGACAGCGACCGCGGCGCGATTGAGATAGGGCCTCACGTCCGGCACCGACGCGGCAATCACACAATCCGAGCCATTGTGCAGCTTGAGGATTTCCGGTGCGGGGTTCGAACCGACCGCCACAAAGCGCGCGGCCGGGTAGAGCGCTTTGATTCGGGGTAGGATCTCCGTCACGAAATGGCGAACGGCATCCATATTCGGCGGGAAGTTCAAGGCGCCGACGAAGACCATCTCCCCGTCGACTTCGCCGGCCGCGTCACACTCCGCGTCGGCCGCGACACCGTTCGGCACCACGCGGACTTTGTCCCCGCGGGCCCAAGGTCCGAAGAACCGGCGATCGTCCTCCTTACAGACGACGAGGCGCCAGAAGCGCAAAGGGAGGAGGCGCTCGTAGAGATTGGCCTTGGCCCACTCCGCGTAGTGCAGCGGCTTGGAGCGATACCAGGGCTTGAGTCGCAGCTTTCTCAGGAATACGACGTTCTCGAGGTCGTCCACGTCGACCACGATCCGGCCGCGGAAGCCGGCGGCGCGAACCGATTCCGCGATGTAGGACCGCTCCACCCACACGGCGTCGAAATCGTTCGTCGCGCGGAGCGCACGCAGCGTCTTCACCAATTCGGCGGATTCCCAGCGGCGCACGAAGCTCGGGAGCGGAGACCGGAAGAGATTCGCAAGCAGTTGGCGTACGGGGGGCCAGTCGTCGAAGCGGCGAGTCCGCGCGACCGCACAGGTCGCGCGGCTCACCGAGATCACCTGCTCGCACTGGCGCCACAGCGGGAAGCTCTCGTCCACCACCTTGCCCGCTTCGGCCAGCACGACGAGCGTGACCCGATGGCGCTGCACGAGTCCGGCGAGCAGGTTGAAGACCCGCACCGCACCCCCGTTCGTGAGCGGCCAGGGATGCAGCTGCGCGACGAAGAGCAGCTTGAGACGGTCACCCACGTGAGGACTCTCGGTGTTGGCGCACGCATTATACGCCCATCCCCCTCAAGCACAAGCGGAACGACGTGTACGCGATTACTTCCCCTCGCGACGGCGTGCGAGGACGTGGTCGAGGGAGTAGTCGCCGGGCCCGATCAGCGCGATCGTGAGCGAGGCACCGAGAAGCGCCAGCGCGAACTCCATACCGGTCGGCAGGAAGAAGCCGCCCTTGAGGTGCACGAACAGGATTGCGCCGAGCATGTCGAGGGCGAGGCCAAGCGCGGCGAGCCGCGCCAGCGAGCTACAACCGCTCCCGGACCTCTCCCAGGAGATCGATGAGCGTCGCGAGCTTCTGCTCTCCCAGGTGGCCGAGCTGCCGATTGTGGAGATCGCTGATCGTCCGGTCGAGCTCGCCGAGGAGCTCGAGCCCCGCCTGGGTGATTCGGGTGCGGACGAAGCGCTGG
>JBGPVE010000132.1:0-7730 GCA_041491545.1 Gemmatimonadota bacterium | reverse complement strand
GCCTACGACCTGCACCCCCAGGCACACGGTACGCCGGTCGCGGATTGGGCCAAGCGCCTGGTGCTTGCGTGGTCGCAGCAGGTGGGGCAGCTGCTTGGCGCCGTGCCCGACAGCGCGCGACTCGCCTGGCGGCTCACGCCCACCGAGCGGCTCGAGGCGCTGATGCCCTTCGCCGACTGGGGACGGGCGACGGCGCGCATCATCGATGGCGAGCTGGTCTGGATCTGCGACGGCTACGTCACGACTACCACCTTTCCGCTGATGGACCGAGTGCCTTGGCGCCGCGATGCGGTCAACTCGGTCCGCGCGGGCTTTCTCGGCGTCGTGCGAGCGGAATCGGGACAGACGCAACTCTATCTCCGTCCCGACGCCGATCCGTTGGCCGAGGCTTGGGCATCGGTCGCCGCAGGCGTGGTGCGAAGCTCGAGCGAGATTCCTCGGGCGGTGATGCTCGCGGCGCCCTATCCAGCGGAGCTGTTCGAGGTCCAGGCCCTCGCGCTGGAACGGGCGCCGTGGGAGGCTGGCGCGTTGAGCGGCCGGCCCGAGGGCGGCTCGGGCCCGGGCGACCCGGCGAGGCCGGAGCCAAGCTGGCGCACCGATACGGCGGGCATGCGGCTCATCACCGCGTACGAGCGTCCGATCGGCCGGCAGGTGAGCGCGGTGCTCGTCGGCACTGTGCGCGAGGGACGGCTGCAGCTCGAGCTCGTGCGGGTGGACTCCACGGTATCCTTGCCGGCGCCGCGGATTCTCGACGCGACCTGGGGCCGGTTTCCCTCCTTCGAGCGGTTGGCCGATTCGGTGCGGTCGAGCGGCGTGCGGGTGGACAGCCTGATCCGCGGCCCGTTGTCGATCTGGCGCGACGACGGCTCGCTCGGCGCGTTGCGGACCTACTTCGCGCCGCGCGCGGGCGGCGGGCTCGCGCTCGTGTGGGTGAGCGTGGCGCAGGGGAAGCGGGTCGGCGCCGGTCGCACGCTGGAGGACGCATGGCACAACCTGAGCGGCACCTCGACGCCGCTCTCGCCATCCGGATCACCGGCGATCCTCGACGAAGCCCGCCGCTGGATTCGTACCGCCGACTCGGCGTTGCGCGCCGGCGATTGGGCGAGCTTCGGGCGTGCATTCGACGCATTGAAGGAAACCCTCGGTGCGGGCCGGGATTCGGTGCCTCGCTGACGGTGTAGGGAAGGGAGGGTCCCGGACCCGACGCGTGAGATGCCCGCCCTCACCTACGCGGTCTGCCCTTCGCCGTCTTCACCGTCAGCTTCCGAGAACGGGACGTCCGGTGCTTGATCCCGCGGGGCTCCTGCTTCCCAGCAGCGCGCCGCACGAACTGCCGGAGGATCTCCGGATGCCGCTCGGCGATCTGGAGGAGCCGCAAGGCCGCGCCGTCCGGCTCGCGCTGCCGCTGCTCCCAGCTCCGATCCGTCGCCGGACTCACGTTGAGCACCCGTGCGAACACGTCTTGTGACAGACCGAGTTGCTCCCGAATCGCCCGGATCTGTTGGGCGCTGAACACCGGCGGGGCTTGAACCTCGACGTCCCGCGCCGTGACCGCGGGATAGGAGTGCACGCGCGCCGGCGCCGCCCGGCCCTCGTGAATCTCCACCGCCTCGCCCAGACTCTCCACGAGCAGGCCGCCGAAATTCCTGCTGGTCACCGCTATCGGGGCCGCCACCGCCCGCCGCGCTCGTCTTGCCATGGTGCGCGCTCCTTCCGCCGTTGGTCGTACTCGCCAGGTCGAACTTCTAGCCCCGCCATCAGTGCGCGTCCAGTCGGGTGACCAATTGCCGCAACAGCTTCTTCTGGTCGGCCGTGAGACTGGCTTGCACAGCACCCGTGCCCCGCCACTCTTTCCATGCCCGGCCAAGGCGACCCGCACCTTCCGGGCGCCACCGGCATGGTCCTCTGTCACCCCGGCGAGCGGATTCTTCCTGAGAATCCCTTCCAGTTCGAGGATCTCGTCGAGGATCTCGCCCACGCCGAGTAGCGCCTGCGCAGTCCGCTCGAAGATCGAGGTCCAGACGAAATGCCGGAGGGGCAGGACGCTCGGCATGTATCATAATACCAGGTATGATAGTTATCAAGGAGGCCGGCGAGGACCAGGAGCCCAGTCGTCGACGGGCGTGGGCTCGGCAGCCTCCCATGGTACGATGAGGTAAGCCGATCGACGGTACCAGAAACGCGCGCGCTGGTGCCGTATAGCCCGCAAACCCTGCTTGCTCCCCCCGACCCCCCGGGCTACCTTGCAGCCGCTTTCGATCCCAGGATCCGGAGACCGATGAGAACGGCGGTGTTGGCGCTCGGCGGCAACGCTCTCGCCCGCGCGGGCGAGCCGGCGACGATCACCAATCAATTCCGCCACGCCCGCGAGAGCGTCGCCCCGATCGTCCAATTGGCGGCCGAGGGCTGGAGCATCGTGATCGTCCATGGGAACGGGCCGCAGGTCGGCGATGAGCTGGTGCGAAACGAGGTGTCCCGGCGCGTGGTCGAGCCGCTGCCGCTCGGCGTGCTCGTCGCGAGCACCGCGGGGTGGATCGGCTACATGCTGCAGCAGTCGCTCGAGAATGGACTCCGGTCCGCCCGGGTCGAGCGCGAAGTCATCACCCTCATCACGCAGACCATCGTCGACCGCTACGATCCCGCCCTCAGCCGCCCGACCAAGCCGATCGGGCACGCGCTGTCCCCCGACCGGCTCGCGCAGCTTCGCGAGGCGCAGATCGCAGTGGGCCGGGATGGAGCGGGGCAGTGGCGCCGCCTCGCCACCAGCCCCACGCCGCTCGGGGTGCTCGAGTTTCCGCTCATTCGGCGGTTGCTGGCCGAGGGCGTCATCGTGATCGCGGCAGGCGGCGGCGGCCCGCCGGTCTACGACGACCCCCTGCTCGGCTATGAAGGCGTGGACGCGGTGGTGGACAAGGATCGGACCGCCGCGATCCTGGCGCGGCAGCTCGGCGCCGAAGTGCTCATGATCCTCACCGACGTCGACGCGGTGTACGCCGGGTGGGGCACGCTGGCGTCCCGCCCGCTCCGGGAATTGACGCTCGCCGAAGTCGACGAGCTGGTCGCCAGCGGCGGCGTCAACGAAGGTGGGATGAAACCGAAAATCGAAGCCGCGGCGAGCTTCGTGCGGGGCGGGGGAGATCGCGCGGTGATCGCCCGGCTTTCCGAGGGTCCCGCCGCTCTCCGAGGTGAAACCGGCACAACCATCAAGGGGACCGCGTGAACATTCACGAGTACCAGGCCCGCGCGCTGCTCAAAGCGCACGGCATTCCCATGTCGGACGGCGACGTCGCCTCGACGCCCACCGAAGCCGAGGCGATCGCCCGGCGGCTCGGCGGCACCGTGGTGATCAAGGCTCAGGTCCACTCGGGTGGCCGGGGCAAGGCCGGGGGCGTTCGTCTCGCCAAGAGCCCCTCGGAGGCGCTGGATTACGCGTCCGAGATTCTCGGCATGACGATCAAGGACCTCACCGTCCACAAGGTGCTCGTCGTTCCCGCGGCCGACATCGCCAGCGAGAGCTACGTCGGTCTGATCATGGATCGCGAGAGCCAGCGGCCGATGTTCATGGTGAGCGCGGCGGGCGGGGTCGACATCGAGGAGGTCGCCGCGCGCACGCCGGAGAAGATCATCCGGCTGGGGATCGATCCGACGTACGGGCTCTTTCCCCATCAGGCGCTGGCGCTGGCGTTCGCGCTCTACCAGGATTTCAGTCAGGTGAAGGCCGCGGCGAAGATCATGGAGCAGCTCTACGCCGCCTTCACCGCCAACGGCGCGTCGCTCGCCGAGATCAATCCGCTCGCCACCACGCCCGACGGCAAGATGCTGGCGCTCGACGCGAAGATGGTGATCGACGACAACGAGCTGTTCTGGCGGCCGGACCTGGGCCTCTTCCGCGACGAGATGTCGGAGGAGCGGAGCGAAGCCGCGGCGCGGCGCGCCAATCTGTCGTTCATCAAGCTCGACGGCAACGTCGGTTGCGTGGTGAACGGCGCCGGTCTCGCGATGGCCACCATGGATCTGGTGAAGTACTACGGGGGCGAGCCGGCCAACTTCCTCGACATCGGCGGCAGCTCGAGCCCGGAGAAGGTCATCAACGCCCTCAAGATCATCACCGCCGACCACCACGTAAAGGCAATCTTGTTCAATATTTTCGGCGGGATCACCCGCACGGACGACGTGGCCAACGGCATCGTCGCCGCGACGAAGCAATTCAAGGTCTCCGTACCTATCGTGATCCGGCTTACGGGCACCAACGAAGCGGAGGCCATCCGCATCCTCAACGCGGTCGGCATGACGGCGTTGAGCGACATGGACGAAGCGGTGGAGCGGGTGGTCAAGCTGGCGCAGGAGGCCGCGTGAGCGTCTTCGCCGACCGGCAGACGAGGCTCGTGATCCAGGGCATCACCGGCCGTGAGGGCTCCTTCCACGCCCGCCAGATGATCGAGTACGGCACCAAGGTCGTTGCCGGAGTCACGCCGGGGAAGGGCGGCCAGCTCTTCGAGGGCAAGGTACCGGTCTTCAACACCGTCGCGGAGGCGGTCAAGGCCACCGCGGCCAACGTGACGGTGATCTACGTGCCGCCCATGGCCGCCGCGAGCGCCCTGTACGAAGCCGCGGATGCCGGCATCCCGCTCATCGTCTGCATCACGGAGGGCGTGCCCGTCATGCACATGAGCCGGGTGATGCCGTTTCTCAGAAGCCGCGGCGTGAGACTCATCGGCCCCAACTGTCCGGGCCTCATCACGCCCGGAGCCAAGGCCAAGATCGGCATCATTCCGGGCAATATCTGCATGCCGGGTCGCATCGGCATGGTCTCGCGGAGCGGGACGCTGACGTACGAGGTCGTCAATCATCTCACCCGCGCGGGGATCGGCCAGAGCACCTGCGTGGGGATCGGCGGCGACCCGATCATCGGCACCAACTTCATCGATTGTCTCCGCGCCTTCCAAGCGGATCCCGACACCGATGCCGTCGTGATGATCGGCGAGATCGGCGGTACCGACGAGCAGAAGGCCGCGAAGGTCGTGAAGGAGGAGCTGACCAAGCCCGTGATCGGCTTCATCGCCGGCCAGACGGCTCCCAAAGGACGGCGCATGGGCCACGCCGGCGCGATCATCTCCGGCTCCTCCGGCACGGCGGAGGAGAAGCTCGCCGCCTTCGAGGCGGCCGGCATCGGCATCATGCGGCGCCCGGTGGACGTCGTGGCGTTGCTCAGGGCGAGGATGTGACGCTCGCCGATCTTCTCAGTCCCCGCCGCGTGGTGGTCCCGCTGGCCGCGGCGACGTGGGCCGAGGGCATCCGGCTCCTGCTGGCCGCGTGCGTCGCCGACGGTCGGGTGCGCGATCCCGCCAAGCTGGACCGCGTGGTGCGCGCCGCCTGGCCGGCGGACACGCTGACGCTCGGGCCGCACGCCTTCCTGCCGCACTTCCGAACCGATGCGGTCGATTCGGTAGTCGTGGCACTCGGTGTGTCACCGGCGCCCATGGTGGGTGCGAACCCCGAGACGCACGGCGCGAGGATCATGTTGCTCGTGATCGCACCCCCCAAGGAGGCGGCGAGCTACCTGCAGACGGTCGCCGCGTTCGCCCGGGCCTTGGCGCAGCCGGACGTGGTCGACGCCCTGCATGCCGCTGCGTCGGCCGAGGCGGTGCTCGCGCTGCCGTCGCTGGGTGAGATCAGCCTGGAGGGCCAGCTCCTGGTGCGCGACATCATGGCATCGATGCCGCTCACGCTCGATCCGGAGCTGTCGTTGGAGCAGGCGGCCCGGCTGCTCCTGTCTCATGGCGCGGACGCGATGCCCGTGGTGGGCCCGGCGCGCGAAGTCCTCGGCATACTGTCGCTGCGCGAGTTGCTCCGGTTTCTCGTGCCCGCCTACGTTCAGCGGGTGCAGACCGGACAACGTCGCGCCGTTCGCCGGGCCGGCCCCGCGGCCGAGCCCCGTGTCGCCGTGGTGCGAGACGCCATGCTGCGCAACGTGCTCTGTGTCTCCGAGGACGAAGCCGTGGCCGAGGTCGCGACGCTCCTTGCCAACAAGGACGTCTCCTGCGTGCCGGTGGTCCGGGATGGCGCGCTGACCGGCGTTCTCACCCGGACCGACGTCGTTCGAAAACTCGTGGGCGGCACGGCCGGCGGGGGCTCGTCCCCCGGCTGACCATTCCGCGGGTTACTTGTCACCTCTAGCTCATCTTTCACCGCTCCAACCCGAGGCCACTTTGCCCCCCGCTCTGACTCTCGGCATCATCAAGCCCGACGCGATCGAGACCGGCAAAGCCGGGCTGATCCTGGCGCACCTGCAGAAGGAAGGTTTCGTGCTGCGGGCCGCGCGGCTCGCGCGCCTCACCCAGGCACAGGCCGGCGCCTTCTACGCGGTGCACCGCGGGCGGCCCTTCTACGCCGATCTGGTTCAGTTCATGACCTCGGGTCCCTGTCTCCCGATGGCGTTGGAGCGTGCCGACGCGATGGCCCACCTCCGGACCGTGATCGGCGCGACCGACCCGAAGGAGGCGGCCCCCGGCACGATCCGGAAGCTGTATGCCGAGTCCAAGGGGCGAAATGCCATTCATGCCTCTGATAGCCCGGAAAATGCTGCGCGAGAGGTGGCCTTTTTCTTCACCGAGGGGGAAATGGCGGCACTTTGGGGTGGTGGAGCGTGAATTCACCTTCTGCGGCCTTCACTTGACCCAAGTCGGCCCAAGGGGCTAACTTAACTGGCTATGCTTCGGGTCGACCTGCGGGATCTCAACCGAGGTTCGGTCGAGACCCTCGGCCGGCTTCAACCTAACGATCCGGCATTCGAGGGCTTGGACCTCCAACTGGCCGGACCGGTCTCGGTCGAAGGTCGGTTGCAGGCCACGGGTCCCGGCGAGTACTTCTGGCGCGGCCGGCTTGAGACCGATGTGCGGGGAGACTGCCGCCGCTGCCTCACCGGCGTCGTTCACCACGTCGACGCGGACGTGAGCGTCTTGTTCAGTGACGATCCAGACGCGGCGGACGACCCGAGCGTATACCAGCTTCCGCCGGGCGCCACGGCCATCGAGCTGGGTGAGGCGGTCCGGGAGGAGTTGGCACTCGCCGCGCCGTCGTACGTGTTGTGTCGGGAAGATTGTGCGGGCCTCTGTCCCCGCTGTGGGGCTGATCTCAATGCCGGCGCCTGCCAGTGCGCCCCGGCGCAACCAGCATGAGGATGCCATGGCAGTTCCGAAGCGACGCACCTCCAAGTCACGCAAGCGCCTCCGCCGCGGGCATCACGTCGCGGCAAGCATGCGCACGCAGGCGTGTCCGCGCTGCAGTTCCCCCAAGTTGCCGCACCGAGTTTGCGGGTCCTGCGGCTACTATCGGGGCAAGAAGCTGATCGAGGTCGAGGACGCCTGAGCGTGATCCGCGTCGCCGTGGACGCGATGGGTGGCGACGCCGCACCTCAGGCCGAGGTCGAAGGGGCGCTGGCGGCGCTTGAGTCTCTGCCGCCCACTTTCGTGATTCAGTTCGTGGGCCGTCGCGAGCCGATCGAGGCCGAGTTGGCGCGCCACCCGGGCGTCGACCGCGGACGCATCGAGATCCACGACGCGCCCGACGTGATCGGCATGGCGGAAAAGCCGCTCGCCGCCGTGCGCAAAAAGCCCAAATCCAGCATCGTCGTGGGGCTTCGCCTGCAAGAGCAGGGGAAGTCGGATGCGTTCCTGTCGGCCGGCAATACCGGCGCCGTATTGGCCGCGTCGACCGTGGTGCTCGGACTC
>JBGPVE010000131.1:0-7751 GCA_041491545.1 Gemmatimonadota bacterium | reverse complement strand
GGCCAGTCCGTCCGCCAGTAGCGCGGCACCCTGCGCGCCCTGCTTTGCCGCCCGCGCGAATCCGGCGAGCGGAACGACCGGGGTCGACGCCGGGAGTCGCCGGCTCAGCGCCTTCTGCATCGCCGGATCCGCGCCATGGCGTCCCGACAGCAGCACCTCACGCGCAGTCGGCGTCGACACCCCGAGCGATGCCACCGCCTTCACCGCGCCTTCGACGTAGGCTTCGAGCGCCGCTGGTCGCAACGCCTGGTTTGCATCCACGATCGTGCTCACCCCACCCTGGAACAGCATCGCCTTGGAAACCTCACCCGCGAGAAACGCCACCTCGCCATCGAGCGCGCCCGCCGCCCGCCAGCCGATCGGCCCGTTGGTGCCTCCGAGGCCGTCGATGACACGCCCGCCTTCGACCGCGATGCCGGCTGTGAAGGCCCCGCCCAGCTCGAGCAGAATGAACGCGGTGGCATCGAGCGGGCATGCCTGTCGGCGGGCCTGATCCACCACGCCGAGCGCCGCCGCCGCGAGCTTGTCCGCCGTTCCCAGATCCACTCGGTTGAGCTTCCGGTGGACCGGCACCGTGTCGAGGTGCACGACGCCGGGAAGGAAGAGGAGCGGGAGACCACGCTCCGCGAGAAGCCGAGTGAGCCGCCTGAGCCCGCCGATGCCACCCTCCTCGCCCGGCGCGGCGAGGAAGACGAGGCGCCATTCCGCCTCCGTGGCGGTGCTGGCTCGGACAAGCGGTAGTCCGTAGCCCGACGGGCCGGCAAGCAGATCTGGCTCACCCGCCGAGCGGAGGTATTGGGCAAAGCCGTCGGGGTCAGCGAGTGCTTCCGCCGTGGGCCAGGAGCGATCCAGCGTGAGCCGGCCGTCGTCGAGCCCGCAGACATCGATCGTCACCGTACCTGGGTCGATACCCACGACCCGCGGCATGGCGTGTCAGTCCTTCGGCTCCGCCACCAGTTGTCGCGCCACGTCGGCGATCGCCTCGGCGTCGAGGACCAGATCGTTCCGCTCGAAGAGCTTGGCGACGCACGCCTTATGCAGCCGGGTCTTGAAGTTGCCGACGCCGAATGCCCCGAACACCTTCACCCCGTTGCGCTCGACTCCCGCGTCGTCGAGCTCAACTCCCTCGATGCCGAGCGGCGGAACCGCATTGAGATCGACGGCGACCTCGAGCCCCTTTCGCCCCGCCCACGCCGCCTTCGGCACCATCATGACGCCGGCTGGTCCGGAGTTGAGCAGGATCTCCGCGCCCTCGAGTACCTGCGCGGCCTGGGTCGGATCGCTCAAGGGGGCGGCCTCCACCTGCACGCTGAAGCGTTCGCCGATGGCCCGCCGGGCGCGATCTCCCTGCTCCGGCTTGCGGGAGGTGATGACGACGTTGGCCCCGCCCTTGGCGAGCAGGCCCGCCGCGCGTTGGCCCACCGGGCCCGTCCCGGCCACGATCACCGCTCGCTTTCCGCGCACCTTGCCCACCTGCTGCTCGATCTTGACGACCGCCGCGACGGCTGTCGTGTTCGACCCATTCGAATCCAGCATCACCGACACCTTGTATGGCGCGAACATCGAGTCGAGGGCGATCGCGAGCAGTTGCTCTCCGGCCGACATGTTGCTCCCGCCGATCCAGACCGCGGTGTTCTTCAGGTCCTTAGGGCCCCGGGTGAAGATGCAGCCGTGGATGAGGTCCCGCACGTCGGTCTCGGTGATGCCGCCATAGCTCAGGACGGCATCGGCGCCGCCATCGTAGGCCACGATCTGGTCGAAGACGCTCGGCAGCCGGGAGCTGTCGAGTTGGAGCAGAAGCTTGCGCATCGGGGGCGGTCACTCCGTCTGAGGAACATCACCGTAAACAACGAGGGGTGCCCATGGCGGGCCACCCCTCGTCGAACTGCCGAGAGATCGGGACGAAACGACGATCAGCCCTCGGCGCCGCCGGCGAACGGATGGCGCTCGCTCTTGTACTTGGCGAGAACCTCGTCCACCGTCGGCTTACCGGCGAGGGCGCGCTGAATCGCCTCTTTGACCGCCTGATGGTTGTAATCGTAGATCTTCTTGTCGTCAGAGGCCTGCCAATGGATGAACACGCCCACCAGCACGCAGTAGTCGTTCGCCTTGTCCTTGGGGATCACGCCGGCGGCGACGCTGTCCATGACCGCGCGGGCCACCGCGGCCTGAGCCGGGCCGAACATCTGGACCGCCTGCTTGGCGCCCTTGATGGTCACCTTGTTGAAGAGGAGCGTGTCCGGCTTGCAGGCCAGATTCGGAGTGACGAGCGCGAGCAGGGTGCTGAATCCATCGGTGTTCCGGGAGAGGGCCTGAGTGAAGGCCTGGCCCGCTACACCCGACTTCGACCCGATGATCAGATCGATGTGGGCAACTTCATTGCCCCCGCCGACGAGGGACTCGCCAATGAAGAAATCCGCGGCCATAGATGCCTCCAGTTACGGTAGTTGAACCAACGAGGGAAAGGGGCCTTGTGGACCATCTCGGCACGGGCCCGACATGGAGTCGGTGCAGGAGCGGCGGAAACCGACGGAAGTGTCCATCGTCACGCAGTCCCGCCTGGGCGGGTAGCTCTTCGCGGCACTGGTCCGCTTTTATCAAGTCGGCCCTTAGTATGGGATTGGCATATTGACCTGTCAAGTTTTCGAGCTTTTCTGCTCCTCCCAGCCCTCCCATCGGTCTCATCTTCGGCGCGTATTCGGGTTTTTCGATCGATCCTGCCACCACCACATCGGCGCCGGCCGTCATGATTCATTCTATCTTCCCCCAATGCATCCCGCCCGCAACCATCAACTTCCACCCGATCCCGAAGCCTACCGCCGGGCCCCGCACCCCAAGGGACGAATCGTGGTGATCGCTCCAACGCGAGCGGCCTGCGAGACGATCGAGCTGGCTCTGGGGCTCCACATCGACACCGTGCTCGAGCGGGAGCATGGGCGCGAGCTGCGCGAGTGGGCGGGCGCGGGCAAAGCGTTCGGGATCGTCGCCGGCACCGGGGTTGGCAAGACCCTCGGCATCCGGCCGATCGCCGAAACGATTCTACGGGAGCCGCTCAAGGTCGGTGTGGTGAACCGCGAGCGCGAGGCCACGCCGGAGACGCCGAGCTGGAACGTCGTCGTCGTCACGACGGGCATCGCCCGACGCTGGTTCGAGGACCAGCTGATCACCGGTCGCGACACGCTCATCGTCGATGAGATTCACCAGACCTCGGCCGAGCTGGAGCTCTGTCTCGCGCTGGGTAAGCGAGCGGGATGCCGATTCATTTGGCTCAGCGCGACGGTGGACCCGTCGTTCTACGCGCGCTACCTCGGCAGCGCGGAGGTGTTGCTCACGGAGGTGTTCGATCCCAAGCTCAAGGCCAAGGTTCAGGTCACGCCGCAGAAGCCGCAAGAATTTCTCGACGATCGTTTCGTCCGGCACCTGATCAAGGAGCGCCGCGGTGTCGCCGTGTTCGTGCCGACGCGAGCGGAGGTCGAGCACCTCGCCCAAGACTTGGGGGAGCAATGGAAGCGGCTCACGACAGCCTTCTACCACGGCGGTGAGCCGATTCGCGTCATCCGGCCCTTCCTCGAGGGCGAGGTCGAGCGTCCGTGGCTGCTCGCGATGACCGCCGCGGGGCAATCCGCGCTCAACCTGCGGGGCCTCGACACGGTGGTGATCTACGACGCCCGCTACGGCAACGTGGTCGATCGCGGTCGCAATGTGCTCCACCGTATGTACCTCGGCGCGAACGAGATCCTGCAGATGGCCGGTCGAGTCCACGGCCGGGTCGCCGGCGGGGAAGTGTTCATCCTGACCGACCGGCAGATGGTGTTCAGCGAGCTTCGGCCGGGGCCGCCGGACTTTCAGCTCGCGGGGGACGCCGAGCGCGTGGCGATCACTTGCGCCGCGATGGGAGTCGACGCTCGCGATCTCGATCTACCGGTGCCGCTGGACCGAGCCGCCTACCGGCACGCGCTCGAGACGCTCACGCGGCGCGGCCTGGTGGAGAATGGCCGTCTCACCGGCTACGGCCGCGAGGTGGAGGCGCTGCCGGTGGAGCGCCCGTGGGGCGAGTTGCTGGTGCACGCGAACGACGGGTTGATCCCGGTCGTCGCCGTCATGGCGAACATCGATTCGCTGCATCGGATGACTCGAGAAGAGCGCGATCTCCATGGAGTGTTGGTCAACGGGAGCGATCATCTCACCGCGTACAACCTCTATGCGGAGGCGGTGAATCAGCACGGATACCTGGGCGCGGTGTACGGGTTGCCCCGCCACCTGTTCGAGGATGGCTTGGAGCAGTGGGCTGAGCGCCGCGGCGTGCTCGTCAAGGCGATCGAGGATACCGCGCTCGGTCTCGCCTCGGTGTATCGCTCGCTCGAGCTGCCGTTGCCGAAGCAGCTGCCCCACGCGGCCAAGGAGATCCGCCAGCAGTGGGGGGATCTGCTCGCGCGGATCATGCCGTTCGATCTCGTCATCGACGAGCGGACCGCCGATGGCCAGGAGGCGCGGGTCTCCAAGACGTCGGTGGCCGGAACCTGGGGCGCGGTGGCCGGCCCGCTTCGCTATTTCGCGGACCGCTTCGGAGCGCCGCGCGCGGCGATCGAGGGAACGACGCTGCCATACGACCTGATCCGAGAGCACGCCGTCTGGGGGGCGCCGCGCATATCGGTGTCGGGGCCGCGACGACATCAGCGGTTGGCGGTCGCTCGGGAGCTGAGCTACTTCGGCTTTCAGCTCGAGACCGGCGTGGAGCTCATCGAAGGCACCGTTCCGGACGAGCTGGTGCCGGGGGCGCTCGACGCACTCACCGATGCGTTGCTCGAGGGCGAGACGGTGCACCCCGATCAGGGTCGCATCCGCCGCGCGCTGAGCGAGCTGGATGAGCTCTGGCGCCGATCCGGGGGCACGCTCGAGGCCGCCAGCCGAGATCGAGTCCGGGCGGTGATCCGCCGGCAGCTCGACGGGATTGCGAGTTGGGAGTCGTTTCTGGGTACGCGGCTCACGCTCGATCCTGCGGCGTTGGTGGACGAGCGTACTCGCGAGACGCTCGCGGCGCTGCCATCGAGCCTGCGGATCAAAGGCGACGCCGTGGCGCTGGAATACGATGTCGAGAAGGGGGCGGCGATCGTTCGGCTGCGACTGCGGGAGGGACAGGCCAAGCGGCTCCAGCCGGGCGATCTGCCGCCGCTCGACCGGCCGCTTCAGTTCGAGGTCGTGCGCGGCCAGCACCCCCCGGTTCGCGCCGCCTCGCTCGCCGATCTCAAGACGGAGCTTGGCCGCCGGCCCCGACGCGAGCTTCGGCAGCGGCACCACCATCGATAGGCTTCAGAGGTTCAAGAGGCCGCCGAGTCGCTGGCCTACCTGTGCCAGCCGGTCGGCGTTTGCGCGGAGCTCGCTGGCCGTGGCAAGCTGCCGCTCGACGGCGCTCGCGGCGCCTTCCGCGCGGGTGAGTTGTGCCTTGGCGACTTGGGTGCTGCGGAGCACCGCCGCCTCGATCGTGGCCGTCGCCGCCTGCAGCCGATCGGCCCGATCCTTGAGGCTCGAGGCCGCCTGGATGAGCGAGTCGATGCGCTGGTGCGCCGCCTCGAACAGACCGACGCCGCTCCGCCCCCGCGCCGCCGCACCTTTCATGTCCTCCAGCACCCGCGCCAAGGCGACCACGGCCCGCTCGATCTCCTCACGGATGCCGGCCACCAGCCGGCTGATATCGCGGGCCGAATGTCCGCTGCTCTCCGCCAGCGCGCGCACCTCTTCGGCGACCACCGCGAATCCTTGACCTTCGGCACCGGCTCGGGCCGCCTCGATCGCGGCGTTCAAGGCCAGCAGGTTGGTCTGAAACGCGAAGCCGGTGATCGCGGCGCTGATTCGCTGGATCTCGTCGCCGCGAGCGACCAACGCATCGACCTCGCTCCGCACCAGCACGAGCGTCTGCATGCCGCTCTCGATCTCCTGGGCCAGCAGCTCGGAGGTCCGGACCAGCGCCTCGCCCTGCTCTTCGACCGCGAGCCCGACCTCGGCGCTTCGCGTGGCCTCGGCCCGCACTTCGGTCGCGACCGTGGCCGCGCCCTGGGCGACGCTTTGGACCTCCGCGAGATCGGTCGCCTGCTGGCGAGCGCCGTCCGCCGTCTCTTTGGCGCCGATGCTGGAGGAGCGCGCCGTCTCCTCGAGCAGCGCGCCCGCGCCCGCGAACGAGAAGGCGAGCCGCGCCAGCTCCGCCGCGGTGCGCCGCAGCTCCTGATCGGCGAGCTTGGTGCGCAGTACGGCGGTGAGCGGGCGGGCGAGCCGTTGGAGTGAGGTCAGCTCGCGCCCGCCGAAGCCGCCCGCCAAGCTGCCGCCGATGCGGATCTCCCCAACCAGTCCATGCTCGTCGGCCAGCGGATAGCCGATGGCCGATGGGGCGTGGGTCAGCTGAACCTCGTCGGTCAGCGGCGCCGCATCCCACTCCTCGAACGGCTCACCGGCGACGGCGAGGCGCCTGGGCGCGCCGCCGTCCGCGACCCGAATCATCGCGCCTTGCGCCTCGAAAGTGACGCGGAGATGCTGGGCCAGATCGGCCGACGCGGCGGTGAGGTCGTGGTCGAGCAGCAGGCGGATCTGCAGATCGCTGGATTCGCGCTCGAGCCGCCGATCGTTGAAGAGCCGCGTGCGCAGCATGGCGAGGGCGAACCCGGCGGGAAGGATCGCAAACAGCATGGTCGAGAGCGGCAGGCCCGGCTCCATCTGCGTCGCGAACAGCGGGATGACGGAGCCTAGCCAGCCGGGACCCATGCCGAGGAGTATGGCGCCCGCGCCCAGGTCGAGCGTGCGCCGCCGGTTTCTCGATGCCGCAAGGAACACGCGGGCCCAGACAAGAGCGCCGATGCTCAAGGCGAGCGCCAAGAAGTTGAGCGCCAGGCGGCGCATCACGCCGTCGATGAAGGCAAAGCCGTCCTGCTGCCCGGCCAGCAGCATCGCCAGCGCACCGATGAACAGCACGCCATGGAGGACGTACCAGCCGAGGACCACTCCCTTCCAGCGAGGCTCCTCCTGCGGCCATGCCAGGGCGAGCGCCAGATGCACCAGGCTCGGCGCGTGCAAGTACGAGCCGGGGCCAAACACGCCGAATAACGCCGCGGACGGCGGACCGTCGGAAGGCACGAGCGTGGCCAAGCCGAAGTACGTGGTCCAGCCGGCGCACTGGAGGAGGAACGGTAGCGCGGCGGGCGAGCGCGGGGCCTGGCGGAATGCCCCGATGCCTACCCCCCAAAAGAATAGGCCTTCAACAGTGAGCCAGAGAAGCGTGCGTCCTTCGGCGCCCGAGCGAACCTGGCCGGCGGTCAGCCAGAGGCCGACCACGAACACGACCAAGCTTGCCGTCGCGACCGCAACGGCGAGGGGGACATGTGCGCCTCGGTCTGAGGCGCGCGTCCTGCTTAGAAAGGGAGAGTTCACGTGTGATGAATGGTAGTCAGTCGGCCGCCGGACGAAAGCGGCCCGGGCCTGGCAATGTCCCGGGCTGAAACTTTAGGTTACCCCAATCGTATCCCTCAGCATGACTGAGACAATCTCGCTCGAGAAGCTGCCCGCCATCTTCTCGCCTCTGGCCAAAGCCGTGCTCGACGGTTTCAGCGAGGGCGTCGTCGTGTTCGATCGCGACGGCCGGATTCTCTACGCCAATGAGCAAGCGCGGGAGGCGTTGAGGGGCATGGACTTGAGCGAGGGTGCGCCGGACCTCCAACCCCGCCTCACGGCGCTTGGCGGTCGGCTGCGCCCGCTCCGGATTGGGT
>JBGPVE010000130.1:0-7757 GCA_041491545.1 Gemmatimonadota bacterium | reverse complement strand
CCGCGAGCTTTGGAGCACATTGAGATAGTTGACGTAGATCCCCTGGGCCGTTTCCGGCCGGAGGTAGACGATCGCGGCCTGATCCTCCACCGGGCCCATGAACGTCTTGAACATCAGGTTGAACATCCGCGGCTCGGTCAGATCGCACTCCGTGTGCTCACCCGGGTGCTTGCTCGGCTTGCGCGGGCACTGCGCGTTCCCGATCTGATCGGCCCTGAAGCGGGCCTTACAGGTGCGGCAGTCGACCAACGGGTCGGTGAACCCGGCCACATGCCCCGAGGCCTCCCACACCTTGGGATGCATGAGGATGGCGGCGTCGAGCCCTTCGATGTCGTCGCGGGCGCGGACCATGGCGTTCCACCAACGGTCCTTCACGTTCCGTTTGAGCTCTACGCCGAGCGGCCCGTAGTCCCAGACCGAGCCGAGCCCGCCGTAGATCTCCGACGACTGAAAGATGAAGCCGCGTCGCTTGCAGAGCGACACGAGCTTGTCCATGAGGGTGGTGTCGGCCATCGGCCCGAGACGTGAAAGGGTTGCGAATGTACGGCGGCCGCGGAAGATAGGGGCCTCGGAGGCGGGCAAGCAAGGAACGGCGGCGCACCCCTTCGGCGCACCCGCGGGAGCATTCGCCAGTGCAATCGGGTGCGCGGCGATACCTGCAGCTTGCGGTCTTAAGGTCCACGCCGGTCATTTTCGTTGCCGCAAGCCATTGGTTCTAAACCGTTTAAGTCAGCACCCTAAATGGCATGGCACGTGCTTCACTCAAGGACGGTCGGGTTCACGCTGCGGTTACGTCGCGGCAGGACGGCCTCAGAAAAGAGCAAACCGCCGGCGACGGCGGGGCGCAAAACCAGGGGTCTCCAAGAGACAGCCCAGTTGCCTGGAGGGCCACAATGTACCTCAACATCGCACGCGATCGTCGCGGGTTCACGCTGGAATCCACGATTCTGGTCATGGTCCTGCTCACGATCCTGATTGGCTTCGCGGCCAGTCAGACGATGCGAACGATCCGCACGGCGGATCTCGACTATCGCGCCGCCCGGGCGGCATACGAGGCCGAAGGTGGCGCCGACGCCGTGCTCGGCCAGTTGAAGGGAGCGATGGCGGACGGCATCGTCAGTCCCGCCGATCTGGCGGCGATCGTGCCGCCGACTCTGGGCGGATTCACCTTCCAGAACGTGCGCGGCGATACGACCGGTCCCGCGGTGGTCCGGACGATCACGGACGGCCCGTACGCCGGGCTCATCTCCCTGAATCAGCCGATCGAAGTCAACGTCACCGCCGTCGATCCCAACAACAACTCGACTCGCATCGTCCTGGGCATCAACGCGCAGTCGGTGCCCGTGTTCCAGTTCGGCGTGTTCTACGACGAAGATCTCGAGATCCATAACGGCCCGCGTCTGGACTTCTCGGGCTGGGTGCACACCAACGGCAACCTGTACCTGCGCTCCAACAACTCATTCTTTCACAGCCTGATCACGACCCCGAGGCAGCTGGTCTTCAACCGTAAGGCCGCCGACATGGGGACGCCGATCAGCGGAGCCGAGCGGGGCGTCTGGATCGACAACGCCGCGAGCACGTCGAACGCGCTCACGTTCGACAGCCGGAGCGCGCCGGACACCAGCAATTTCAAGAACCTCAGCGACATCAACTTCGACGGTCGGGTCATGACCGGAGTCTCGGGCGTTAAGCCGCTCCGGCTTCCCCTTCCGGCCGGGATGGCGGCGATCCAGCTCATTCAGCCGCGGAACGTGGCGGACAATGCGGACGTCCAAGGCGTCAAGTTCGCCTGGAAGGCGGACTGGATGATCACCGTCGATCTGTTCCGGCTCAACAATATCTGCAACGGCGCCATGGCCCACCTCCGCCTGGCTGGGCCGATCTCGAGCGCCGCTCCCGCGGACGGCACGGCCCAGTGCAACGCGATCTTTCAGGGCATCCCGAACGCGTTCCAAGAGGGCCGCGAGAACATCGGGCCCGACGTGTTCCAGATCGATGTCGCGCAGCTCCGCGCCTGGATCGGGGTGGCCGCGGCCCGCCAGGTCCGCACCATGTACGTGACCTTCGTGAACACGAATCCGGCGGGAACGCCGGCGGCAAACTGGGACTATCCGGTGGTCCGCTTGCGCAACGCGTCCGCGCTGCCCAGCGCGTTCACCTTCGCGACCGACCGCCCGCTGTACGTGTGGGGCAACTACAACTCGGTGGGATGGTCCCCGTCGGCGCTGGCCGCCGACGCGATCACCTTCCTGTCGAACGGTTGGGTGGATCCCGCCGCGCCACCCGCCGCCCGGTCGTGGAATCCCGTGTGGGATCCGAACGTCACCCACGCCTACGCCAAGTCCGCCGCCGCGCCGACCTCGGTCTACGCCGCGATCGCCGCCGGCCACTCAGCCACACCGTGCGACGTCGTCGTCACCTCGCCGTGCCCGGCGCTGCCTCCGGGATCGGCACCGCCCACTGCGCCGCCTCAGGTGGCCTACGCGAATTATGGTGGCGGCCTGGAGAACTTCCCCCGCTTCCTGGAGGACTGGGGCGGCGTCCAGTTCACCTATCGCGGGTCGTTGGTGTCGCTGTTCCAGTCCGCTTACGCTGCGCGTCGTCGGTGGAGCTGGCAGGATTACTACACTCCGCCGAACCGTGATTGGCAGTTCGACCTGCGGTTCCAGGATCCGAACAATCTGCCACCGTCGACACCGGTCGTCGGCAACATATTCCAGACCGCGTTCCGCACGGTCTACTAGGCGCGATCATATGAACGGACGCAGGGGATTTACACTCGTCGAGATGGCCATCGTCATGGTCATGATGGGCATAATGGTGGCGATCGCGGTGCCGCGGTTGCGGGTATCGCCGGGGATGCGGGCGCGCGCAGCAGCGCGACAGGTGGCGCAGGATCTCGAGATCGCGCGCAGCCGGGCCCTCGCCACCAAGCGAGCCTCACGGATGGTCTTCGACGCCGTCGCCCAGACCTACGTCGGATATCTGGACCAGGACAACGACGGTGTCTTTGCGCAGTCGGCCGCCGAAATGCAGGCCCTCGGAGCGTTCGGCAGCAAGGGCCCCGGAGATGGGGTGATCTTCGGGCGCGGGGGCGCTCCCATGGTCCCGGGAGACGCCGGGGCCGGCGCGGTGACTTTCCCCGGCTCCCGGATCGAGTTCAGCACCTACGGTATCACGCAACCGCTGGGCACCCGGGGGACGGTCTACGTGCGGGACGCCCAGGATCCGAACACCGTCGCGGCCGTTACGGTGACGCCGGGGGCGGCCATGCGGGTGCTCCTATACAACGGAGGGGCGTGGCAATGATCCGCAACGAGCGGGGCACCACCCTCATCGCCGTCATCATCGCGCTCGTCATCTTGTCCGCGGGGTTGATGGCGCTGTCGAAGGTCCAGACCGACATGGTGAAGGCGCGGCACGTCGCGGAGGCACGGTCCACCGCCGTCTCGGTGGCCCGCTCTTTCATGGAAGAGCTGCGGGGCCAGAACCCGACGACCCTCGTGAGTCAGGGGCCCGTCACGCTGAACGAGCTGGGCCAGATCGTGCCCAACGGGGCGTACGTCGGCTCGGTCGAGGTGACGGCGGCGGGCGCGAACATGATCCAATTGCGCGTCCTGGTCAACGTGCCAGGAACCACCAACGGCCAGATCGAGCTGATCTCGCTCGTCTACACGGGGTGACCGCCATGAACCGTCCCGCGCCGGCTGACCGCCGCGGCTTTACGCTGATCGAGATGACGATCGCCCTCGTCGTGGGCCTCGTCGTACTGGCGAGCGCCACGAGCTTCGTGGTCTCGACGTTCCGGGCTCAGGCCGGGGCGGATATGCGAGAGGAGATCAGCCGCAACGCCCGCTTCCTCGGCGAAATGTTGCAGCGCGATATCGCCGACGCGGGCGTCGATCTGCCCAGCACGACGGTGTTCGGGTCCGTCGACGTCCGCAACGACACCGTGAGTGTGCTCAGGGTTCCCTACACGCCCACGGCGGCACCCAAGTACACCTTCGAGCCGCCGGCCCTACCCGCCGGCAGCTCCGTCCCGCCGAATTGTGGCGCCACCTGCATCACGGTGCGGACCAACCCGGCGGGCAGCGCCCTCCAGCTCCAGGCGGGCGATCTCGTCCGGCTGCAGTCCGCCAACGTCCGCCGCTTGATTCTGGTCCAAAACATCACGGCGGGAGCGGGCGCCGACCTGTTCAACGTCCGCTTTGCCAATATCGACTCCATCCTGCACCGGGCCTCGGTACCGGCCGGCGGGCTGATGCTGGACCGCGCGGGAACCACGGTGCAGAAGCTGCTGCCGATCGTCTTCTGGAGGCAGGGCAACCAGTTCATGCGGGCGACCGGCATGGATCCGGTGACCGCCGCCGTCGGTCCCCCGCGGAGACTCGATCTCCTCGGCGATCCGCTCCTCGACAGCGTGCGGACGCTCACCGCCTCGCTCATCTTCACCGACGGGCACGAGGCGAATACGGTGAGCGGGACCGATGCCGATGCCACAAACAACTACGACCAGATCGTGAGCATCCGGATTCAGGGAACCCTGGCGTCGATCAGCCGAAATCCACGGGTGAACGGCGGTCAGCCGACGCTCCGCCAATTCGACTGGCGGTTCTCCCCTCGCAACCTCCGGTACGAGCGCAACGCGCCGTAAGAGCCTGCTTGCCCCACTACCGAGGCGGGCTCCCCAACCTGCAAGTCCGGGCGGAGACCGCTGCAAATTGCGGCGCGAGCCGCTCCAGACCATCCGGGTTTCATTCCATAAGCCCATTAGTCACAACATGATACAGCATGCGACTCCACGGTATGTCCCTTGCCGATTCACGCCCTAGATGCCGGGCGGCGCAAGCTCGCGAATGGGCGGGCAACGGTGGTCACCAAGGCGGTGCGCATGACGGATGGCGTTCGGATGGCGGATCGCGCGAGGGACCGGTCGGGCTTCACGCTGGTCGAGCTGCTGCTGGTGATGGTCATCATCGGCATTCTCACGGCGATTACGCTGCCGCGATTCAATCTCGAGGGCTACAAGGTGAGCTCGGCGGTGCGAGGCATCACCGCGGGACTCAACTATGGCCAGCGCCTGGCGGTCACGCTGCAGTACAACGTCAACGTGGCCTTCGACGCCGCTAACAACCGGATCCGCATTCACGAGGACCGGAACGACGATGGCGTGATGGACGCCGGCGAGCGGGTCCGCTACATCCCGCTCGAGGACGGCGTGTTCTTCGACAAGGGCACGGGTGCCGCGCTGACCTACACGACGGGCGCAGTCGGCAACCAGATCTTCAACTTCACGCTGGCTCAGGGCGGACTGCCGGTGATCACCTTCCGGCGCGACGGCTCCGCCAGTGAGAACGGTGGATTCTACATCAACACCCGCAAAGGCGCGGCGCTCGGCAACAACAGTTGGGTGCGGGCGGCCGAGGTAGTCCGATCGACCGGCCGCGTCATCTGGTACTCGTTCGCGACCGCCGCGTGGCGACAGGGGAACTGACGATGAATCGTCGCGGATTTACCGTAATCGAGGTGATGCTCGCCGTCATCATCATGAGCGTCGTGGCGCTGAGCCTGGGCCGCGTGCTCGGCACGTTCCATCACACCGTGGCGGTGGCGAACCTCCGGACTACAGCATCATCGGTGGCGCAGGAGCGCATGGAGGAAGTGCGCGCGTTCAACAGCCCGCTGCAGTATGTGACGCTGGTGGCCCAGTTCAATGCGACCACCACGACCGGATTTCCGGGCTACCCGAACATGGTCCGGACGACCCGCGTCGTACGCGCCCAGACGGTGGCGCCGGCTCCGGTGACCGACATTACCACAATTACCGTGACCGTGAGCGACCCGACCCTGGCGCAACCGGTGAGCTACACCACCGTGGTGGCGAACCCGACATGACGCATACTCATTCGACGGCCCCGGCCTCGAAGTCTCGCGGCGGTTTCACGCTGGTCGAGCTCATGCTGGCCATGACGCTGATGGTTGTGGTGATGACTGCCATCGTGAGCATGTTCCGCTCGCAGAGTCGCAGCTTCAGGAAGAGCGGCGCGCTCACGGATCTGCACCAGAACGCGCGCTTCGCGATGAGCACGCTCGACCGGGTGCTGCGAGCCGGGGGCAGCGGGACCGCCCGCAATCAGCCGATGTTCGTCTATGGCGACAACAACACGCTGACGTTCAACGCGAATTACGCGTCGGACCAGACCAGCGACAATGCGCTCTATGTGAACCCGAATCTGCCGGCGAGCGCGATCGACGCGGCCAATACCGCGGCGCCGTTCATCATTCCGGGCACGGCGATCGTCTATCCGCCGGTGAACTACACCTGGGGAGGCGGCGGGCCGAGCCGGGCGGAGACCATCACGTTCTACTTTACCGCCGACGTGAATTCGCCCAATCCGAACGCGTTCATGTTGATGCAGCAGGTGAACAACACGCCGCCGGAGATGGTCGCGCGCAACCTGCTGGCCTACCCGGGGCGGCCGTTCTTCGAGTACTGGTACGACAACCTCGTGCCGCCCAGCGACACTGTCCCGACGCAGATCGTCGCGGCGCAGCTGCCGATCTATCATGCCGCGGCGCAGCACGGCAGCCCGGCCGACGTCGCGCCCTCCACGTTGGCCGATCAGATCCGCAGCGTCCGTATCAACATTCGAGGCTGGAACGGCGTGAGCGGAGCGGACTCCGTGAGTCGTATCTTCTCGACTCGAATCCGGATGCCCAACAATGGGCTCGGTCAGCTCTCGACCTGCGGCGACGTGCCGGTTCCCGCGGGCGCGCTCACGGCGACCAAGCCGGGCCCGCCGAACCAGGTCCGGCTCCAGTGGGCTGCATCGGCGGACGAGGCCGGCGGCGAAAAGGACGTGCTCAGCTACAACGTCTACTTCCGGCTGGTGGGCGCGCCCGATTGGCAGACCGTCCGGACACAGGCGGCCGGCTCGGCCAACTACGACATCACCCAGACCTTCCCGGTCCCGGCGGGCAACTATCAATTCGCCGTGGCCGCCCAGGATTGTACGCCCCAAGAGTCAGCGCAGTCCGTGAGTATCACCGTAGCTCTGCCATGAAGACATCGTCTTCGCCCGAGGAGCCCAGTATGTCAATCGCCGTTCGACGCGACGAACGCGGAATCGCGCTCATCATGTCGCTGCTCTTGGCCGTCATGGTAGCGGCGATGGCCGTCGGCGTCTACCTCATGATGGGTAACACCAACCTCGTGTCGCGATTCCACACGAACGAGGCCCAGATGAAGTACGCCGCCGACGCGGGCCTCGAATGGGCCCGGAACCAGCTCAACTCGGGCGTGGCCTTGCCTGCGCCGGGCGCCGGCGGCAACCAGATCGAGAACAACGTGATCGTGCGGGACGCCGGCGGCGCCGTGGTCGGCGCCAGCGTGGGCGATACGCTCCGCCGCTCGACCTGGATCGCGCCGTCGGGTAACACGACCGGCGAATATGGCATCTACGCCAGCGCCATCGTGCAGGTCACCAACAAGCGCGGTGCGACGGTTTATCGGCGTGGCGAGCTTAAGCAGGATCCGTTCTCCCGGTTCGCGCGCTTCTTCAATACCTGGTCCTGCTGTGCCTGGGGACCGGCCGAAACCGTCTTCGGACCGCTCCACTCGAATCAGGGCATGGCCCTCATCAACGGCGCCCCCGGTGCCACGTTCAACGGACCGGTGACGACCGTGGGCGCGATCACCAACCAGGCGGTGGGTCACTTCAATCAAGGCGTGAGCACTGGCGTTGCGGCGATCCCGT
>JBGPVE010000129.1:0-7790 GCA_041491545.1 Gemmatimonadota bacterium | reverse complement strand
TACCGCGAAACCGCCGAGCGCGAAGGCACGGTTTCGGACGACGAGCTGGTCGCGGTGCTGCGCTTGGTCGGGCGCCGGCACGATGCGGGCCTCGTCTTCGCCGACGCCGGCCGGCGCGCGGCGCGCCATACCATTCGAGCCGGCGGTCGCTCGGCGCGGGCGCTGCTCAAGGTCTCGCCATCGACGGTGGGACGTCGGGTCGGCTTGCGTACCGTCCGGCGCCTCGCCTCGACGTATTTTCGCGGTGAGCTCGGGGTCAAGGCGGGCGAAACGGAATTCCGGATGTCGGCGGCCCTCTCGGTCAGCGCCATGCCGGACGGCAGCGCCTGCGCGTTTTATGGCGCGGCCTATGGCGAGCTGCTCCGCTCTCTCACCGACTTTGAAGGCGCCATGACGCACGAACACTGCCGCGGGCGGGGCGACCCGGTCTGCGTGTGGCGGGCGGAGCGCGCCGGAGGCTACGAATGAGTTCGTTGGACATGCTGGATCGCGCCGAGCTTCGCGCGGCACTCGATGAAGCGGGGGCGGACGCCTGGCTGCTGTACGATTTCCGCGGCGTGAATCCCGTGGCGGCGCGAGTGCTGGGCTTGGGCGGCATGGCGACGCGGCGTCTCTTCGTGCTTCTACCCCGCGAGGGCGATCTGGTCGCTGTGGCGCACAAGATCGAGCTTCAGGGCGTCGAGGGTTTTCCCGGGCGTGTGATACCGTACGCGCGGTGGCAGGAGCTGCACGCGGCGCTCGGCTCGCTGGTCGCCGGCCGCACGCTCGCGATGGAGATCTCTCCCGAAGACGCGGTGCCGTATCTCGACCGTGTTCCATTCGGCGTCGTGGAGTTGCTGCGGAAGCTCGGAGCTCGTGTGGTTCCCTCCGGACCGCTCGTCTCCCGCTTTGCCGCCCGATGGAGCGCGGCGGAGGCGGCGGATCATCGGGTGGCGGCGGAAGCGATCGCCGAGGTCGCGCGGGGGGAGTTGGCCCGAGTCGTCACCGAGCTCGGTGTGCGCGAATCCGCGGTTCAGCAGCGCGTGGTCGAGGCGCTTCATGCCCGCTCGCTCGTGTTCGATCATCCACCCATCGTCGCGTTCGGAGCCAACGCCGCCAACCCCCATTACGAGCCGATTCCCGGCAGTGATGCCGCCTTGGCGGCCGGCGACGTCGTGCTGCTCGACCTCTGGGCAAGTCGGGCTGTCGGCGGAGTCTCGGCGGATCAAACGTGGATGGCGTTTGCCGGCGTGCAGCCCCCGGACCGGGTGCTCGAGGTGTGGCGAACGGTGCGGGCGGCCCGAGACGCCGCGATCGCGGTGGTTCAGGCGGCCGCGGCGGCTCGGAGACCGATCGCGGGGTACGAGGCCGACCGTGCCGCGCGGCACGTCATCGAGCAGGCGGGCTTCGGAGATCGGTTCGTGCATCGAACCGGGCATTCGATCGACCGCGATCTTCACGGATCGGGACCGCATCTCGATGATTACGAGACCCATGACGATCGCCTGCTCCAGCCCGGCATCGGCTTCTCCATCGAGCCGGGCATTTATCTGCCGGGGGAGTTCGGAGTGCGAAGCGAGGTGAACATGTTCTGGGGATCCGCAGGGCCCGAGGTCACACCGCGGGAGCGGCAGCGGGAGCTGATCACCGCTCGCCGGTAGCCATGCGGGTAGTTCTCACCGCGACGATCTTCGTCGCCGGAATCATCGCCGCCCATACGTCGGCGGCGCAGACCGAGCAGGGCATCGCGCTCCGCGCGGTCCGCTTCTACCGCGCCGATCATCATCACACCCGCGTCACCGTCTTTCTCCAGATCCCATCCAGCCTCGTCGACCCGACCCCGCCCGGGCCCGACGGCATCATCACCTACGATGTGAGCATGCGAGTGGCCGACGGCGATGGAGTGGCGCTCTACGCGCAGCACTGGCGGAGCCACGTGCCCGCCTCGGCCCGGGGTCATCGATCGTGCGCCGTCGAAACGATCGAGTTCCTCGTGCCGCCGGGTCGCTTCAGCCTCGATGCGCGCGTCCAGGATTCGGTGTCCAGGCGAGCGTCGAGCGCGAGAGCGGACATCGAGGGTTACGCGGCGTCGCCCTCGGTGTCGGATTTGCTCATGTCGTCGGACATGCGGGAGGCGGCGTCGGACGATTCCGTGCCGCGGCCGGGGGAGCTCCGTCGCGGGAGCACCGTCATCACCGCCACGGCGCTGCTACACGTCAACCCGAGCCGCGCTGTCGCGCATTATCTGTTGGAGGCGTACGGGCCGAGCGATCGGGAGCAGAGCGGCACTATGGCGTTGCAAGTGCGGGACTCGAGTGGCGCGGCCGTTCTGCGCACCAAGGCCGTGCCGATCTATGTCCAGCGCGGGGGAAGCGTGCTTCGCGGTGAGGCGAGCCTCACGGGGCTCGGCCCCGGGCGCTACACGCTGATCGTGTCGTTGGGATTGGGTGGAGAGACCGTCGAGCGATCGGCCGAGTTCGTGATCGATGCATCGCCCGCTTCGATCCGGATATCGCCCTCGCGGAACTGCTGCTGGTAGAGCCGAGCATAGACGCCGCCCAGCGCCAACAACGTTGCGTGACTGCCCTCCTCCACGATGCGGCCGTGATCGAGCACCACCAGACGGTCGGCCCGGCGCACGGTGCTCAGACGGTGGGCGATGATCAGCGTGGTCCGGCCGACCAGGAGCCGCTCCATGGCGTCCTCGATCAGGCGCTCGCTTTCGGTGTCCAGGTTGCTCGTCGCCTCGTCCAGCACCAGCACGGCCGGATCCTTGAGCAGCGCCCGGGCGATCGCGATGCGCTGTCGCTGGCCACCTGAGAGCTTCACTCCCCGCTCGCCCACCAACGTGTCGTACCCCCGCGGCAGGCGCTCCACAAACTCATGCGCGTGGGCCGCGCGGGCGGCCGCCTCGATGTCCCGCGGAGACGCCCCTGGACGCGCGTAGCCGATGTTCTCGGCGATGGTTCCGCTGAAGAGCGCAGGCTCCTGCGGCACCATGCCGATCGCGCCGCGCAGGTCGGCGAGCCGGAGGTTCCGGATATCGATGCCGTCGAGCAGGATCCGCCCCTCGGTCACATCCCAGAATCGGGGCAAGAGGGAGACCAGCGTGGTCTTTCCCGCCCCGGACGGCCCCACGAGAGCCACGACTTCCCCCGGGCGCACGTGCAGGTCGATACGCCGGAGCGTCCATGGCACGGAGGGGTCGGTCAGATACCGAAATGAGACGTGATCGAACGCCACCTCGCCCCGCACCGGCCTGGGTAGCGTGGTGGGCGACGGCGGATCCGTGATCGGCACCGGCATCTCCAGGATCTCGAAGACGCGCTCCGCCGCGCCCACCGCCTCCTGATAGCTGCTGAAGAACGAAGCCAAGGCCCCGATGGCCGCCGCGATGGTGACGGTATAGAGCAGGAACGAAACCAGCGCGCCCGGTGTGAGCTTGCCATCCAGCACCAGGACGCCGCCCTGCCAGAGCACGAAAACGATCCCGCCGAACGTCGTGAAGGTCAGCACGCCGAAAAAAAGCCCGCGCACGTTGGCCCGAATGAGCGCCGCGCGCACGCTTGCGAGGACGCGGTCGCCATATCGCTTCCGCTCATTCGGCTCCTGCACGAAGCTCTGCACCGTGCGAATCTGGCTGAATGCTTCGTCCGCGACCGCTGTGGCTTCGGCCACCCGGTCCTGGACGCCCGTCGTCATCCGGCGGAGCCGCCGGCCGAAGTAAAAGGCGGACCCGACCACGACCGGCACCACGCCCAGGGCGGTGAGCGTGAGGCGGGGCTGCATCAGGGTGAGGAGGACAACGCCGCCGATCAGCGCGAGAATCTGCCGAGAGAACTCGGCGATCTGGTGGCTCAGGACACCTTGGAGCAGGCCGATGTCGGTCGTCAATCGTGAGGTGAGCTCGCCCGTCCGCCGATCGGCGAAAAAGCCGGGCGGCATCTCCAGCAATCGATCGAACAGCTCGCGCCTGAGTCCGGCCACGGCCCGCTCGCCGGTGGCGCTCAGCAGGTAGGTCTGCGCGTAGTTGAGGACCGCCTGAATCACGAATAGTCCCATCAGGAGCAGGGCGATCCGGTCCAACATCTGTCGATCGTGGCGGAGGAAGGCGGCGTCCAGCAGATAGCGGACGACCTGCGGGAAGGCGAGCCCGATCGCGGCACTCAGGACGAGCGTGACCATGGCGAGCGCGAGCCCCCAACGGTAGGGGCGGATCCGCGGCCACAGCCGGCCGAGCTTGGACGGGGACGGCAGTCGCCTGGGGGCTCGCTCGTCCCGATCAGCGGTCATGGGATATTCGAGATCAGCGGTCCGGTCCCGGGTTGCTCAGAATGAAAATCTTCTCGGGCGGGGTGCTCGCCGCCGCCGGAAGGTTTCGGTCGATGCCCATCGCGAGGAAGAGCAAGGCCAGGTAGAGCAGGGAGTACTTGTAGAGCTTCCACGCAGTCGGCGTGATCGAGGACTCCCGCAGCAAGCGAATGCAATACCAGAGCATCGGAGCGCCGAGCAGCGCGGCCGCCACGGCGTAAAAGAGTCCGAACGCGCCGAACAGCACGGGCATGAGCGTGAGCGGCAGCAACATCAAGGTGTAGATCAGCATTTCCACCTTGGTCCGCTGCTCGCCCCGGACCACCGGCATCATTGGAATGCCCGCCTTGGCATACTCGTGCCGCTTGATGAGCGCGAGGGCCCAGAAATGAGGCGGGGTCCAGTAGAAGATGATCGCGAAGAGGTAGATGGCCGGCAGGTCGATGCGGCCGGTCATCGCCGCCCAGCCCACCAGCGGAGGGAACGCTCCGGCCGCCCCGCCAATCACGATGTTCTGGGGGCTCGAGCGCTTGAGCCACATTGTATACACCAACACGTAGAACAGGAGGCCGCCGAGCGCGAGCCACGCGCTGAGCGGATTGACGAGCTGCCAGAAGACAACGAACGAGATGCCGGCGAGGCCGATGCCGAACGCCAGCGCCGCGCCAGGCGTGATTCGACCGGCTGGAATCGGTCGCAGACGGGTGCGGGTCATCTTGTCGTCGATGTCCCGGTCGAACCACATATTGATCGCGTTGGCGCCGCCGGCCATGAGGTAGCCGCCCACCGCGACGGTGAGGAGCAGCGAGAGCGACGGCAGGCCGCGATTGGTCACGAACATCGGTGCGATCGTCGTTACCAACAGCAACGAAATGATGCGCGGCTTGGTGAGCGTGACCAGATCGGTCAGAACCGAAGGCCGACGGACAACGGCAACTTGTGATGGAGCCTGCACGGGCCTTCCTCCGACGAGGCGAGCGGAAAACTTGCGAAAGAACGGCGTTACGCCACCCCTTGTCAAGCCAAATTCGGTCCCCGATTATCCTGCTGCCCGCAGGCGCTTGCCGTACTCACCTCGAAGGCCGCAAAGGACTTGCGCATGACGATCGGGCTCGACCCGTGGGGTGAGCGTCTGCCCCGCCGCCTGGGTCTCTGGAGTGCCGTGGCCGTGCTGGTGGGCACTTCGATCGGCAGCGGCATCTTCCGGGTCCCGGCTGCGGTCGCCGGGATTCTCCACCAACCGGGCGCCATGCTGCTGGCATGGGTCGTCGGTGGCCTCTTCGCCCTCTGCGGCGCGCTCACCTACGCGGAGCTGGCGGGTGCGTTGCCGCGTTCGGGCGGCATCTTTGCCTTCATCCTGGAGGCGTTTGGGCCGGCGCCGGCCTTCCTCTTCGGCTGGTCCGAGCTGACGGTGGTTCGCGCCTCGGCGCTGGGCGCGATCGCGACGATCTTCGCCGAATACCTCGGCTACTTCCTCCGATATGACGCGCGCACGGTGCGCTACGTCGCCGCCGGCGCCGTGATCGCCGTCGGGCTGCTCAACCACCTCGGTTCCCGGGCCGCCGCGAGACTCATGAATCCGGTGACGCTCGTCAAGTACGCGGCGCTCCTGGCGCTCGGGCTCGTCGGATTCACCTCGAGTCAAGGGAGTGCGGCGCACTTCTCGCCGCTATGGAGCGGAACGGTGGGGGTCTCCCTGATCGCCACCGCGCTCGTCCCCATCATGTGGACCTACGACGGGTGGGCCGATCTTTCGTTCATGGGCGGCGAGGTGAAGGACCCCGGGCGCACGCTGCCGCGCGCGTTGATCGCGGGTACCGCGGCGATCGTCGCCATCTATCTGCTGCTCAACCTGACCTACGTCTATCTCGTGCCGATACCCGAGATGGCGGCGGCGAAGTTGGTCGCGGCCACGGCGGCCGAACGGATCCCGGCGTTCGGCGCGGCGGGCGGCGCGATCGTCTCGGCGATCGTCATGGTCTCCTGCCTTGGCTCCCTCAACGGCTCTATGATGGCCGGGCCTCGTATCTTCTTCGCGATGGCGGATCGCGGACTGTTCTTCAATTCGATCGCGCGGGTCTCACCGCGCTTCGGCAGCCCCTCCGTTGCGATTTGGCTGGCCACGGCGCTCGGCGTCATCTACGTGCTCTTCAACGACTTTCAGCAGCTGGCCGACAAGTTCGTCCTTGGCATCTGGCCGTTCTACGCGCTCGCGGTGGCCGCCATCTTCGTGCTGCGACGCACCCGGCCGGACCTGCCGAGACCGTATCGGACCTGGGGTTATCCGGTTGTGCCCTGGCTCTTCTTGCTCGCGTCGGTGGGAATGGTGGCGAACGCGCTCATCACCGATCCGGTGAACACCGGGATCACCTTCGGCATCATCGGACTCGGTCTTCCCGTCTACCTGGTGTGGATGGCGAGGACGCGTCGAGCAGAGGCGGAAGCGGGCCGGCCTTAGGAGCGATCCTCGACCTCGAGGGCGATGTCGGCCGCCCGGACGCTGTGGGTCAGCGCGCCAATGGAAATGAAATCCGCACCGGCCTCGGCGTAGGCTCGCACGTTCGTTAGCGTGATCCCGCCGGTGGCCTCGATCTCGATGCCCGGCGCCTCGGCCCGCGCGAGTCCCGCCCACCGCCGCACCGTCTCCGGCGACTGATTGTCGATGAGCAGCCGGCTGGCGCGGGCGGCGCACGCCGCGTGGAGCTGCTCCTCGGACTCAACCTCGACCTGCAAGCCACTCACGCCTTTCGCCCTGGCCTGATCCAAGGCATCGCCCAGACCCTTGTGCTGAGCCGCGAGCGCGCGCCAGTGGTTGTCCTTCACCATGACGGTGTGGGCGAGGTCCAGCCGGTGCAGGCCGCCACCGCCCGCGAGCACGCCGGTCACGTCGAGGCCGCGGAGTCCGGGAGCCGTCTTTCGAGTGTGAAGGATGCGCGAGCCGGTGTCGCGCACGGCATCGACGAACGCCCGCGTCGTCGTCGCGACACCCGAGGCGCGCTGCAGGAGATTGAGCAGCGTGCGCTCCAATCGAAGCATGGGGGCCAGGGCGCCCCGCACGGCGGCGATCGTCGATCCAGCACTCAGCGCGGTGCCGTCAGCCACCCGCCAATCGATGCCGCAACCGCACAATCGGGCCGCCGCATCGGCGTAGAGCCGGCCGGCGAGCACCCCGGCGCTGCGGAACTCGAGCACGCCGACGCCGGCTGTACCGGGGGCGACGGTGACGTCGCTGGTAATGTCTCGGGGACCGTCTTCGGCAAGCGCGAGAGTGGCGACGCGTTCGGCGTCCGCTCGGAAGTCGAAGCTCACCGGCCCAGACTCACCATCCGGTCGAGCGCGAGCTTGGCCCGACGCGCGATGTCGTCGGGCACCGTGATGTCGTAGCGATCGAGTACGAGGGCGTCGCGCACGCCGCGCAGCGTGATCGTCTTCATGAACGCGCACACGGCTTCGGGATCCGCCGCGAAGAACTGCTTGTCGGGCGCTTCCTGCTGCATGCG
>JBGPVE010000128.1:0-7820 GCA_041491545.1 Gemmatimonadota bacterium | reverse complement strand
ATCAGTACCGCGCCTGGGTCGCTCGCCACGGCGTGGGCGAGGTGAACGTCACTCGTGAGTGCCTCATCGACGGGTTCCAAGACGTCGTTCTGCACGGAGACGTTCTCGATGCGCTCGGCCCCGCCGTCAACTCGGCTCGGTCGCTCTTTCTGTACGGGGAATCGGGCAACGGGAAGACGCTGATCGCCGACGCGATCTCAGCTCTTCTGGGCGGCGAGATCTTCGTGCCCTACGCCATCGACGTCGACGGCCAGATCATTACCGTGTTCGATCCCGTCCATCACCAGCTCTACGAGGAGCCGGACGGGGACCTAGACCCGCTCGGCGCGGATCGGGTGTGGAAACGGGGGTGGCACGACTACGACCGCCGCTTCGCCCGGGTCAAACGTCCCGTCGTCATTGCGGGTGGCGAGCTGACGCTGGATCAACTCGATCTCCGGTACGACGCGTTCACCAAGAGCTATCAGGCGCCGTTCCAGGTCAAGGCAAACGGCGGCGTGCTGATCATCGATGACTTCGGCCGGCAGCGCATGCCCCCGCGAGAGCTGCTGAACCGCTGGATCGTGCCGCTGGAACGGCGGATCGACTATCTCACGCTGCACACCGGCGGGAAGGTCCCAGTACCCTTCGACTGCCTGCTCATTTTCGCGACGAACCTCGACCCCGGCGAGCTGGTGGAGGAGGCGTTCCTCCGCCGGATCCACTACAAGATCCGGGTGCCGGATCCGACGCCCGCTCAATACGCCGAGCTGTTCCGCCGCCGCTGCTTGGCATGCGCGGTGCCCTTCGAGCCCGCGGCGGTCGAACACGTCTACCAGGCGTACTACGGGCCGTACCACATCGCCCCGCGGTCGTGTCACCCGCGGGACATCATCAACCACCTCTGCGACACGGCGAGATATCTGGAAGTCGAGGCCACGCTGTCGACCGCGTTGCTCGATCGAGCGTGCGCGTCGTACTTCCTCGACGTCTCGCGTGAACGGTTGACCACATGAGTACACCGACCTCGAGTGATCTCGCCCACGGCAATGAGGCTCGCGATCCTGAGAACCGGCTGCGTGAGCTGGAGGCGAGCCTGCTCCGGCGGGTGGACCAGGTGGAGCACGAAGGCCGGCGGCTCAGGCGCCAGGCTACGATGCTGATCGTTGGCGTGGGCGCGCTCCTCGGCGTCGGCGCGGCGCTCGTCGTCGGGTTCGGACGGGGCGGCATCCCCGGGATCACCCCCGGCGTCGTGGAAGCCCGGAGCTTCGTCGTTCGCGATCCGGCGCATGGGGCCCGCGCGGCGTTGGGGATCATGCCCGATGGATCGTTGCGGCTGACCCTAAGCGATGCCTCCGGTCGAGCCCGGGCAAAGCTCGGCGTTCTCGACGACGGATCGGCCGCGCTCGTGTTCAGCGATTCCGCGGGTACGGCGCGAGCGGTGCTCGGCGTGCTCGGGGACGGTACCACCAACCTGGTTCTCGCCGACAGCCTCGGACGCGGCCGCACGGTTCTTGGGCTGGCGGTCAACGGGTCGTCCACCCTCGCCTTCTCCGACCAGGGGGGCGCCACCCGCGCCGGGCTCGGTGTCGACGCCCGCGGATCGGGCACGTTCAGCCTGACCCCAACGGCCGGCGACGAGGCCCCGACCGACGAGCCGGGCCCGCCGGCAGACAGCGCCAAAGGGCCGACCCGATCGTCGCGCTAGCGCCGCCTCCCCGATCGGAGGTGCAGCTGCTCCGGAAGCACGGCATCAGCCGGGCGACGTACTTCAAGTGGAAAGGGAAGTACGGCGGCGCGTCGGTCCCCGAGCTGCAGCGGCTGAAGGAGCTGGAGACGGAGAATGCCCGGCTCAAGCGATTGTATGCCGACATGGCCTTGGAGAACGCCGCCATCAAGGATGTGCTCAGCCGAAAACTGTAACGCCGTCCGCGAAGCGGCAGGTCGTGGTGGAAAGGGCCGTGGACAAGGGCTCTCGGCTCGATGGTAGAACAAAGTGATCTGCCAGCAGTTTCGGTCCGAGGTGCCGGGTCGGCTTTTGACCTCTAAACACTTGAGGGGGACATCTCGACGCGAGGCGCGTGCTCAGCCGCGTGATCGCGGGCCTCAAGGCGGGCGCGCTCTGAGCTGCCGGGCTACCCCCTCCAGCACCCCCCACCACACCCGCCGAATCTCGCTCGCGCCCAGAGCGCTCGGCTCGATCAGGTTGCGCCGCCAATACCAGCGCTCCTCCTCCGGCGCCGTCACGCCGTGGCCGAGGAACTCCTGGTGCACGTCGGCCAGCGCGACCCCCGGCGTCGCCCGAGCCGTTTCGCGCACCTGATCGTTGAATCGGTCGAGGTACTCGAGCGGGAGACGGCCATAGGCCTGGAGCCCGGGTAGGTGGCCGGTGCCGTCGGTGGGATCATACACCGTCGTGAGCACGAGCGTCGCGCGCGGGAGCTCCTCGCGCAGGCTCTCCACGAGGTCGGTGTAACACCGCGCGATCCGGCTCACCGCGCTGTCCAGCCGCCGCCCTGCCGCCAGCGCGTCGAGCAGATCGTTGCCGCCCGCGGTGAGCGTGACCAGGATGTGCGGATCCTCGGAGTCCCGGCCGAGGCGGGCGAGTTCTTCGGTCGCGAGGTCGTCGATCATCACGCCATCCTCGGCCAGGTTCTGGAACTCTATGCCTGGAGATTGGTGCGCGAGGTCCCGCCCGCTGAACTCCGGCCAGCGGGCGTCGTCGTTGCGATAGAGCAGGGCCGCCGCGCCGAGCGGGTCCAGTTGGCCCGGCGGGACGTCGAGGTCGTGGACGTCGCAGGTCGGATAGTGATCGGTGCTCATGGAGTCGCCGAGGGCGACGTAGCGCGTGAAGGGCATATGGCACCCAAACTAGCGCACCGGCCCCGCGCGCGCGCAACGCCGGCGGGCCCAGACCTGCGCCGGCTCGCCCGGCCGCGTCCTTCGCACATGCGCCGGCTTCCTGTTACCCTGCTGCAGCACCAAGCGGCAACACCCGGTCGGCCCGGTCCGAAGCCGGGCCTCGAGCCGACCACCATTCACGCGCGCTGAGGAGACCCTCCCAATCGCTACCTCGAATTCCTTTAGGACCCCGTTGGTCTAGCTGCCTACGGAGATCAAGTTCTTGCGGGCATGCTCAGTGTAACCCGATGTGCAACCTGTTGGCACATCGGTGATTCGCGACCTGTAGCTCAGCAGGTTCGGCGTCAAGCAGAGCATGGCCGCCAGCTGTCGCTGGGTGAACCTGGGCTTCGCGCGGGCGCAGGTGACCAGCCCCACTTCCGGCATCGGGACGGCACCAGCATCCACGGGCATCCCCAGCATGCCCACCAGCGCGGATCATTTGAACAGCGCCAAGCGTTCTCTCTAATCATCAACTGGAGGAAGAAATGGCCAAGGTCGTATGCGTACTCTATGACGATCCCGTCACGGGGTACCCGAAGTCATATGCCCGGGACGATATCCCCAAGCTGCAGCACTATCCCGGCGGCCAAACGTTGCCGACACCCGAAAAGGTGGATTTTAAGCCGGGGCAGCTCTTGGGGAGCGTTTCGGGAGAACTCGGTCTTCGGAAGTTTCTCGAAGGGCGAGGTCACAGGCTACTCGTCACTGCCGACAAGGACGGCGCGACCTCGATCTTTGACCGCGAGCTACCGGATGCGGAGATCGTAATCTCGCAGCCGTTCTGGCCGGCCTACCTCACCAAGGAGCGCATCGCCAAGGCTCCGAAGCTCAAGCTGGCGATCACGGCGGGCATCGGGTCGGATCACGTCGACCTCCAGGCCGCCATCGAGCGGGGGATGACGGTCGCCGAGGTCACCTATTGCAACAGCATCAGCGTATCCGAGCACGTCGTGATGATGATCCTGGCACTGGTTCGCAACTATATCCCGTCGTACCAGTGGGTGATCGACGGCGGCTGGAACATCGCGGACTGCGTGTCCCGCTCCTACGATCTGGAAGGGATGGCGGTCGGCACGGTGGCCGCCGGACGCATCGGCACCGCGGTCCTGCGCCGGCTCAAGCCTTTCGACGTCACGTTGCACTACACCGATCGGCATCGGCTGCCGGCCGGTGTCGAGCAAGAGCTGAACGCGACCTTCCATCCGACCGCCGAGTCGCTGATACGGGTCTGTGATGTGGTCACGATCAATGCCCCGCTGCACCCGGAGACCGAGCATCTGTTCAATGACGCGCTCATCGCCAAGATGAAGCGGGGCGCCTATCTGGTGAATACCGCGCGCGGCAAGATTTGCGACCGCGACGCGGTCGTGCGGGCGCTCGAGAGTGGACAGCTCGCCGGGTACGCAGGCGACGTCTGGTTTCCGCAGCCGGCCCCGAAGGATCACCCGTGGCGGACGATGCCGCACCACGGGATGACACCGCATGTGTCCGGTACGAGCTTGTCGGCCCAAGCGCGCTACGCGGCCGGGGTGCGCGAGATTCTGGAATGCTGGTTCGAGGGGCGTCCCATTCGCGAGGAATACTTGATTGTCGCCGGCGGCCGGCTCGCCGGGGCCGGAGCGCACTCGTACAGCGCTGGCGATGTCACCGGCGGCTCGGAGGAAGCGGCGCGATTCAAAAGATAAAGGGGGGAGCCGCCGTGCACTCTGCTTTGTCGGTACCGGGCTCTCTTAGTGACCTTCGTCCCTACCTGCTTTGATCCGGAGCTTAGCCGGCGGCGCGCTTCAGCGCTTCCTCGAATTCCTGCTTCCCACCGAAGCCGGTGTAGACCACCGTGCCTTTGGCGTCGATGATCACCACGTAGGAGGTCGCGGGGACCTTGTAGGCCTTGACGCTGGTCCCCTTCTCGTCCCAGAGTGGCCGGTACGGGGGCCTCTCGGTCTCCAAATACCGGCGCACCCGTGCAGGGGTCTGATTGATGGTGACATTCATCCCGAGGAACTCGACCTTGTCGCCGCAGCGCTCGGCCGCCGCCGCCGCCCGCACACGAGTATTCCTCACCTCGGGGGCCTCTCTGCTGGTCCCTTCGGCGCGCCGTCCTCCACTTCGTAGCGGAACCTCGTCGGCTGGCGCGAGGTCTCGGGGTCCTTCATCCATCCCCAGCTGATGGGCGCCCCGGGCTCGAGCCGATCCGGCTCGAAAGCCAACAACCGCCACGTCGTATCGTCCAGCCGCTCACTCTGATTGACTTCCACGTTGCCCACGAAGAGCGCGGGGCCGTAGGCGCGCGCGGGGACCTGGCCGTCGGTTTCAACGATAAACTCGATCGCCTCGCGGTAACGGGCAAGGGAGGACCGGAAGTGCTCGAGCTTCGGCGGCTCGAACCGGATGCGCCGAATCCGCAGCTTGCGCAGGCGAGGCAGATCCGGTCCGACCTGCCCACGGGGCCCGATAGGCGACCCGGCATCGGTAGACATGGCGACCCCCTCTCTCTAGCTCGCGACGATCTGCAGGTCGTCGAGTGCCAACGCGCGTTCATCGTTGCGGTTGAAGCGGAGCAGCACGACGGTGATGGACGACAAGTCGAGCCGGCGGTTGCCGGCGAAGCAGCCGGACTTGAAGCGCAACGTCTTCAGCATGGTCTTCATCGTCGCTGGGTTGCGGGAGAACGGCCGCGGCACGCCGCCCACGTCGTCAGAATCCACCCAGGCCTCGGTGCCGTTCGCGTCGCGCAGGCCCAGCTGGAAGCCCGTCGGCGGGGCTTTGTCCGCCTGTCCACCGAAGACCTCCGCCACGCGGATCCACACATCCCCCCTGGTCAGATCGCGCTTGCCGGCAAGATCCTGCATGAAGATACGCCCATTGCCACCCGGGCGAGCCACCATGCCCACGCTGTCGCCGTAGAAGGAGCCGTTGAACGCGCCACCGCCCTGGTGAAATGGAAATTCGTCGGCGGTCAGGCCCCCTAGCTGCTGGGTCGGCGCGCCCAGCGAATTCATGCCGATCCCATTGCCATCCTCATGATTGTCCACGGTGAGCGCGTCTGTCTGCTGGAACGAGAGGTGCACGTTCGCGGTGGCGACCCCTGCCGGAAGCAGGCTGCCCGCCAGATACGCAAGGGTCGAATGACCGAATAGTGCGGCGCGGTAGAACGCGCATCCGTAGGCCGTCAGCACTCGCTCGTGGTCATAGCGGCTCAGGACCGGGGGCGTTGGCGCGGCTTTGGGCCACAGGCTGTCATCGTCGAGCCACTGCCGATTGTAGAACTGGTGGTTGGTGAAGTGCACGAAGAGCTGCGATTTGAACGGGGAGGGGATGGCTCGGTCGTAGTAGATAGCTCCGTCGTTCGGCCACACGTCTCCGTCCGCGGCCGGGAGGATCGTCATGAATGCGTGCCCTGTCGGCGTTCTCTGAGTCGCGCCGCCTTCGGTCGGGGCTAGGGCGATCACGGAGCGGATCGTCACCCCCGGCAGGCCGATGACCTCCGGCACCAGCACGACCGCCTCGCCGCCCTGCGAATGACCCATCAGTCCCACGCGCGAAAAATCGACGCGCCCGAAGAGCACCGATGTGGGATCGGCGTCGAGCTGCTGTGTGAGCGCGATCGCACCGATGATCAGGTCGGCGCGCCTCTGGATGATCGTGACGCTGTAGCCCATCCCGTTCTGGGCGTTGCAGTCCACCGACATCGCGACGAACCCCATCTTGGCGAGGTCGGCCTGGAAGTATTCGTAGCCGAGATAGTTCGGCACACCCGCATCGTGATTGCCGTGGGCCATTACCACAAGCGGCATCCGTCCGAGCGCCGCGAGCCGCTTACTGAAGGCCACACCGGTTCCGTCGTCCTCTGCGGGATAGTAGATGCGACCCTTGTTCGGTCCATTGGCGAAATCGATCACGCCGACCGGGAACAGGTCCAGCGCGGACGGATCGCCCGCGACCGGCGGGTCCACACAGGGGACGGTGATCCGCAAGGCCCGCTGTCCTCGACACCCCGGAAGGTCCTGGGTCACGATGACCGTGTCGCCGAACATGATCGTCGTGGTCAGGGTGACGACAGGGCCGCCGCCTTTCCCGACCGGGGCACCATTCACCCACACACTGAGCGTCGCGCCCGGTACGTACTGTGAGAAGAACACCGTAGTGTCGCCACCCTGGATCGGTCCGACCTGGGGGGCGGGCAGATTCGAACAGAGCTGGACCGTCATCGTCCCTGTGCCGCTGGGCGGGTCGCCAGGGCACATGGATTGGAACGCCTCGATGAGCTCGTTGTCGGCGAAGTTCGGTGCGAAGCCTCCCAGGCGGATGGATCCGCCCCAGCATCCCCAGGTGCCCTGCACGATACCGCCCCGCTTTACCGTGACCTTCGCGCCATTGGTGATGCTGGAGATCTCGAGTTGACTGCCGCCAGCGTACTGCGGCGCGATGACCGGCACGGCCAGCGGAGCCGGCGGTGCCCCCGTGGTGTGCTCGATCGACGGCGGGCTCGGATCTCCGCACAGCTCGAACCACGCCCGAACTTTCTGTGACATGCCGAATGGCGGAGCGATGTTGACGCCCTGGGGATTCCCGCAGCCGTTCGCTCGGCCCACCTCCGCTCCGTCGGCCGTGACCCATACATTGCCGCCGATCAGGAGGTTGGTCACACCGGTCCGGACGCCGCACTTGTACAAGGGTAAGGGAAAGACTTCGGGGCGCGGGGGTCCCGCTGGGTAGTCCTGCGTGTGGTCACGGACGCTCACGACAAGCGACCAGTCACTGACCGCGGCCGCGGTCTTCTGGCGTGCGCGCACCGTGTCGTTCGCGACCAGCGCGGGCACGGGGATCGTGATGCCGTAGGGGAGCACGGCTTGCACGACGCCATTGCCCGCTGTCGCGCCGTTGACTTGGACCTCGATCGGGGCATCCAATACACCGCCGGTGACGACGACCGCAGT
>JBGPVE010000127.1:0-7922 GCA_041491545.1 Gemmatimonadota bacterium | reverse complement strand
TACTCGTAGCAGATGAGCCCCAGTTTCATCGAGCCCCCGGTCGGAGACCGCTGATCCTTGCCGTAGACATGCAGCCGAGCCTCGGGCAGAGCGGCGGCCACGGTAGGCCAGGCGTCGATCAGAGAGACGATTCCCTTCTTGGGCGTCAGGGTTCCGGTGAAAACTACCGTGCCCGGCGTGCGCTCCGCGTATGGGCGCACCCGCTCGGGGGCAGGCACCGGATTGTACAGCACGCTCGCCGGGCCCGTCGGGAGGTCGAACAGACGCTGGGTGAGCGCGCCGGCATGCGCGCTGACCGCGACCCAGGCATCGGTGCGCCGATACGACGCGGCCTCGAGACGATGGCCGACGTTCGACACCGGACGGCCGAGCTCGTGCGCGTAGTAAGTGAGCGATCCGTGGGCCCGGGCCACCAGGGGAACCGGCAGCTTCGGCCACCCGGCGAACCACCCATAACAATCCGGCGCCTCCACCACATCGACGTCGCCGGCGGCGATCCAGCGCTTCACCAGACGGTACAACCGATATCGGGCATACACCCATGCGAGGCGCCGGTCGGACTCGCGCAGCCGCCAGACCTGCACACCGTGATCGACCTCGTAGTCGGGCGCCGGATAGGATGGCGGATAAATGCCAGCCACCCGCACCTCATGCCCTGCCGCCACCAGCTCACGCGCGAGAAGCTGCGTGAACGTGCCGACTCCCCCGTGAGGACCGGGAGGATACTCGTAGCAGATGAGCCCCAGTTTCATCGAGCCCCCGCCAGAAGCGATGGCTCGATGGCAGAGGGACCGCCGTCGCCGGAGTCGCGGGCGGCATGGTCCAGCCACGCTTGAAACACCACGATCGTCCAGAGCAGCGGCGTCCAGTGATCCACTCCGCGCTGGTGCTCGTTCCAGATTCGGCGCACACGGGTCGCGTCGAGGAAACCCTGCCGTCGAAGCGAGTCCTCGGCGAGCAGATCCTCGGCCCAGGTGCGGAGCGGCCCTCGGAGCCAAGCGCGGATCGGCGGACCGAAGCCGTGCTTGGGGCGATCGATCAGCTCGCGCGGCACGTGGCGGTGGAGCACCTGCTTGAGAATCCACTTCCCCTGGCCATCGCGCACCTTGGTCGCGAGCGGCAGCCGCGCCGAGAACTCGACCACGCGATGGTCGAGATAGGGCGTGCGGGATTCTAGGCTCACGGCCATCGTGGCCCGGTCGACCTTGACGAGGATATCGTCCGGGAGATAGCTCACCGCGTCGTGATACATCATGAGCTCGGCCATGTCCGGCAACTGGGCCCAGCGCCGCTCGGAAATCAGCCGCGGTGCCTCCCCCGCGACGTCGAGGACCAGCGAGCGCGGATCTTTCCATTGGGACATCGCGGCGTGGTACATCGCTTCGCGGGTCGGCGCAGCGAGTCGGCTCGTGAAGGCGAGAATCCGATGGCGAGCGAGCGACGACTGTGCCGGTGTCATGGCGACGATGCGAGCCGCGGCCGCGCGGAGGCCGGCCGGGAGCGCCGCGAGAATCTGGTACAGACGAGTACGGCGCCGATACCGCGGGTAGCCGCCGAAGAGCTCGTCTCCCCCATCGCCCGAGAGAGCGACGGTGACATGCTGGCGCGCGAGCCGCGCGACGATCGCGGTGGGAATCTGGGACGCGTCCGCGAAGGGCTCGTCGTATATCGTCGGCAGCGCCGGCACCACGTCCAGCGCGTCGGCGCCCGACACGTACAGCTCGGTGTGGTCGGTGCCGAGATGCGCGGCCACCCGTTGGGCATCGACGGCCTCGTCGTACCCCGCCTCGCCGAACCCGATCGTGAACGTGCGCACCGGCAGCGAGGCTTCGGCCTGCATCAGCGCCACCACCGTCGACGAATCGATGCCGCCCGAGAGGAAGGCGCCGAGCGGCACGTCGGCGATCATCTGGCCGCGCACGGCCTGGCGCAGCAACGCCTCGAGCGCGTCGGCCGCCGCTTCGTCCGCCCCGGCAAAGGGATGGCGCGCGCCCCGCTCGAACACGTCGCGGGCCGACCAATAGGGCTCCGGCACGGTTGCGTCCGACGCCGTGTCGGCTCTGACGTTGAGGATGGTGCCCGGCAGCAGCTTGTAGATGCCGTGATAGATGGAAAGCGGTGCCGGCACGTACTGATATCGCAATAGTAGATCGAGCGCCGCGGGATCGACCGATCCGTGCCAGCCCGGGTAGGCGCGGAGCGACTTGAGCTCCGAGCCGAACACGAACGCGCCTCCGATCCAGCCGTAGTACAGCGGCTTCTCCCCCAACCGATCGCGCACCAAGCTCAGCGTGCGCGACTCGCGGTCCCACAGCGCAAAGGCGAACATGCCGGCGAAACGACCCACCGCGCCCTCGAGCCCCCAGCGCTCGATCGCCGCGAGCATGATCTCGGTGTCCGAGTGGCCCCGGAAGGTCACCGGGCCGGCCGCGGCCAGCTCGGCGCGCACCTCGGCGAAGTTGTAGATCTCACCGTTGTACGCCACGACGTAGCGACCGCTCGCCGAGTGCATCGGCTGGGCGCCGTTAGGCGAAAGATCCAGGATCGCGAGGCGCCGGTGGCCGAGCGCCACGCCGACGGCCGGGTCGACCCAGGTCGCCTGGGCGTCAGGGCCGCGGTGGCGGAGCGCCTCCGCCATCCGGCGCGCGCACGACTGCCAGTCGTGCGCGCGCGTTGAGAGAATGCCGGCGATTCCGCACATGCGGCTATCCTTCCGCCGAAACGGTGGCGGCCCGGGCCCCGACGAGGCCCGCGATCAACCCAGCCAGGCGTTCGGTAGCGCGCCCGTCCGCCGCACCGACGTCGAGCTGGACCAAACGGCGGCGCCCCTCCCGGTCCCGGCTGGGCTCACGCACGTAGGCGGCGGTCTCATCCACCAGCTCGGCGAGACTCCCGGCAAGCCGCACGCCGCCGCTTTGCGCGATCGGCTCGTAATGCTCCGTCTCATATACCTCGCGGCAGAACCGGTCCTCGGCACCGCCTCGCCGCCCGGCAAAGGCGACGCAGACTACGGGCGTATCGAGCACCGCAGCGTCCAGGCTGATGGTGGACCCGATGTTGAGACAGGCGTCGGCGTGAAGCAGCGTGCCCACCAGACGAGACTGCTCTTCCGCATTGAACGGCCCGAGCTCCGGGCTCCAGGGCCGCTGGAGCACCACGCCGGCTGCCGCTGCGCCGAACGGTTCCCAGCGGGAGAAGTCGTCCAGCGGGTGGAGTCGCACCACGATGCGATGCCCCCGAAGCTCGACCCGCTCCGCGCAGGCGCGCGCCAGATCCAGGACGAGCTTCGGTTCGGTGGGAGTGAACTCCACGCTGTTCGCACCGTAGAAGAGGTAGCGGTCGTTCGGGCTCAAACCCAGATTCGCCAAGGTCTGCGCCCGGGCGGGCCGGCACTGCTCCCGCACGTGGAAGTCGAATTGTGGAGTGCCGGTCACCGCGATTCGCTCCGGGGCCCGATCGGGATAGAGCGTGAGGAGCTGCCGGCGCATCCGGTCGTTCCAGACGGCATACCAGTCGAACACCGGGAGCACGCTCCGGCTGGTGAGGTTGTCGAAGCTCAGGATGCAGCCGAGCGACGGGATGCCGAGGTCCCTGGCGGCCATCAGGTAGGGCGTCTCGCTGCCGGCGATGCAGGCGGTCGAGATCACCAGATCCGGACGCAGGCCCGCGAGGTGAGCGCGGACCGGGTCCAAGTTCCGAGTGTGCCGCGTGAGCCGCTCCAGATTGGCGATCTGCCACCGCAGCACGCGCGCCTCACTGCCGGGTACGCTCAGGAGATCGACCACGACGTTCCGGGCCCGCTGCCAAGGGGTCTCCGCCTCGCGTCGCCAGCGGTTGAAGACGCGATAGGAGCTGAGCCCGTGGTGGCGACAAAACGAGGCGCGGAGCAGCGCGTCGAGCGATGGCTTGCCCCTTGCACGCCGCACCAGAGGCGCGTCGAGCAATCGGGAGCAGTCTTCCTGGTTGGCGATGCTCTCGAGCAACCACGCATCGGGACCGCCGACGATCAAGTGGGGCCGGATGCCGGCAGCCCGAAGCCGCTCGGTCAACCCGGAATGCACCACGTTGCGAATGCTCCAGACCCCCGGACAAAGGATCGCAATCGTGCGCCCGCCTCCGCCGGTCTTGAGATTCGATCGGGTCTGCTGCGGGCTTCCGCCGACCTCAGCCGTAGGATACATAGTTTGACTCAGACCCCCGGCATCGTCGATGATAGTGTCACGCAACGCCCCTTCCCGATCGGTGGAGCAGACCGGTGACCCAACTTCCACAGCCGGCCCGGCCCGGCGCCGGCAACGGATGGGTTGAGATTCCCCACGCGGACCTCGACCAGTGGAATCGCGTTCTGTTGGGCACCCAGGCATCGCTCTTTCAGTTTCCTTACTGGAATGAGCCGCTGCGCGTGCTTCGGTTTCGGCCGCGCTACTTCGTCTACTCCGCGGACGGCCGACCCCGCGCCTTCGTCTGCGTGCTGCAACTCGGCATTCCAGGGGTCCGGGCCGGACTGATTCAACGGGGCCCCGTGTTGCTGGGCGATGGCCCGCTGCCGGCGGACGCCCTTCCGGCGTTCGCGCGGTGGGCCCGCCGGGCGGGGTACGTCTTTCTCCGATGCAGCCACGAGCGCGACGAGCTCTTGGCCGCATGGGCCGCGCTGCCGTCGACCGAGCGCACCGATCCGTTCCCGTTCTACCGCGAGCCGCCCGAAGAGCTGCTGGTGCCGCAGCATGAACAGGAAGACGAGGTCCTCCGCTCGTTCCAGCCGGTCGCGCGGCGCAATTTGCGCCACGCGGGCGAGGTCGGCTACCGTATCGAGTCGAGCGACGACCCGGATTTCCTGCGATCGCTCTGGCCGCTGTTCGAGGAGTTGAGCGACCGCAAGAACTTTCGCTATCGCCCGCTGGAGAGCTTTCTCGCGCTCCTCGAGGCCGCGCGTCCGCACCAAGGCGCGCGCCTTTTCGCGGCCTACTTGGACAGTCGGCCGGTCCAGGCCATCTTGGTGGTGCGCGACGCGACCACCGCGCGCTACGTCATCGGCGCCCTGGATGTCGCCGCGATCGGAGAGCGGGAGAGCCCGTCGGTGCTGCTGCACTGGCATGCCATGCGATACTTCACGCGGTATGCGGTCAAGTTCTACGACCTTGGCACGCGCTCCGGCCCGGTGTATCGCTTCAAGCAGAAGTTCCGCCCGATCGAGCGCCGGCTGGCATCGCCAGTCACCGTAATCACCAATCCCATCCTGTTCCGCGCCTGGTGCGCCGTCGGGTTGGGCACCGCAATGAAGATGTGGCCCAAGCTCAAGCGCATGCTCTACCGATGAAGCCGGCTCTCTGCGTGGACGATCGCGGCCCGGCGCTGTTCCTGGACGAGCCGATGGTCGAGTACATGAGCGACGCGGCGCCGTTCGAGCGCGCGGCGTGGCGGTGGGAGTCGCTGACTCCCGACCGCTGGACCTGCTCCGACCTGGCGACACGGCTCTCGGTCTCGCTGACACCGGCCCGGCAGCTCTCATCGAGCGCATACTGCCTCCGGATCGACGTCGACGTACTGCGCCCGGTTCGCCTGGCGCGCTGTGTCGTCGGGCTGAGCGCGCCGTGTGCCGCGCCGCCTTTCCTCTTGGATCGCTACCTCCGCTGGGGCCCGTTGACGGAACCGCAGGTGCTGGGCGAATACGCGCCGCTGGCCCTCTCTTGGGCCGGCATCGGCACCGGATACCGGCTTCGCTCCGTGCGCGGCGGCTGTGCCGCTGAGATCGATCGCCGGGACGGGTTCCTTACGGTCCGGCTGCTGCTGGACGGCGCCGTCCTTCATCCTCGCTGGCATCTGTTGGGTGGTCCCCGATCCGAGGCGGCGCCGACGCTCCCGACCGGTCGTCACACGAGCATCGAGCTGGCGCTGAGCGTCGATTCCGCCGCCGCCGGGACCGAGAGCGCGCCGGCGGTAGCGGGCCGCTTTCCGGGCGGAGCCGAAGCCGCGCTCGCCCTCACCGACCACTGCGACTTCGATACGCGAGAGCGGCTGCAGCTCTTCCTGGCCGGCGACGGCCGGCGTCCCGGCTGGCGCCGCCGAGGCCTCCGGCTGACCAAGGGCGCCTTTGTGGTGGCGAGCCGGCCGGTCGACCGGGCACCCGCCCCCTCGCTGGAGGAGCCTGACTATCGGCGCCTCCTGGACGAGTTGTACCAGGATGGCTCCGAAATCGCCCCGCACGGTCTCAATGAATCCGGCGACCTCGACCGCGACACCTTCCGCCGAGCATTGGGAACCATCGTGCAGCAATTTCGGCCTCGCACCTGGCTCGATCACGGTCTGTCGCAATGCTACGGCTACGCCATGGGCGGCGCCGATCGGTCGACGTACGATCTCCTCACCGAGCTCACGAACGCGGGCTTCACGAGCCTCTGGTCCTATCAGGACGTCCCGGCCGACGCCGTCGGGTCGCTCAACCTGCTGGCGCTGCAGGCCCAAATCGCGCCCGATCGATGGCATCAGCTCGGCCGGCACCTGCGTCGGGGTGAGTGGCTCGTCGCGGTGCACTATCTCCGATCGCTGATCCGAAGCGCCACCGAAGGCACGGCGATCGGGCCGCACATCGGACAGGCGATCTCCACGATGCGCGGCATCATGATGGAGCTGCGTGCCCCCCGCCCCGCCGCCGAGCGACTGGAGCGCACCATGCGCCGGCTCGGCTCGGTCCCGGCCGAGCTCGGGCGCGCCGCGGGACCACAACGCCCGGAGCCATACACCCAACAGCATCTCCTGCGATATGCCCCCACGCTCTATCCCGAGCGCGCGGTCCCACTCAGGGATGCCCGGGCGGACGAGCTGTTGCTCTTCACGACACTCGAGGTCGTGCATACGAGCGACGTCTATACGCCGGAGGCGGTCGAGCGTCTCCTCGCCGAGCGCGGCCTGCACATCGGGCATTGCTACCTGCTCAACGAGCTTCCCTACCTCGCCGGCGTATTCGCCACCGGGGGCGGCGCGCTGGCTCTCGCGAGCCCGTGGATCGATTTTCTCGATCATCTTGCAGCCGCGGTTCGAGCGGGACGCGCGTGGAACCCCCCGATGGGTGACCTCGCAGCGTGGGTGCGGGCGCTGCAATTCACCAGCGTGGTCGATGTCGCCAGGACGACCGTGCGCGTCGACAACGCGTCGGACTCGCCGGTGACGGGCTTCACCCTGCTGCTGCCAGGCTCGGTTTCTCCGACCGACGTCCACTGGGGTGACCGAGCGCCCGCGGGGCATCGAATCTGGTCGGACTGGCTCGCCGTGTGGGGCGACCTTCCGGCGAACGGCTCGACGACCGTCCAATGGGGCGGTGCCCAACAGTGAGCCCGTCTCGGACGCGCCTCATCACGCAGGGAGAGTATTGGAACGCTCCCGAGATCGTCTCGCCCTACGCGGATCTGCCGCCGTCCCTGCGCTGGTACGAGCAGTACGTCATGACCGCGGCCGTCTCCTCGCTCGGTGCCCGTCAGCGCGAGGTGCGCCGGGTCTATATGGTCGGCTGCGGCAGTGGCCGAGAGATCCCGCGGCTTCGCGAGATCTTCCCAGCCGCTCGTATCATCGCTTGCGATCCGGCGGCGGCGATGGTCGATCTCGCCACCCGAAACCTCCAAGCGTGGGGCTGCACCGATCGGATCGAGGTGCGCTGTTGCAGCGCGAGCGAGCTCCGCGCCGATGGCGAGCCCGCGCAACTGGTGACCCTGTTCGATAACGTCTTGACCTATGTCAGCCCCGCCGCCGAGCGCGAGGCGATGCTGGGCCACCTGCGCGCCCTGATCGAGACCGGCGGCATCCTTATCGGCGCGGTGCATCACCGCTGGGGGCAGCTGCTCAAGTCGGCGTACTTCCTGGCCCAGCCCGCCGCGCGAGCATTCGGCCTTAGCGTCGGCGAGCCGGGCGACCGGTACGGCGGCGCCCAT
>JBGPVE010000126.1:0-8002 GCA_041491545.1 Gemmatimonadota bacterium | reverse complement strand
TCGGTCAGGTTCGGCTCCCCGACCAAGACCGGCTGGAACCGGCGCTCGAGGGCGGGATCCTTCTCGATATGCTTGCGATACTCATCGAGCGTCGTGGCGCCGACCACGTGCAGCTCGCCTCGGGCCAGCGGCGGCTTGAGCATGTTGCTGGCGTCCACCGCTCCCTCCGCGGCGCCCGCGCCGACGATGGTGTGCAGCTCGTCGATGAAGGTGACGTAGCGGCCTTCGCTCTCCACCAGCTCCTTCACCACCGCCTTGAGCCGCTCCTCGAACTCGCCGCGATACTTGGCGCCCGCCAAGAGCTGACCGATGTCCAACGCGACCAGCTCGCGGTTGCGGAGCGAGTCGGGGACATCCCCATCCACGATCCGCTGGGCCAAGCCTTCCACGATGGCGGTCTTGCCCACTCCGGGTTCACCGATGAGCACCGGATTGTTTTTGGTGCGGCGCGACAGCACCTGCATCACCCGGCGGATCTCTTCGTCCCGGCCGATGACCGGATCCAGCTTTCCCTTCCGCGCCAGCTCGGTGAGGTTCCGGGTGTAGCGCTCGAGCGCCTGATATTGGGCCTCGGGCGACTGGTCCGACACACGGTGGGAGCCCCGCACATCCTTCAGCGCCCGCCGCAGATCGTCGGCATCGATCTCCTGGGCGCTGAGCAGCGCCCGCGCGGTCGTTCCCTTCTCCTCGACCAGCGCGACCAGCAGATGCTCGGTGGACACGTAGGCGTCGCCCAGCGACTTGGCCTCCTGCTCGGCCCGGTCGAAGACGCGATGCAGCTCCCGGCTGAAGGTGGGCTCGGTCCCGCCGCTCTGGGTCGGGAAGCGGGCGATCTCCCGCTCCGCGGCATCGCGGAGGGCTGCCACGTTGAGGCCGGCTTTCTGTAGCAGCGGCTGCACCACGCCCTCGTCCTGCGACAGCAAGACCAGAAAGAGATGCGCGTCGTTGATCACAGGATTCCCCCGACGCTTCGCCTCCTCGCCGGCGTCGCGGAAGGCTTCCTGGGCTTTGATGGTCAAACGTTCCGGTCGAATCATTGCGTCCTCGATAGTCGAGGGAGTCTGGCGTCTCAGGTGCCAAGGATTGAATTCCGTAATGGAATTGGCAAGGGGTGGACCGTCGAATCCTGCCGAAATGGCGCAGCGCCCCTAGTTCGCCATCGCCACAAAAGGTGAAAGGCGGCCCGAACCGGACCGCCTTTCCGTAGGTGTAAACAACATCAGTGTTGGGGCGACAGTCGTCGCGCCACGATCATTTTGCGGGTGAGTCTGCCCCCGTCAACCGTCAGCTGCAGGTAATAGACCCCCGTTCCCGCTTCCCGTCTTCCACCCAGGTATTTGCCGTCCCAGTAGGCCCGGTGCCGACCGCAATTGAGCCGCACCAACTCCAGCGGCTGTGAGTTACCGGTACTGTCCACCAGCACTGGGACCGCCACTACCTGCACCAGCGAGTTGAAGATTCTCAGACTGACAACCGGCTGATGACCTCGGACGCACAGCTCCTGGTTGAGGTCGAACGGGATCGTGGTTGCCGCGCCCAACGGATTGGGGTAGGGATCCTTCAGCTCGGCTTGCGGCGCCGGGGACAGTATCTGCGCCTGAGCAGCGACTGGCAAACCTGCACCGACCAACAGCCCGAGCCACCACCCCGCCCACTTGAAGCGGACCATGGGGACTCCTCGTCGAACAGAGGGTTAACCGGTGGCTGCACCTCCGGGCTGGCGGCAATGTGGCACGGATGCGTTCATCATGAAGGGACGCGGAATATGCCAAATGGCGGACGGCTCTGTCAAGGAACACGACATTGGCTATTCGGGTTGCACGATTCGGTTCCGCGGCACCGCGAGCCGCCGGATATCGCCCACCCGCACCGTGATCCCGCGGCCATCGGCCCACTCGAGGAGCGGGATAAGAAACTTCCGGCTGATGCCCAGCCGCTCGCGCACGGCGGCCGGCTGAATGTCCCCGGCGCGACCCACCTCCCGGAGGGTCGCGGTGAACCGCTGGAGCGCCTCGCCCGCGTAGTAGCGATCCCGCTCGACACCTTCGACCCGACCGCGGGCGGCCGCGAGCCGGAGGAGGGCGGCGACGTCGTGCCGGCCCATCTCCCGCTCGAGCTCCGCCACAGTGGGCGGCGCGAGGCCGGCCCGGGTGAGGATGTCGACGACCCGGTCGATCTCCGCCTCTCCCCCGGCGACCCGGGGCTCGAAGCCGCTGACCCAGGTGACTCCGTGGACCGTTCGGGCTCGACGCGCGCGGAGGAGGTCCCCCAGGGCGGCTTCGGTCAGCCAGTCGGGCGCGCGGAGCGCGCTGCGAAGGGTCTCCAGGGGGATGCCGCGCTCCGACGGCTGCCGCCGGTGGAAATCCCGGATCAGGTCGAGCGCACGGGTTGCGGTCTCCTCGACCGTTCGCCCGAGAACCCAGTGCTGCCCGACAATCCGGAGGTCGGGGTCACCGGCCGCCGCGGCGAGTGCCTCCGCGCTCGGCACACCCAGAAGAATCGCGCCGGCTGGCGCCTCGATGCCGTAGGGTCGGCGGGCAACGAGGGCGTGCAGTCGCCGCTTCGGGTCGGTGGCCGCAAGGCCCTCAGGCCATTTGGCTCCCCGCAGCGGTGGGCGCGGATCGAGCACTCGCCCGCCGCCGATCGTCGTGACGGGACTGTAGCTCCGCAGGACGAATCGGTCGCCACCCCGGGCCACGACCGGCGCCTCGAGACGGAGGCGGGCCAGGCCGCGCCTGCCTGGTTCGATCGGACCTCGCGGCAGCACCCGCGCCATCACCTCGGCGGTGCCCAGGTGAAAGCGAACCCGGCTTCGGGCGGCGAGCGGCCGCGCCGCGGCGGCTGAGAGCGAGATCTCGACGTCCACCGCCTGGCTGGGGGCCCACGGCAGCTCGGCGGTCACCAACACGTCGCCGCGCGCCACCTGCACGCGGTCCAGCCCCGCCAGGCCCACCGCGACGCGGGCCCCGGGCTCGCTCCGCTCGAGGGCGCGACCATGACTCTCGAGCGATCGCACCCGGGCTTCGGCCCCGCCGGGCAGGACCACCACCCGGTCGCCGATCGCCAGCGAGCCGGACCAGGCGGTGCCGGTGACCACGGTGCCGACGCCGGATGCGGAGAAGGCTCGGTCGACCGGAAGCCGGAAGGCATCGTCCCGGGACCGGGGCCGAATCCGGGCCGCGTGATCCCGAAGCCGCGCGCGCAAGATGTCGAGCCCCTGCCCCGTGACCACCGAAACCGCCACGGGCTCCTCGAACGCGACCGATGACGCTCGGAGACGCTCGTCCAACTCGAGGGCCACCAGCTCGAGCCAGTCGGGTTCGACCAGATCCGCCTTGGTGATGACCGGAATCCCCGCCGTCACACCGAGCTGCTCGAGGATGGCCAGATGCTCGGCGGTCTGCGGCATGACGCCCTCGTCCGCCGCGACAACGAGGAGCGCCAGGTCAAATCCCGACGCGCCGGCCACCATCGTCCGAACGAAATCCTCGTGCCCCGGCACGTCCACCACGCCGGCCAGGCGACCGTCGCCGAGATCGAGCGGCGCAAAATTCAGATCGATGGTGATGCCCCGCCGCCGCTCCTCCTCCAAGCGATCCATCGGGCGACCGGTGAGCGCGGCGATGAGGCTCGACTTCCCGTGATCGATGTGACCGGCCGTGCCGACGATCATGGAGCGACCCACGGGCGACGGGTCCAGAACTCGAGCGCCGGCAGCTCCGCGCCTTCGCCCAGGTGGTACCGAACGTAGCGACCCAGGAGACGCCGGTGCGCGGCGGCATGGCGGGGCGCGAGCTCGGGCAGCGGCGCGTCCGGATCGAGCAACCGAATCAGATCCGCGCGCGCCTGCGCCGGCAGGCGAGTGGCCCCGTGCGGCGCGGCGCAGGCCGGGCACAGCGCGCCGCCTTCCCGGGTGCTGAACGACAGGTCACCGGTGGAGGGGATCGGCGCGCCATCGTGGACGCAGGCGTCGAGCGCGGGAGCGAAACCGAGCACGCTCGCCAAATGCCAGATGCAGCGAAGGCCAAGCGACTCCAGCTCGGCCGGCGGTGCGAGCTCCAGCCGGCGCAGCGATTCGGCGAGCAGATCGAAGCTCGCCGGATGGGGATCGGGCGGCGCGAAGCGGAGCATGATCTCCGCGAGCACAGACCCGGCGGCGTAGCGGTCGAGCTCCGCCGCGAGTCCGATGGGCACCCGCGAGAGATCGAACGCGGCCAGCGTGTGCAGCTCGCGATGGTCCTTGATGTACAACTGCGCCTGGCCCTCGCTCAAGAGCTGGAGACCAGCGCCAAAGCGGCTCTTCGGGCGAAGCGCTCCTTTGGCGATCGCGCTCTGCACGCCGATGTCGCGAGTCGCGAGGCGAACGATCTTGGAGGACTCGCTGTAACGCAGCGTGGAGAGAACGATAGCGGGGGTGCACACGAGGGACATGCTGGAAAGTTAACCGCGGATAACGGGTGAAGCGTGAAGGGTGAAATCGGCGTCCCTCTTGCGCGCGATCGGTGCGGTGTCTTAAGATGGGTCCCGAAGCACACAACTCGTCCGCGAGCACGGACACTCGGAAGCCGGTGCAAATCCGGCGCGGCCCCGCCACTGTAACGGGCAGACAACCCCTCGCTCACACACGCCACTGGGAAACCGGGAAGGCGAGCGAGAGCCCGAAGCCAGGAGACCTCCTTGCTCGCGCCACCACACTAACCCTCGGGGGAGGGAACGGTGGCGACTCTGGCCCCTTCGATTCGGCCCGCGTTCGCCCATTCTCCGCACCCCGGGAATGGGCGGATTGCTTTGAGCGGACTTCGATACGCAATCCTCCTCATTCTCGGCGGCGTGAGCGTCGCGTCAGCGACGGCCAGCCGCGCCTCGGCGCAGGTCGCCGTCGCCGACGACGCGGGCAACATCGTGCGCCTTCCGGCGCCGGCCCGACGCATCGTGTCGCTCAACCCGGTCACCACCGAGCTGCTCTTCGCGCTCGGCGCGGGGGCCCGAGTCGTCGGCCGCAGCGTATGGTGCGACTATCCGCTCGCGGCCCGGCGAGTGCCCAGCGTGGGCGAGGGCTTTCCGCCGAACGTCGAAGCCGTCATGGCCCGCCGCCCCGACCTCGTGATCCTTTATCGCACCGCGCTCAACGACGGCGCCGCGCGCCAACTGGCGGGGCTCGGCGTCCCGGTCCTGCAGGTCCGCACCGATCGGCTGGATGACGTGCCGCGGGTGGGCCGGCTGCTCGCCGCGGTCACTGGTGACCACGTGGCCGCGGAGTCGCTCGCGCAGGCGTTCGACGGTGCACTGGCCGCGGCGCGCAGCGGGGCGGGCTCGAGCGGGCGGGAGAAACCCGCCGTGCTGCTCTTGGCCTGGGGTCAGCCGCCGGTCGCGATGGGTCACGGCAGTTTCCTGGGCGAGCTGGTCGACCTCGCCGGCGGCCGGAACATCTTCGACGATCTCAAGGTCTCCTCGGCGCCGGTGGCGCTGGAGGCGATCGTCGTTCGGGATCCCGACGTCGTGCTCGTCGTCGGCGGTCTCCGCGCATCCTTCCTCCAGCGGCCGGAGTGGCAAGCGGTTCCGGCCGTGCGCGAGGGCCGCGTCATCGCACTCGACGACGCGGCCCTGGCGCGACCCAGTCCCCGCGCCCCTGAGGCCATCACCGCCTTACGCGCGCGTCTCACATCCATCCAACCCCACCACCGGAGATCCTAGGATGTCGCACCGCTTTGCCAACGCCGCGAGGCAGCCGCTCGCCGGCCTGATCCTTCTGCTCATTCTTCCCGGCACCGCGGTTCGGGCGCAGGGTGTGCGCGACACGGTGTCGCTGCCCGAAATGGTCGTCACCGCCACTCGGTACCCGGTGGCCCCGGACTCGGTGGCGACGACCCTGACCGTGCTCAAGGGAGAGGATTTGCGGGCGCAGGGAATCCGGTTCGTGGGCGACGCGCTGCGCCAGGTGCCCGGCGTCCAAGTGGTCCAGAGCGGCTCGTTCGGCGCAACCACGTCGCTCTTCGTGCGCGGCGGCGAGAGCGACTACGTGAAGGTGTTGGTGGACGGGATGCCGGTGAACGATCCGGGCGGTGCGTTCGACTTGGGCTCGCTCGCGATCGACAACGTCGAGCGCATCGAGATCGTGCGCGGCCCCGCAAGCGTGCTGTACGGCTCGGATGCGATCTCGGGCGTGGTGCAGATCATCACCCGAAAGGGCGCGGGGAGCACGGCGCTCGAGGCGTCGGGTGAGGCCGGCAGCTACGGCACCGTGCGGTGGGAGGGCGCGGTGCGCGGCGGCATCAGCGGGTTCGGCTGGTCGGGGTCGGTGTCGCGCCTGACCAGCGACGGCATTTACCCGTTCAACAACAGCTATGGGAACACCGTCGCCAGCGCGCTGCTTCAGGCCCGGGCCGGCACTCGCACAGAAGCCACCCTCGCGGTGCGATACCACGACGGGACCTTCGACTTCCCCACCGACTTCACCGGCGCGCCGGTGCTCCACAACCAATTCAGCACGGAGAAGGTGACGACCATCTCGCTGGATGTTTCCCAGCGACTGGCGTCCCAGCTCAAGGGTCAGCTCCTCCTAGGACGCAACGTCACCTCGCGCGGCTACGACAATCGGGACACGCTCGGCGGCACGGCCGAGTTCAGCACCAGCCTGGCGACGATCACGCGGCGGACGGTCGACGGTCGGCTGCTCTTTTCCGGCATCCCGCACGCCACGGTGATGGGCGGCGCGGCGTTCGACGACCAGCACGAGGAAGATGTGTCAAGCTCGGACGGACCGTTTGGACCGAGCGATGACACCTTCAAGGCCAACCGGCACAACTGGGGATTCTATCTCCAGGGCAGCGCGCAGCCGGTGCACCGCCTCGAGCTCACGGCCGGCGGACGCCTCGATGACAATCAACGCTTTGGGCAATTCTGGACCTATCGAGTGGCGGCGCTCGGATTTCTCTCGTCCTCTACTCGCGTGCGCGCATCGGTCGGGAGCGGATTCAAAGAGCCCAGCTTCTTCGAGAGCTTCGCCACCGGATTCGTCATCGGCAACCCGAACCTCAAGCCCGAGCACTCCACCAACTTCGAGGCGGGGCTGGAGCAGGACTTGGCGGCGGGACACATCGGCCTGTCGCTTACCGGATTCGTCCAGCACTTTCGCGACCTGATCCAGTACACCGGCGCCCCGCCGATCTTCGGCGACCCGAACTACTTCAACGTCGCCGCGGCGCGGGCCTCGGGATTGGAGGCGGGGCTGCAGGTTCGACGGATCGGTCCGGTGGAAGGCGGCGTATCGTACACGCGGCTGCGCACGCTGGTCACCGATGCCGGCTTCGATACCGGTCCGGACGCCCAGTTCGTCGGTGGGCAGCGCCTGATTCGGCGGCCGCAGGATGCCGTGACGGCGCGCGTGCAGGCCGCGGTGGCGGCTCGGCTGCAGGTGGGCGCCGTGCTGAGCTACGTCGGCAGCCGAGACGACCTTCGATTCGCTCAATTCCCGGATCCCACCCGGCGGGTCGAGCTGCCGGCCTACGCCACCCTCGACCTGAGCAGCCGGTGGACGGCGCTCGCGCCTCGGGGCCGGAGCCCGGGACTCTGGTTGAGTGCCAGGGCCGAGAATCTCTTCGACAAGCGCTACGAGCAGGTGGTCAACTTCCCCTCCCGCGGGCGCACGATCATCGTGGGGCTCGCGACTTCGGTGCGCTGAGTGACCGAATCGGGTCGGGCCCGGGTCGCGCTTTCATGGAGCGGCGGCAAGGACGCCGCTTGGACCCTGCACGTGCTCCGCCAGGATCCTATGGTCGAGGTCGTCGGGCTGGTGACGACGATCGCATCGACGTTCAACCGCGTGGCGATGCACGGCGTCCGGACCGATCTGGTGCGAGCGCAGGCCAAGGCGGCGCGCCTGCCGCTGGCGGAGGTCGGTCTTCCGTGGCCCTGCAGCAACGCGATGTACGAGACGATCTTCGCCGGCGCCCTGGCCGATCTGCGGGGCGCGTGGCACATCAGCCACGTCGCCTTCGGGGAT
>JBGPVE010000125.1:0-8021 GCA_041491545.1 Gemmatimonadota bacterium | reverse complement strand
GCTCGCTCGCGCTGCTCGGATTCACGCTCTCGCCCAACGTGATCGCGGAGCGTCGGGTCTGGCCGATCTACGCGGTGATCTTCGCGAGCGGCGTCGCCCGCAGTTTTCTCCAGCCGTCGCGCCAAGCTCTCGGCGCCGAGCTGGTACCGCGCGAGCTCTATCCGAACGCGGTCGCCTGGCGCAGCTCCACCTGGCAGCTCGCGGCGGTCGTGGGGCCGGCGGTGGGCGGGTTGCTGTACGGGTTCGCCGGTGCCACGACGGCCTACGCGGTCGACGCCGCGCTGATGGTGGCGGCCCTCGCGGCGCTAGGCGCGGTACGCCACCGAGCGGCCCCGCTCGTCACGACCGGCGAGTCGGTGCTCGAAAGCCTTGCGGTCGGGATCCGGTTCGTGCGAGGCCAACGGATTCTCTTGGGGGCGCTCACGCTCGATCTCCTGAGCGTGCTCTTCGGCGGGGCGACGGCGCTACTCCCGATCTTCGCGTCGGACATTCTCAGGGTGGGACCGGAGGGACTGGGGCTCCTCCGCGCGGCGCCTTCGGTCGGCGCGGTGCTGACGTCGGTGGCGTTGGCGCACTGGCCGCCGTTTCGACGGACCGGCCGCACCCTCCTGACCTGCGTCGCGGCGTTTGGGCTCTCGATGATCGGGTTCGGGCTCTCTCGAAGCTTTCCGCTCTCGCTGGCGCTGTTGGCGCTGAGTGGCAGCGTTGATATGGTGAGTGTGGTGGTCCGCTCGACCCTCCTGCAGGTCCTGACGCCCGAGGCCATGCTGGGCCGGGTGTCCTCGGTCAATCAGATCTTCATCGGGTCGTCCAACGAGATCGGCGCGTTCGAGTCCGGCGTCGCGGCCCGACTGCTGGGCACCGTACCGTCGGTGGTGCTCGGCGGCACCGTGACGTTGCTGGTGGTGGCGGCGACGGCGCTTCGAGTGCCCGAGCTTCGCAAGCTCACCAAGATCGCCTAGGCGCTCGCGCTCAGTTCTGCCCCGACACCGCCACCGGTGCGTTGCTCGGTGTCGAGGCGCCGTTGCCGAGATCGCTCGCGTCGACATTGGCCCCATCCTGCGCCCGTCCCCAGCAGTACGCGCGATTCGTCGTGGTCACGCCGCAGGCGTGGAAGTAGCCGGCGTCGATCATCTTGAACGTCAGGCTGCCGGTCACGGCGTGTGGTCCGAACGCCTGCGGCGTCGAGATGCCGATACCGAGCTGGCCGAAGTCATTCGCGCCCCAGCAGTATCCGGCGCCGGCCTGCGACACGCCGCAGGCTAGCGCCTGGCCGGACGAGACGTTCTGCCACGTCAGCCCGCCGTCTACCACGGTCGGGAAAGTCTGAATCGTGTCGGTCGTGGTGGTCCCGATCTGACCCGAGCCGTTGCTGCCCCAGCAGAACGCCTCGCCATCGGTCTGGATTCCGCAGGAGAACGCGACACCGCTCGCGATGAAGGCGTACTTCGCCGCTCCTTGAACCGCCGTCGGATCCACGGTGCCGGGACTCGCTCCGCCGCCTTGGCCGAGCTGGCCGGAGCTGTTGTTGCCCCAGCAAAGCGCGCGGTTGTCGGGGGTCGTCGCTGTGGAGCACGCGTGGTCGAATCCCGCGCTCACGTCGGTGAACGGGCCACCCTGCACCACGAGCGGCGTCGAATTCGGATTGAGCGTCCCCAGGTCGAACGCGTTGCCCAACTGTCCAACGCTGTTGAGCCCCCAGCAATAGACCAGGTTGATCGTGGCGCCGTTTTGCGTCGGCGCCCGTGCGCAGGAGAAGCGCGCGCCGGCGCTCACGTGAGTGAAGACGAGTCCCGCCGGTGTCGCGACCGCGACCGGTACGCTGCTGCTGTTGGTGGTGCCGTCGCCCAACTGCCCGAAGGTGTTGGTGCCCCAGCAGTAGACCGCCCCGGCCGGGGTGAGACCGCAGGCGTGATCCTGGCCCGCGCTCACCGAGTCGAAGGTCACGCCCGCCGGGAGCGAGACGAGCGTGGGCGTGGCGGTATTGAGCGCCGTGCCGGTGCCGAGCGAGCCGCTGAAGTTGTGGCCCCAGCAGTAGGCCGTCTTGAGCGGCGTGACGCCGCAGCTGAAGTCACGCCCGGCGCTCACGGCCGTGAACCGAAGCCGCACGGGGACCGCGGCAGTGCCGTTGACCCCTTCCGACGTGGCGGTGATCGTCGCGCTGCCCGAGCGGCGGCCGCGCACCAGGCCGGTCCCACTCACCGTCGCGATCGCCGTATCCGACGTCTGCCAGCGCACCGTTCGGCCGGTGAGGGTGTCGCCCGCGGCGTCCGTGAGTACCGCCTTGAGCTGCAGCGAGTCGCCGATCCCCACCGACGGCGAGGCCGGCTGAATCACGATCGACGCGACCGGCGGCACGATCACCGTGATCGACGCCGTCGCGCGCTTCCCCTCCGATGTGCCGGTGATCGTGACGGTTCCCCCAGCCACGCCGCGCACCACGCCCGCCGCCGTGACCGTCGCGATCGCCGCATTCGCTGTTCCCCAGGCGAACACGCGGCCAGCCAGGATGGCGCCGCCCGCGTCCTTGGCCGTGCCCGTGAGCGCGATCGTGGCCCCCACGTTGACGCTGCCGGTCGTGGGCGCCACCGTCACCGAGGCGACCGGCGTGGTGCTGACGATGAGCGTGAGGCTGGCGGATTTCTCTTCCGAGGTGGCCGTGATCGTCGTCGTGCCGGGCCCGACGCCGTGGACCACGCCGTTGAGGTCCACCGTCGCGACCGCCGTGCTACTGCTGCTCCACGTGACCGCGCGACTGAGCGGTTGGCCGCTCGCGTCCCGTGGCGTCGCGGTGAGCGGCGCCGTTGCGCCGACGCCCACGACGGGGCCCGCCGGCTCCAGCGTCACCGACGCCACCGCGACGGAGGGACCGATCGGCTCTGCCTTGCAACTGCCGAGCGCGACGAGCGCGATCGCCCCCGCGACCAACCGGAAGGTGGGACCCATCATGGCGGCGTGCTCCTGTTCTTCAACCCAGCGGGCAGGACGCACCCGCTTCGGCGATGAGATCTTCGATTGGTCGGGGCGGGGCGAGCGCGAAGCCTTGGGCGTAGTCGATGCCGACCGCCTTGAGCGCCTCGACCACCGCGAAGCTGTCCGCGCCCTTGGCGATCAGTGGAAGGCCGAGCACGGACGCCGCCTGTCGAGCCGCCCGCGCGACGACGCCCTGCAGCGCATCGGCCTCCAGATCGCGCGTCAACGCGCTGCTCAGCTTGAGCAGATCGACCGGAAGTGCCTTGAGATAGTGCAGCGACGAAAGGCCGCCGGCGAAGTCGTCCAGGGCCACCAGGCATCCCAGCTCCTTGAGTCCTCGGCAGAACGTCACGGCCTGCGCCAGATCCGCCAGTACCGCCGCCTCGCCGATTTCGAAGCAGATCGAGTCCGGCGCGAGCCTGTTGGCGCGAAGCTCTTCTTGAATGAGCGGAAGCAGCGCCTCGTCTCGCAGCGATCCCCCGCCCAGATTGATGCAGCAGAGCGGCAGCGGGCTCTGCCCTTCGGCCGGGCACCAGCCGGCCAGCCGCGCGATCGTGTGCCGGATGACCCAGCGGTCGATCACGGTCATGAGACTGTAGCGCTCAGCGGCGGGTAAGAATGCGCCCGCCGGCACCATCACGCCTTCGTCGTCTTCGAGCCGGAGGAATACTTCCCAGAACCCCGGATCGCCCGATTCCTCCGTCAGCGGCAAGATGCGCTGCACGTAAAGCCGGAATTGACTGTGCTCCAAGGCCCGCGTGATCCGGGCCGCCCAATCCAGCCGCCCCGTGGTATCGACCGCGGCAATCTCCTCGACTCGCGTCATGTGGATCCGATTTCGGCCGGCGTGCTTGGCCCGGTAGCAGGCCGTGTCGGCGGCGCGGAGCATGTCGCTTTCGGTACCGCATCCGGCCGCGATTTCGACCAGCCCGATGCTCACGCCCAGCGCGAACGTGCTTCCCTCCCAGGTGAATCTGAAGTCTTGCACCGCCACGCGGAGCGCCTCGGCGATGTGCCGGGCCTGTTCCAGCTCGCAGTGCTCGAGCAGCACGGCGAACTCGTCGCCGCCCAGCCGGGCCAGCGTGTCGCGGGTGCGGAGCTCGCCGCGCAAGACCCCCGCGAGCTGGCGCAGCAGCGCGTCACCGGCCACGTGGCCGCAGGAGTCGTTCACGATCTTGAATCGGTCGAGATCGAGGTAGCAGAGGCCGTGGGTCGTGCCCACCTCCTCCGCGCTCGCCGCCACCCGCGCCAGCCGACGCTCGAACTCCCGCCGGTTGATCAGCCCCGTCAGCGCATCGTGGGCCGCCTGATGCGACAACTGCCGTGTGATCTGACGCTGCGGTGTCGCATCGCGGAACACCATGACGACGCCGGTGAGCTGCCCCTCGCGATCGCATAGCGGCGCCGCCGACTCGTCGATGGCGAACTCGACGCCGTCCCGCCGCACCAGCAGCAGGTGGCTCGTGAGACCCATCGGCCGAGCTTCATCGAGGCAGCGCTCAGCCGAAGTCTCGACCGGCTCCCGGGAGACCTCGTGCAGCACCGTGAACACCCGCGTCAGCGGCTCGCCCTTCGCTTCGCCGAGCGACCACCCCGTGAGCTGTTCGGCCACCGGGTTCACGTATTCGATGATGCCGCGGCTGTCCGTCGTGATCACGGCGTCGGCGATCGAGGCCAGCGTGACCAGCACCCGCTCGCGCTCCCGGAACAGCGCCGCTTCGGATTCCCTGCGCTCGGTGACGTCGGTCTGCATTCCGATCATCCGCACCGGGCGCCGCTCCCCGTCCCGCTCGACCACTCGCCCGCGATCGTGCACCCAGCGCCATTCGCCCCGCTTGGTCCGAAGCCGATATTCCGCCTCGAAAAGGGGTACGCGGCCGTCGAGGTGAGCGTTGAGCCGGGCGGTTACCGTCGGGAGGTCCTCAGCGTGCACCAGGTGTGCAGGAAGATGCAGTTCGCCGTCGAGCTCGCCCGGCTCATAACCGAGGAGGCTGACCCAGCCTTCGCCCAGATAGCGCGCACCGGTGGCTGCATGCCACTCCCAAAGCCCGGTATCGGTCGCCAGGAGCGCCAGCTTGAGGCGCTCTTCGCTGATGCGAAGCTCCTCTTCCGCCGGCCGGCGGACAGGCGGCGGCGACGCCTCTGGAGGGGCTGGGATCGATGAAGTGGTCGTATTCACGGATATGGGGGCGAGCCCAGCGCGGAAGGGACTGCCAAATATGTGTCCGGGGAGGGTGCGCCGGAAGGGCGGAAGCATCGGATGCTACCCTTGATGCCTCCGCCCCCTCCGATCGTCGGATCGCTTCGCGCGTGCTAGGCCGCGCTCTGGCTCCTCCGGGTCTCGACCTGACGCTTGAGCCAATCGATCTGGTCCTTGATCGTCTGGCGGGTGGCCTTCGTGGCCAGCCACTCAAAGGCGCGTTTGCGCTCTGCTTCGGTGAAGACCGGCGAATCCGCCAGGCGCCCGAAGAAGGCCACCTGCTTCTCCGTCGGCGCGTGCGGTCCCGTCAGCGTGGGCGCCCGCGACGCGGCGGGCGCTGCCGCCGCCACCGCCGCGGGCGAAGGGATCGGAGCCTCGACCGGCGATCGAGTTTCGCGGCTGGTGCGATCGACCACCCGTGCCTTACCGGACTGCCGCGCGCGCTCGATCACCTGCGCGCGCACCGATCCGGGGATGAGCCGAAATCGCGCGTTGCGCGCGGCCTTCATGGCGCCCGCTTCGTACCAGTGGGGGTTGAGCTGCTTGCCCCGGACCGCCACGACCTCCTCACCTCCCAGAATACGCCGGGCGAACTCGCGAATCTCCGGCTCGGTGAAGCTTTCCGCCATCCAGGCGAGATACTCGCGGCCGGCTTCGGTCCGCAGCAGCTCGCCGTAGGTCTTTCCGCGGTGCTTTTTGCCCGGGACCTTGGCGTCTAGATCGAGTCGCGCCGGCTCGTAGAAGAGGGGCTGCCGCTTGACCCCGATCACCTGATCGAGACGGACATCTCTCCCTTCGGGCGAGACAGCATACCGCGCCGCCTTCACCTTGAAGAGCGCCTCCCGATTCTCACCCTCGCCGATCACCTCGTACGACAGATCTTCCTCACGGATGACCTGGCCTTGGGAGACGAGCGCCATACAGCATTCGTCCACCCCCGTCTTGGAGAGCCCGACGACTTCCTGACCACCCTCCTTCACGACATACACCAGGTCGGTGGATGCGATGCCCTCGAGCTCCTTGCGTAGCGCCTGCTCGTCCAGCCGGTCCATCAGTTGAAACGGATCCCATGGCGCCGCCATCGGCGCGACATCCGGGGTCTCGCTCCGCGTGGGATTAGGCATGACTTCGGACATTTTCTTCCTCTCCTGCATCTATGGGTACCGGGACCGTGGGTCGCCCCACGCGTCCTCTTCAGTGGCCTGCCGCGATTCGCGCCAGCTTCTGCATCCCGCCAGATCCCTCCCAAAGCAAACCAGCGGGCTTTCCACCCTCGAAAGGAGGGCGGAAACAGGGGCCAATCGGCTAGAATGACGGGGTGGTTGGAGCTGTCTTCCAGGGGAGCGGTCTCTTACCGCGAGCACCGCCAGCTCGCGCAAACCCAATGTAAACCAAAATATAGCAATCAGTTAACGAGAGTCAACCCTCATCTTCCCGCAACTTCTTGTAAAGCCAGTACTCCGGCCCTGCCAACTCCTCAGGCCAATCTCGCAGGTGCATTTCGCCCCGCCAAGCTTCGGTCTCGGCGGTGTCCCATTCGTCCTCGTCGGATCCCCAGGGCAGGTCTCCGCCATCCCCCCAGGACAGTCGATTCACCTCGCTCATATGCGCACCTCCGTCGCCGGCTCGGCCTCGGCCTCCAAACGCACGCCCCATGCCGCGGGTGGGGCGGGACCGGGTCGGAGCTGCCTGGTCGCCGCCACCCGATGCTTGGGGAAAAGAGGCACCCGGCCTCCATAAGTATCGGACGTTGTGGGGTGGGTTTGAGGTGGGGATCGTCACAGAATGGGCGGTCGCCGCCCGCTAGTGCCGAGAACCGGGCTCACGCACCCGAGTTCAGAAACTCCGCTCGGAAGTAGCCCGCCGGTATCGTCCCCATTCGCATCAATCGCTCGTGGAAGCGACGGGCAGAGAATGTGGTACCCGTACGGCGATGGGTGTCTTCCCGGAGCGCGACGATCTCGTTCTTGCCCAGGTTGTAGGTGATCGCTTGTGTGGGCCACTTGGAGTAGCGATAGATCGCGCGGCGGGCCCCATCGCAGACGGCGCGCGCCGTCGCGTCGGCGGCGGCGTGGGCGCAGGCATTGGGATAGAACGATACGTGTGTCGTGAAGTAGTCCACCGCCTCGTCGAACGGCATGCGGCCGGTATGGATCCCGACGTCCACGCGAACCCGCACGGCCCGGAGCAACTGCCCCTGTAGCTCGTACAGATGCTCGGCCGGCGTGTAAAAGCCGTGCGGCCGATTCGTGGCCGGCTCCGCCATCAGCTCCTCACCGTAGAGGGCCCAACCCTCGGCGGCCATCGAATCCTCCCACATCGACGAGGAATCCTCGACTGCGCCCGGCGTGAGCCAGCGGATGGTCGAGATCTCCGCGGCATGCTGGGTCATGTATTTGAAGTGCCAGTCGTGACCGGGAAATCCCTCGTGCACCGCGGTGTCGGCCACTGAGGCGCGATTGTTGAGCTTGAGGGCGGCCGGGTCATTGCCGGTGAGCGTCAGGTAGAATCGGCCGACGCCGGACTTCTTGAACGGCGGCGCTGGGTAGTATGAGGCGTCGATAGTGCTCTGGAGCACCGGCGGCGTGGGTACGACGTCGAGCCGATAGTCGGTTGGCACGTCGAACAGGCCGTGCTCTCTCCCGTAAGCGACGGCGCGCTCGCCCGCCTCGCGATACCAGGTGAGCAATTCATCGTCGTTGTGCGGCGAGTCCTGGGACAGGTGATCCATCACCTGCCGTACCGCAGCGCGGCGCTCGGTCTCGCTCCCGAAGCTCACCGGCAACTTGGCGTCACGCGCGACCTCCGCGGCCACCTCGTAGATCTTGCCTTCGTAGAGCGCGACCTG
>JBGPVE010000124.1:0-8196 GCA_041491545.1 Gemmatimonadota bacterium | reverse complement strand
GCTGCGCCTGAGCCCGCTCGAGCTGGGCGACGTTCTGCCGGAGGTTCTCCGTCATCGTGCCGAAGGCGCGCGCGAGATCGCCGATCTCGTCCCGCGATCGCACTTCGATCGGATGGTCCAACGTGCCGGCTCCGACGACGGCCATACCTTCGCGCAGCCGGTTGATGGGGCGAGCCAAGCCGCGGGAGATGAGCCAGGACGTCAGCAGGCCCACCACCAGCGCGAGCACGAGGATCCAGAGGAGGATCCGTCGCTCACCGGCCACGATCTCTTCCACTCGCGCGAAGGCCCGCTGCACGCTGAACTGGCGGGCGCGGCGATAGATCTCGTGGTTCAGCTCGGTGAGCGCCGGCAGAAGCCGGCCTTTGAGCTCCGTTCGCGCGATCCGGTAGGCCGCCTCATGCTGTCCCGAATCGTAGAGTCGAAAGACGCTGTCCGCGACCACCTGAATCTGGCTCTGGATCTTCCGTACGGCATCAGCCAACTCGCGCTCGTCCGGCCGGAGCTCTGCCGTCCAGCGGTTGAACCAGTAATCCACCACCTCGCCGTTCAAGCGAAATTCGTTTCTCGCCTCCGGCTCCATGCCGCTCAGGTAGCGCCAGACGACCTCGCTCTGGTTGAACATCGCCGTTTCGACTTCGGCGTAGGTCCGCGTACGGGTCAAGCTCTGGCCCAACGTCTCCAGCGCCCGCTGCTCGAGGGCGTTGCTGCGGATCGCCTCGACGCCGACGAGCAGCACGGGCAGCACCATCAGGCAGAATCCGAGGAGCAGTTTGCGTTGGAAGGTCATGCAGGAGCATCGGGCGCTGCATCGGCGAGACCGGCCTCGCGCCACCACCGATAGAAGGTTGCCCGCCCGATCCCGAGTGCGCGCGCGGCGGCGCTCCGGTTGCCGCCATGCGCGGAGAGCGCGCGGAGCAACAGCGCGCGCCGGTCGTCCTTGCGAGCCGCCGCATGCCCGAGCGGCGGTTCCTCACCCCCCGTGCCGCTCTGGATCTCGAGCGGCAGTAGCTCCGGGCCGATCGGCGCTCCCTCCGCGCTCGAGGGCAGCAGGTCGACGGCTTGGCGGATGGCGTCGCTCAACTGCCGGACGTTGCCGGGCCAAGCGTAGGACGCGAGCAGGGCGAGCGCCGCGGGGCTCAGCGTGGTGCCGGGCGGTGCGTGCTTCGCGAGGAGATGGTCCACCAAGAGCGGGAGGTCGGACAGCCGGTCGCGGAGCGGCGGCACCGTTACGGTCACCACTTTGATCCGATGATGGAGGTCCTCGCGGAATCGACCCGCGCCGACCCGCGCTTTCAGGGGCCGGGTCGACGCCGCGATGAGGCGGAAGTCGACGCGCCGCCGAGTCGGATCGCCGAGCCGCTCGAATCCCCCGGTCTCGAGCACGCCGAGGAGGCCTTCCTGCGCCGCCGGGGACATCTCGCCCACCTCGTCCAAGAAGAGCGACCCGGTATGAGCCAGCTCGAAGCGTCCGATCACCGATCCCATCGCATCGGCCGCGGCACCGCGGGCCCGGCCCCTGAGCTCAGCCTCGAGCGCGCTCGCGCGGCAGTCCACGGCGATCAGCGGACGCTCGGCCCGCCGGCTCCGCGCGTGGACCAACTGGGCGACAAGCTCTTTCTCGACGCCACGCTCTCCCTCGATCAGGACCGGCGCATCGCTCGGCGCCACGACGTCGATCAGGTCATAGAGCGCCCGCATCGACGGGTGCCGGCCGACGAGATTGCCGTACCCGGCCCCTCCGGCCGGGCCCACGCGCTCGCCGCAAAGAATCGCGAGGTCGCGGATCAGCAGCAGAATGCCTATCCCGCCGGTGGAGTCACGCCACGGCGTCGCGATGATGTCGGTCGAGCGCAGGTTGCCTTGGGCGCACAGCACGTCGACCACGGCGTTGACGCGCCGCCCGGCAAGGCCGGCGACCCAAAGTCGGTCGGCCACCGACGAGTCGAGGCGCACCACGTCACGCCACGGCCTCGCGATGGCCAATTCCGGCGCGAGGCCGGTCACCCGACTGGCCGCCGGGTTATGTAGGACGACGGCGCCCGCGGCATCGATGGCAATCGCGGCGTCATCGGTCGCATCGAGCCACGCCGCGAGGATCCCGGCGGCCGGCGCTCGGCCTTCGGGGGGAATGGACAGCTGGGGGTAGGACGACTGGGGCTCGCGAGACATGAGAGACGGCCTTCGCGAGAAGTATGGGGCGCCACGGCTCAGTGCGCCATCCCGCCGCTCCGGCTCTTGCCCGTCCGGAAGAGGAGCAGAAGGGGAAGGGCGGCGACGAACGTCACGCCCATGATCAAGAAGATCTTTTCGAAGGCGAGTACCGAAGCCTGCTGTCGGAGCTTGAGGTCGAGTAACGCTTGGGCCCGAAGCTGCGCCTCGGCCAGCGTGCCGCCCATCCGCTGCATGTTGCGGGTGACGGCGTCGAGCCAGGCGCGGGTCGTGGGTTCGTAGGTCGTCACGTGCGGCAGGAGGGCCACCCGGGCGCGCTCCGCAAATCGGGTGAGCAACGTGGCCGTGATCGCGATGCCGAAGCTCCCGCCGAGCTGGCGCGAGAGATTGAACATTCCGGTCCCCTGCGGGATCTGCTCGGGCCTGAGGTCCGCCACGGCGGCCCCCGTGAGCGGCACGAAGATGAGCCCGATGCCCGCCCCGCGGAGGATCATCGGCAGCAGGAGGTCGTTCATGCCCGTGTCGAGCGTGAAGTGGTAGTGCATCCACATCGAGTACAGGAAGAGGAGCACGCCGGTCGTAATCAGAATGCGCGCGTCGACTCTCGGCACGAGGCGCCCCATCGAAGCCATCACGGCGGCGCTCGCAATGGCGCCGGGAAGAATCACCTTGCCCGTATCCCAGGCGGTGTAACCCAGCAGCGTTTGGAGGAACACGGGCAACGCGAAGACGCTCGCGTAAAGTGCAAAGCCGAGCAGCGCGCCGAAGGTGACACCGACCGCGAGTTGCCGGTTCCTGAGAACCCGGAGGTTGACGACCGGGTGCGGCGTGCGCAGCTCGTGCCAGACGAACAGCACCGCTCCGATCAACGCGATGACCGCCTCCGCCATGATCTCTTTCGCTTGGAACCAGTCCTTCGACTCGCCGCGCTCCAGCATGACCTGGAGCGCGCCGATGCCCATGATGAGAAACGCGAGGCCCAACCAGTCGACCGATTCCGTATTAGCGGCCGCGTGGGCCGGCTCCGGTATGAGGCGCCAGCTGAGAAACGCCGCCATGATCCCGAGCGGGATGTTGATGTAGAAGATCCACGGCCATGAGTAGTTGTCGGTGATCCAGCCGCCCAGCGTCGGACCCAGTGTCGGGCCCACCATCACGCTCATGCCGAAGATGGCTTGACCGGTGGCGCGCTCCTCCCGGGGGAACACGTCGAAGAGAATCGCCTGAGCCGTCGAGATCAGCGCTCCGCCGCCGATGCCCTGAACGACGCGCGCGGCGACGAGCCATTCCAGCGTCGGCGCGTTGCCGCAGAAGAACGATGCAACGGTGAAGAGCGCAATCGACGCCGTGTAGTAGTTCCGGCGTCCGAACCGGTCCGACAGCCAGCTCGTCATCGGCAGCACGATGACATTGGCCACGATGTAGCCCGTGCTCACCCAAGCGATCTCGTCGAGCGTCGCGCCGAGATTCCCCATCATGTGAGGAATGGCGACGTTCACGATGCTGGTGTCGACCAGCTCCAGCACGCTGGCCAGCGAGACCGCGAACGCGATCAGGTACCGGTAGCGGTAGACGTCCGCGCGCGCCATGCCCTCGGCACTGGAGGGCAGCGACATCGTAGCCATGGCGCTATCTCGCCCGGGTCGTCACTTGCCGGTGGTGATCGTCGTCTCGACCGACATCCCCGGTCGCAGCGGATACGCGGGATCGGGCGGGTCGTCGACCGCGATCCGCACCGGGACGCGCTGCACGACCTTGGTGAAGTTGCCGGTGGCGTTGTCGGGCGGCAGCAAGGCGAAGCGCGCGCCCGTCGCCGGACTCAAGCTGGCGACGTGTCCGTGGAACTCGTGACCGCCGTACGCATCCACGGTGAACGTCGCCTTGTCCCCGACGCGCACCTTCTCGAGCTGAGTCTCTTTGAGGTTCGCGGTGATCCAAATGTCCTTGTCGGGCACGATCGACATCAGGCTCTGGCCCACCTGCACCAACGTGCCGACCTCCGCATTCCGCTTGGCGACGACGCCGCCGGTCGGCGAGAGAATGTAGGCATAGCTGAGCTGCAGCCGCGCGTTGTCGACCGCGGACTGAGCGGCCTGAAGTCGCGCCGTGGCGCCGGAGACGGCCGCGCTCGAGGCGGTCACCTGGCTGCCCATGGCGCTGGCCTGCTTGCGGGCCGACTCCAGGGTCGCGGCGGCCGCGTCGTAGGCGGCCTGGGCCGCGTCGAGCTGCTGGGCGGCGACCACGTTGTTGGCGGCAAGACCCCGAATGCGGTCGAGGTCCGCCTGCGCCTTCTTGAAGTTGGCCTCGGCGGACGCGATGGTCGCCTCGGCACCGGCGGCCTCTGCTCGACTCATGGCGAGCTGCGCCCTCGCCTGACCCGCTCGACCCGATGTGCCCACCGCGGCGAGGGCGTTGGCCAGATCGGCCTCGGCCTGCTGCAGCCTGACCTTGAGATCGCGGTCGTCGAGCACCACGAGCGTGTCTCCCGTCCTTACATGCTGGTTGTCGTCCACCAGCACGCGTGCGACGAACGCCTGAACCTTGGGGGCGATCACGGTGATATGACCGTCCACCTGCGCGTTGTCCGTGGTCACGTGGGTCCGGCCGTAGAGGTACTTCCGCACTCCCCAGATCCCGACCGCGATCACCAGTGCGCCCACCAGGATCAGTGGCAGGGCCCGGGTGCGGGATTTGGCCGCGGCCGGAGCCTGAGTCGTCGGAAGGTCCATTGCGATGTCGGTTGCCATGTTCCGTCTCGTTCGATGAGATCCGAGGTTACTGGATCTGGTCCAAAATGCCGAGGGCGCGATACGCGCTGACCCACGCGGAGCTGTAATTCACCCGCGATTGGATGAACGCGTCGCGGGCCGCGACGAGAGATCCCTGCGCCTGCGTGGTTTCGACGCTGCCGGTGACTCCCGCACGAAACCGCTCCTTTGCCTGCTCCAATTCTTGCTCGGCGAGCTGCAGGCGGTCGCGGGCGATGGTCACTTGCTGCCGCGCGGAGGCGAGGTCCAACACGGCCTGGCGGGCTTCGGTTTCGACTTGATTGCCCAAGTCGCGCTCGCGCAGCTCCTGGGCGTCGATACGCGCTTGCTGCTCCGTCGCCCGGTTCTGCCGGCGGAAGCCATCCAGGATCGGGACGTTGAGTCCCACCTGAACGCCGTACGTCCCCGCCAAGCTGCCGAGGCTCTGGGCACTCTGCTGGTAGTAGCCGCTGACGCCGAGGTTGGGGAGATTCTCGTACCGAATGGCCTTGAGACTTCGGCGCGCGGCCTCGGTGCGGGCCCGCTCAGCCAACAGCTCGGCCCGGTGATCCCGCGCGTAGCGCCCAGCTTCATCCGGCCGCTCGGGAAACCGGGGAGCGCCGACCTCGAGCGAGTCAGCGAGATCGACCTCCGTGCCGGGCGCGAGATCGAGCGTGCGAAGAAAGTCCAAATTGGCGCGATCGAGCGCATTGCGCGCGACCTCGAGCTGGCCGCGGGCGGCCGCGAAGGTCACTTCGCTGCGGGTCCGATCGATCAACGGGCTCACGCCCGCCTGCACCAGCTGGCGCGCCTGGCTGAGCAGGTCGGCCGCCACGGCACTGTCGGCCTCGCGCGCGCGAGCGGTTTCTCGCGCGCTGAGAACCCGGAGATAGGCGAGTCCGGTGGAGGCACCGGCGATCTCGCCCACCGCTCGCGCATCGAGCCCGACGGCCAACGCCGTATCGCGGGCGGCGTGAAGCCGAGCGAGCACGCTCGCGTCGAATACGGTCTCCGATCCGGCCAGCCGGAAGCGCCAGAGGCTGAGCGGCGGCGTGACTCCGGTCGCGATCGGAATGCCGAACTCGTCCAAGTTGACGGTCTGGCGGACGTAGGCGGCTTGCCCGCTGATGGTCGGCAGGAGGTCGGCCCGGCGCTCACCGACCCGCGCGTTCGCCGCGCGCAGGTTGATCTGAGCGAGCGCCGCGTTCACCCCGCGCTGCCGCCCGAGCCGGATGGCTTCGAGCAAGGTAAGCCGCCCCTGCGGCACCGGCGCCAATGCGGCATTGGCGGGTGAGACCGGCTGTTGTTGCGCCGCGGCAGGCGTCGCGGCGATCAGCAACGTCGCACCAAGCGATCGCGTCACGGTACGGTCCTCTCGGTCCGGGGTTCGGGTGGCGCGAGCACGCCGTTGAGGAAAAGGTCGACGATGCCCTCGAGCACTTCCTTATCGGTCAAAGCATCGGGATCGAACTGCTGGAAGAAGCACTGGGTCTGCGTCGAATGGACCAGCATCGACGGCAGGCCCCGCGCCCCGAAGCGATGCGCGACGGGGCGGAATTCGCCGGCCGTGACACCGCGCTCGATCACCATCTCGAGCAGCCGCCGAGCCCGCAGGATCACTTCATCGAAGTAGAACCGGGCCAGCTCGGGAAAGCTGGCGAGCTCCGAGGTGACGAGGCGGCTGATGCGGCCCATGTCGCGATGCTGCATGGTGTGGAACATCCGGACGGTGAGCGTGACGAGAAGATCCCGGTAGGAGCCCTGGTGCCGCTCCAGCAACGCTTCACCCTCTTGGACCACGGGGACGATCTTGGCCCGAACCATCTCGCGAAAAAGCGTTTCTTTGGAATCGAAGTAGAGATACAGCGTGCCCTTACTGACACCCGCCTGACGGGCGACGTCCTCGAGCTTGGCTCGGGCGAATCCGTGCTCGCCGAAGACAATCTGCGCGGCGTCGAGGATTTCTTCCGGCCTTGCTTCGGGCCGGCGCTGCCAACGAGGTGGGATGGTGGGTGGTTCGGGATGGCTCGGCACGCGGGCTCCAATGCTTTAATAACTGACCAGTCAGTAATCTATGAACCGACCTTCACCCGTCAAGGCTTGGATGCCACGGGGGCGCTGCATTTGCCAAGTCATCGTTTAAGCCGTGGCGGCACGCCGAATTAGCTTCCCTTGCCGGGGTCAGTTCCCGCCCGTAGTATTGTGGCATCAACCCTGGGAGGCGCTGCCGATGTCGGATGGATTCCGTAGCTCCGACGACTTCGACGAACAGGCCCATCAGCTCTACAACGAAGGTCGCTACGACGAAGCTCTTGCCCTCCTGAGAGACGGTCTCGCCCTCTATCCCAACGCGGTCGAACTCCACATCGGCCTGGCTTACGCCTTGTTGGCCCGGGAGGATTACGCGTGGGCCCGCCGGGGATTCGAACGGGCATTGGCGCTCGATCCGGACCATGAGGACGGCCTGGCCGGATTGGGCGAAACGCTGCTCAAGGTGGGGGAGCGGGCTGGAGCCCTTCGGGCGTTCGAGCGCATCGTGCTCCTGGGATTTCGCGACGATCACGAGCTGATGCTGCAGGTGGGCCGAGCGCTCTTCCGGGAAGGATTGATCGGGCCGGCGCAGCGGTTCTTCGAGTTCGCCGCCAACGCGCATCCCGACTCGCCGGATGCCGCCGCCTGCTTGGGTTACGCTTCGCACCGGCTGGGCAACGACAGCGGCGCGCTGTTCTGGCTCCGCCGCGCCCTCGAGCTGGATCCGCAGTTCTCCGAGGCGCGGGTCTATCTCGCCAACATGCTGTACGACCGCGGCGAGTCGGAGGCGGCGCTTCACCACCTCGAGCGTACTCGCCCGGAGGAGCACTACGACGAGCTGGGCATCTGGCGGCACATCGAGCTCAAGAAATCGATCTATCGCCTCCGCGACGACGATCCCGAGCTCACGCCGTGGCTCGCCCGCCTGGGCGAAGTCGCCGGAGAGCCTGATCCGATCGACCTGCTCCTCGCGGAGGTTGAAGCACAGCAACCCGACGGCACCGTCAGGGATCCGCACCAGCTTGAGCTCTTCGGCACGCTGCTGACCGAGCTCCACGCGATGCAGCGGCGGCCGGGCCACATCGGAGACCCCCACATGGTGGGCACCCTTTCCGGCCAGACCTTCCGTGGCACGTGGGACGAGATCCTGCTGCAGATGAAGGCCGCGGATCGCGAATGGTCCGACGCCTCCCTCACCGAATTCATGGTAGGTCAAGCCCGCCGCGGACGCGCGGAGACCGGCGTG
>JBGPVE010000123.1:0-8256 GCA_041491545.1 Gemmatimonadota bacterium | reverse complement strand
GGCGCGGTCATCGTCCTCGTCCTGTATCACGCCGTCATCGGCCGCCGTCCGCACCAGATCTGATTCGAGCTTCGGCGTACGGGTGTGGACGTGAGTCGACACCCGTACACCGACATTCGTTCGCCGGGCTAGTGCGCCCGTGCCGCCTCGACCAACTGCCGCCGGTCCCGCAACACGATCGCCTGCCGCGTCACACTGATGACCTCCTGATTGACCAACTGCCGCATCGTGCGCGACACCGTCTCGCGGCTCGATCCGATCAACTGCGCGATGGTCTGATGGGTGAGCTTCCGGGTAATCCGGTCGCCCTTCTCCTCGTCGGCGAACTGCAGGAGAATGTTGGCCACCCGCCCGTGCACGTCAAGCAACACGAGCCCGGCGATCTTCTCGTCGGCCCGTCGGAGGCGGCGCGAGCTCTCCTTGAGCAGCGCGATCGCTCCCTCGTGCGATCCCTGGAGCCAGCGCTGGAAATCATCGCGGCGAAGCACGGTCAGCGTCGTATCCTCGAGCGCGATGACGTGCGCTGAGCGGCGCTCTTCATCGAGCAACGCCATCTCGCCGAAATGACTGCGCGGCCCGAGCACCGAGAGAATCACTTCTCGGCCGTCCTCGGCGATGAGGACGACTTTGACCGCGCCGGAGGCGACGACGTACATGCAATCCCCCGGCTCGTCAGCGAATACGATCACGCTTCCCTTGGGGTACGCCCGGTCGCGGGTAAGCGCGGCAAGCGCTTGCAACTCCGTATCGGAGATTCCGGCAAAGAGCGACACTTGACGCAACAACTCGGTCGCGGGGCTACTCATAGCAGGCCTCACACGTCGAAGAGCGATTGTCGGAACACAATGAATGACGACGCCGTAGGATGGCCGGATGTGACCGCGGGGGCCATGACGTGCATCACATTTCGGCGCCGAATGTCACGGCCCACCCGGCCACGCGTGAGTTCGAAGACGGCGGGACGTGGTCGGCCACGCCGCCGGCTATTTTGCGCCTTGAGGGGCGATTGGGCGACATTTCGCGGGCGTGGCGAAGACCGCGCCTATTGACGGTAACCGGGCGGCGCGCTTCTGTGTGGGGTCCCCGCGACGCGGAGTGGCGGAATGTCATGCAACGGCTAGCAGCAGCTCGAGCCCGAACGTTGCGGCGCTTCTCTCGGGCTGCCGCCGCCGGCACCGTTGCCATCGCCGGCCTCGTGTCACTTGGGTGGTTGGTCGACAGCCGCATTCTGGTGACGATCGTGCCCGACGGAAGCGCGATGCACCCCAATACCGGCCTCGCGTTGCTGCTTGCCGGGCTTTCCCTCTGGGTCCTCCCACCTTTCACCGCGACCGGAGCAACTGAGCGCCCCGCGAATATCCGGCGACCCGCCCGAGGCCTTGCCATACTCTGCGGTCTCGCGATCGCGCTGATCGGAGCCATCACGCTGGCGGAGTATCTGTCCGGCCGAGACCTGGGTATCGATCGTGGGATCCTTCACGCCGCCGCGCCCGGACGCATGGCGGCGAACACCGCGTTGAACTTTCTCCTCGTCGGCATCGCCACACTCGCGCTCGGCGCGCGGGCGCCCCGCCTCCGTCGCCTCGCGGAGCCGCTCGCGCTACTCTCGGGATCTGTCGCGATCGTCGCGCTCGTCGGCTACGTCTACGGTGTCGCCGTCTTTCAACATGTCGGAACCTCGGCTCGAATGTCGGTGCCGACGGCGGTCGCCTTCCTCTTACTGGCCGTGGGCACTTTGGCGGCGGTGGGTGAGGGAGGGCTGCTCGACTATCTCATGAGCCAACGTATCGGTGTCCTGATCATCCGCCAGCTCCTTCCGGCCGCTCTCGTAGCGCCGGTGATTATCGCATGGCTCCGGCTGGAGGGGCAGCGTGCTGGATGGTACGACAGCGAGACCGGCCTGGCGCTGTACACCGTCGCGAACATGATGCTGTTCACGTTCGTGATCTGGCGGGGCGCGCGCTCGCTGGATCGGATCGACGCACAGCGTCGAGCGGCCGAAGACAGCCTACGACAGCATACGCATCTGCTCGACGCGGTGCTTGACGGCACCACCGACATGGTTTTCATCAAGGATCTGAGCGGTCGATACCTGATGGCGAACGCAGCCACCGCCCAATTCGTCGGTCGAGACGTCAAGGATATCCTGGGAAAGGACGATCGGCAGCTCTTCGCGGCCCCGGTAGCCGAGCGTATCATCGCGGCCGATGCCGTCGTGCTCGCCAGCGGCGAAACCCGCACATACGACGATGAGCTGGTCATCGACGATCGCAAGCGCGTCTATGTCTCGACGAAGGGTGTCTTCCGAGATTCCGCCGGCCGCGTAGCGGGCCTCTTCGGCTTCTCCCGGGACGTGACCGAGCGCCGCCAGCTCGCGGAGCAATTCCGGCAAGCACAGAAGATGGAGGCCATCGGGCGCCTCACCGCGGGCATCGCGCACGACTTCAACAACGTGCTTGGGATCGTCACCACCACGGCGGACCTGCTGCAGGCGGAGCTGCCCCCGGGGGATCCGCGCGCGAGCTTGGTCGAGGACATCGACGGTGCCGCCAAGCGAGCCGCGGATCTCGTCCACCAACTCCTGGCGTTCAGTCGCCAACAGATCCTTCAGCCCCGCGTGCTGGAGTTGAACGCCGTCCTCGCCGATCTCCACAAGCTGTTCGGAAGGATCATCGGCAAGGACATCGAGCTCGCGCTCAAGCTCGACCCCGATCTGGGCCGAGTGCTGGCTGACCGCGGGCAGGTGGAGCAGATCGTCCTCAACCTCGCCGTGAATGCGCGGGACGCCATGCGAGGCGGCGGGGTACTCACGCTGGAGACGATGAACGCCGAGCTCGACGAAACGTACGTCGAAGCGCACGACGGCGGCCGCGCCGGACGCTACGTCCTCATCGCCATCACCGATACCGGGCTCGGCATGGACCAAGCGACCCAAGCGCGGATCTTCGAGCCCTTCTTCACCACGAAGGAGCGCGGCCAAGGCACGGGCCTGGGTCTCGCGTCGGTCTACGGCATCGTCAAACAGAGCGGCGGGTTCATCTGGGTGTTCAGCGAGCCCGGCCGGGGGTCCACCTTCAAGATTTATCTGCCGCGGGTGGAGGATCCGGTGATCCCGGACGCCGCACCGGCGGTCCCGGCCCGGAGCCTAGCCGCCCGAGGTGAAACCGTGCTGGTGGTCGACGACGACGACGGACTACGCACGGCCATGGGTCGCATTCTTCGACGGTACGGCTACCGGGTGATCGAAGCGCAACACGGAGCGGAGGCCCTGTCGCTCTGTACCAGACAGCAGGAACCTATGCACCTCGTGGTGACCGATCTCGTCATGCCGGGACTGGGCGGGCACGAGCTCGCCGAACGGATCAGGGCTCTGGCCGGCACCACCAAGATTCTCTTCGTATCAGGGTACTCGAGCGACTTCGTCCGCTCCGCCGACCACGGACCCGGCACGGCGTTCCTCGCCAAGCCCTTCACGATGATCGCGCTGGCGGCGGAGGTGCGCGGGCTCTTGGACCAACCCTTGACAGCGGGAGAGAGTTCGATGACCATTGAACTGTGAAGACCCGTATCCGCCGCCGAGCCCTGAGCGCTGAGCAGTTCGAGCTGGTGGCCAAAGCGCTGGCCGACCCGAGACGCATGGCGCTGCTCGAGGCGATTGCCGGACAGGCAGGGTGCCCATGTCAGCAGCTGCGCAGAGAGTTTCCCGTGTCGAAAGCGACGATCTCCCATCACATCAAAGAGTTGGCACGCGCGGGGCTGGTCGATGCGCACCGCGAAGGGCAATTTCTCCACTGTGAAGTTCGCCGTGACATGGTCGAGGCATATACGATCGAGCTGATGCGACGGGTGGGCCGGTAGCATGCTCCGAGCCGGCGCTGCCGACGGCCTGCGGAAGTCGTTGACCCGCCACGAGTTCAATGGTTGTCAAACCGTCGTACGACGCTCGATGGAGAACTGTAATGTCGACTAGATGGCTCGCAGGCACAGGCGCCGTGTGGCTGAGCGCTTTCATCCTCGGATGCAATCCCAAGCCGGCGGCCTCACCGCCGCCCCCGGCCGTCACGGTGGCCGCCGTGCCGGAACGCGAGATCACCGAGTGGGACGAGTTCAGCGGCCGCTTCCAGGCGGTGAACGCTGTGGAAATCCGGCCCCGGGTCTCCGGCTACATCAAGCGGGTCGCCTTCGTCGAAGGGAAAGAGGTGCGCCAGGGCGAGGCCCTGTTCGAGATCGACGCCCGGCCCTACCAGGCGGAGGTATCACGGACGGAGGCTGAGTTGGAGCGGGCCAAGACCGGCGCCGCGCTCGCCGCCCGGGACGTGGAGCGAGCCAAGCGGCTGGTCGAGGTGCAGGCGATTTCGCGCGAGGAGTTCGACAGCCGCACCAGCGGGGAGGCGCAGAGCGCGGCGTCGGTCCAAGCGGCTGAGGCGGCCGTCACCACCGCCCGGCTCAACCTCGAATGGACCCACGTGCGCTCGCCCATCTCCGGGCGGGTGAGCCGGGCCGAGGTCACCGCGGGTAACCTGGTACAGGCGGGGCCGCCCACCGCCACGCTGCTCACCACCGTCGTGTCGCTCGATCCGATCTACGTCTACTTCGAGGGTGACGAACAGACCTACCTCAAGTATGCCGCCCTCGCGCGTGCCGGCACCCGCGCCAGCTCCCGCGACACGCGGAACCCGATTTTCCTCGGCTTGGCCGACGAGACCGGGTTTCCCCATCAGGGGTACGTCGACTTCGTCGACAATCAGCTCAATCCCGAGACGGGCACGATCCGGGCCCGCGCCGTCTTCTCGAACAAGGAGCACCGGTTCACCCCGGGACTCTTCGCGCGGCTCAAGCTGGTGGGCAGCGGCCGCTATCGGACCACGCTGGTCAACGATCGCGCTGTCGGCACCGATCAGGACAAGAAGTTCGTGCTGATCCTCAAGCCGGACAGCACGGTGGACTATCGGCCCGTTCAGATCGGTCGCCTGGTTGACGGTCTCCGCGTGGTGACGTCGGGACTCAAGCCGGGCGAGCTGATCGTGGTCAACGGCCTGCAGCGGGTCCGGCCGGGGATGAAGGTCACGCCGACGACGGGGCCGATGGCGACGGACTCGACAGCGACCACCGCGACGCGCTGACCGCCTCGACCGCCCTCACGCGTCTTCAACCGCCCTCTACCGCCGGCGACCGCTATGCGCTTCTCTCGCTTCTTCATCGATCGTCCAATCTTCGCCGGCGTGCTCTCGATCGTCGTATTCATCGCCGGCCTGATCGCGATGTTTGCGCTGCCGATCAGCGAGTATCCGGAGGTGGTGCCGCCGTCAATCGTAGTGCGGGCCAGCTACCCCGGCGCCAATCCCCGGGTACTCTCGGAAGCCGTGGCGACGCCGCTCGAGGAGCAGGTCAACGGCGTCGAGAACATGCTGTACATGTCGTCGCAGGCGACGTCGGACGGGTCGCTGACGCTCACCGTGACCTTCCGCATCGGCACCGACGTGGACCTCGCGCAGGTACAGGTCCAGAACCGGGTCAGCCAGGCCCTGCCCCGTCTGCCCGAGGAGGTGAGGCAGCTCGGCGTGACCACGGTGAAGAGCTCGCCGGATCTGACGATGGTCATTCACCTCGTCTCGCCGGACAACCGCTACAGCATGGTCTATCTCCGGAACTACGGACTCTTGCAGGTCAAGGACGTGCTGGCCCGGATCACCGGCGTGGGCCAGGTGCAGATCTTCGGCGCGGGTGATTACGCCATGCGCATCTGGCTCGATCCGGGGAAGGTGGCGGCGCGCGGCCTCTCGGCGGGCGACGTGGTCGACGCGATTCGGGAGCAGAACGTGCAGGTCGCGGCCGGCGTGGTGGGCGGACCGCCGATGCCGGAGAAGGTGGACTACCAGCTCAGCGTGAACGCGCACGGCCGCCTGGCCGACGAGCAGGAGTTCGGCGACGTCATCATCAAGGCCGGAGCCAACGGCGAGGTCACTCGGCTGCGAGACGTGGCTCGCATCGAGCTGGCGGCGGGGAGCTATTCGCTACGCTCCAAGCTCAACAACAAGGACGCCGTGGCCGTCGCCATCTTCCAGGCTCCGGGCTCCAACGCGCTGCAACTCTCGAGTAACGTGCGCGCGGCGATGGAGCAGCTCAAGAAGAACTTCCCGGAGGGCGTGGAGTACCGGATCGTCTACGATCCCACGGTGAACGTGCGGGACGGCATCCGGGAGGTGGTGAAGACGCTGCTCGAGGCGGTCATGCTCGTGGTGATCGTGGTGGTGCTCTTTCTGCAGACCTGGCGCGCCTCGATCATTCCGCTCGTGGCCGTGCCGATCTCGATCGTCGGCACCTTCGCCATCTTGTTGGGCTTTGGCTTCTCGATCAACACCCTCTCGCTCTTCGGGTTGGTGCTCGCCATCGGCATTGTCGTGGACGATGCGATCGTGGTGGTGGAGAACGTGGAGCGAAACATCGAGGCCGGCCTCTCGCCACGCGACGCCTCCTATCAAGCGATGGACGAGGTAAGCGGGCCCATCGTGGCGATCGCGCTGGTGCTCTGTGCCGTCTTCGTTCCCGTGGCGTTCCTGAGCGGTCTCACCGGTCAGTTCTACCGGCAGTTCGCGCTCACGATCGCGTTCTCGACGGTCATCTCGGCGTTCAACTCGCTCACCCTCTCGCCCGCGCTGAGCGCCATCCTGCTCCGGCCCCACGATGCTCCGCCGGATCGGTTCGCCCGCATCCTCGACCGCTCATTCGGGTGGGTCTTCCGTCCGTTCAACCGGGGCTTTGCGCGGGCCTCGACCAAATACGGTAGGGCGGTGGCGCGCGTGATCCGCCGGAGCGGGATCGCGCTGGTGGTCTATGCCGGGCTCGTGGCGCTGACCGCATTCGGCTTCGCCAAGGTGCCGAGCGGGTTCGTGCCGACGCAGGACAAGCAGTACCTCGTGGCGTTCGCGCAGCTGCCCGATGCGGCGACGCTCGACCGCACCGACGCGGTGCTCAAGCGGATGGGAGACATCGGTCTGGAACAGCCCGGCGTGGCGAACGCGGTGCAGTTTCCGGGGCTGTCGATCAACGGCTTCGTCAATGCGCCGAACGCCGGCATCGTCTTCTTCCCGCTCAAGCCGTTCGACGAACGCAAGTCCAAGAGCGAGTACGGCCTCAACATCGCCGGCGTGCTCAATCAGAAGCTCACGTCGATTCAGGATGCCTTCATCGCCGTCTTCCCTCCCCCGCCCGTCGCCGGCCTGGGCACGGTGGGCGGATTCAAGATGGAGCTGGAGGATCGCGCGGGCCTCGGCGAGGCGGAGCTGTACCGGGCCACCCAGGCGCTCATGGCGCGCGCGTACCAGACGCCGCAGCTGGCCGGAGTCTTCTCCAGCTATCAGATCAACGTGCCGCAGCTCTACGCCGACGTCGACCGGGAGAAGGCAAAGCAGGAGGGTGTCTCGCTCACCGATCTGTTCCAGACGATGCAGATCTATCTGGGCTCGGTTTACGTCAACGACTTCAACAAGTTCGGCCGCACGTACCAGGTCATCGCGCAAGCGGACGCGCCCTATCGCGCCACGGCGGAGAATATTTCCCAGCTCAAGGTTCGGAACGCCCAACGGCAGATGGTGCCGCTCGGGTCGATTCTCCGGGTGCGGGAGTCGTACGGGCCGGACCGCGGGTCACGGTACAACGCCTATCCCGCGGCGGATATCAACGGCGGTCCCGCCCCGGGCGTGAGCTCGGGTCAGGCGGTGGCTATCATGGAGCGGCTGGCTCGCGAGACCCTGCCGAACGGTATCGGGTTCGAGTGGACCGAGCTGACGTACCAGCAGATCTTGGCGGGCAACACCGCCGTGTTCGTCTTCCCGCTCTGCGTGCTGCTCGCGTTCCTGGTGCTCGCCGCGCAGTACGAGAGCTGGTCGCTGCCGCTGGCGGTGGTGCTCATCGTGCCGATGTGTCTCCTCTGCGCGATCACCGGCGTATGGTTGACCAAAGGGGACAACAACATCTTCACCCAGATCGGGTTCCTCGTGCTGGTCGGCCTCGCGTGTAAGAACGCGATTCTGATCGTGGAGTTCGCGCGCGAGCTGCAGCTCAAGGGCTGGTCGCGGGTGGACGCCGCGCTCGAGGCCTGCCGCATCCGGCTCCGGCCGATCCTCATGACGTCGTTCGCGTTCATCATGGGCGTGGTGCCGCTCGTCCTGTCGAGCGGCGCCGGCGCGGAGATGCGGCACGCCATGGGCGTGGCGGTGTTCTCGGGCATGCTCGGCGTCACCTTTTTCGGACTGC
>JBGPVE010000122.1:0-8264 GCA_041491545.1 Gemmatimonadota bacterium | reverse complement strand
GGGCTCGTCGAGCAGGAGCACGGTGGGGCGGGCCACCAGCGCCCGAGCCAACGCCACCCGATGGCGCTGGCCTCCGCTCAACGTGCGCGGCATCCGCCGCTCAAAGTCGGTCAACCGAACCAGCTCGAGCGCTTGCCGCATCCGCCGACTCACCTCGCCGCCGTCCAGGCGCCGCACCCGCAGAGGGAACGCGACGTTCTCGCCGACCGAGAGATGCGGGAAGAGCATCGGCGTCTGATGCAGATAGACGACGTCGCGAGCTTCCGGCGGTAGCGACGCGACGTCGCGGCCGGCCACGGTGATCCGGCCTCGCGTAATCGGGGCGAGTCCAGCGACTCCCCGAAGCAGGGTGGTCTTGCCGACTCCCGAAGGCCCCACGAGCGCGAGGCGGCCACCCAGCGTCACGGAGAACGTGATGTCCGCGAGCCCGATCCGATCGCCGAAGCCGACCGCCACTTCCTCAACCGCCAGCGCCACGTCGGTCACAGCGGCGGCACCTCGGCGCGGCTGGCCACGATGCGCGCTGCCGCGACCGCGCCGAGCGCCGGCAACACCAGGAGCAGCGCACCGGTGGCGGCGTAGCGGTCTTGCCCGGCGCGCACGTACGCGAACACTTCGAGAGGGAGCGTGTGCACCAGGCCGCCGCCCACCAGTTGGGTCAGGGCGTACTGGGACCACGAGATCAGCAGACCGAGCAGAAAGGCTTCACTCATCGGGCGGCGGAGGAGAGGCAGCGTGATCCGTCTGAGGACCTGCCCCGACGACGCGCCGAGTGAGCGGGCCTCCTCTTCGATTCGCGCGTCGAACGCGGTGAAGATGCCGAGAAAGTACAGCGAGAGAAACCCGACGCTCGGAACCAGATGCGCGAGGAGGACGCCGGCGAACGTGGCGCCCAGGCCGAGCGACGATAGTGAGTACTGGAGCCCGATCCCGAGCCCGATCGGAGGCGCGGCGACCGGGAGAAACACCGCCGCCGAGGCCAGGTGTCGCCGCCAACCACGGAGGCGGGCCATCGCCCGGCCGACCGGGAACGCGAGGACGGTGGCGAGCGCCCCATTGGCGATGGCCAGCGCGAGGGATGTGACCAGCGCGGTGCCCAGGCGGGCTCGACCGGTCACGATGCTCCGCCAACTATCCAGGGTCAGCCTGGGCGGCCAGAGCAAGGGATAAAACCAGTCTCGCCCGAGCGACCAAACGCCGAGCAAGAGCAGCGGCGCCAGGGCCGAAACGCCGAGCGCGATCGAGAGCCCGACCGTGACGAGTCGGCGTCGGCGGGGCGCGCTCACTGATCCAGCAACTCCCAGCGGGCACGAGTCCACTCGTACACGGCCACGGCGGCGACGCTCAAGATCAGGCCCACGAAGCCGAGCACGAAGGCGTCGGCGCGGCGGGCCAGATCGATGTCGTTGTAACGCTCCAGCGTGAGCAGGGGTAGGGCGAGCGGAGCGCTGGGCGCGAGCAAGGCCGCGGCCTCATAGGCGCCGACCTGTACGATGAACACGGAGATCGCGGCCGGCAGGAGCCCGCGCCAGAGCAGCGGCCAGGTGACTCGGCGAAAGGTCTCTCCGGCGTCGGCTCCCAGCGTACGCGCCACCTCCTCCAGCGCCGCGCCGCGCACGGCCAGCAGCGAGAAGGCGATCAGCGCGAGAAAAGGGAATTCCTTCCAAGCGAAGGTGAGCGTGAGGCCGACGCCCCAGCGGTCGTAGATGAGTGCGGGCATTTGAATCGGCGTCCGGATCAGCCCCAGCGCATGCGCGAGCCGCGCCAGATAACCGCTCTGACCCAGGAGCAGCACCGCCGCCGCACCGGCGACGATATACGGAATCGGCAGCGGCAGCACCGCCAACGTCTGCGCCAGCCGCGCCCCCGGACGAGTGGCGCGGAACGTCACGGCCACCAGCACCGCTCCGCCGAGGGCCAGGCAGGTGGCCGCGGTTGCGACGCCCACCGACCAACCGAGGCCGGCCCAAACGACTCGCTCGGAGAGCACGCGCACGATGCGCGTGAGGTCGAAGCCCATCGCTCCGACTCCGATCAATCCGAGCGCACCGAGCGCCATGTAGCCCATGCCGATGAGGACGGGAGTGGCCACGAGGAGTGCCGCGCCCAACCCCGCTCGACTCGATCTCACTGGCCCCCGCTCCGGACGCGGGCGCGCCAATCGGCGGCGATCCGTTCGTGGTAGGCGGGGTTGACCTCTGGGACGGCGTACCGTCGGAGCGTGTCGCGGGGGACGGCACGCGAGTCAGTCGCGAGGCGGGAGAAGCTGTCGGCCCATTCCCGGGGAAGACGTTCGATTGCCAGCACCGTCCCGTCGGCCCACACGTCGGGTCGTTGCTTCTGATACTGTGCCTCGGGGGAAAGTAGGAAGTTCGCCACTACCATCGCCGCCGCCTTGTGCGGGGCATCGGACGGGATCCCGACGAAGTGCGCGTTGGCCAAGGTGCCTTCGCGGAGGACCAGGGCTTTAGCGGAGGCGGGCAACACCCCCTGCCGGACCTTGGTAACCACGTCGTTCTGGTTCATCGACATGGCAAAGTCGATCTCGCCATTGGCGAAGAGCCGCTCGAGAGCGGCCACATCCGCGGGGTAGGCGGCGCCTTTGCGCCAGAAGTAGGGGCTGGTCTTCCGTAGCCAGGCCCAGACCAGCTCCGAGGACTCACGGTACGTATCCTCGTTGAATCCGCCCTGAAACCGCGCCACGCCTCCGCCCAAGGCATACATGAGCTGCTTGAGGAACGAGATCCCGGTGAATGATTGGTCGTGGGTAAACCGCCCTGGATGCGCCTGAATCCAGGTGCCGAGCTCGGCGAAGGAGCGCGGCGGCTCAGGTGTGCGGATCGTGTCGTAGATCAAGGCGAACTGGACGCTTCCCCACGGTGACTCGTAGCCGGCCGGATCGGCCTCGAAGTCGCGCATGATGATCGAGGAGGCGCTGTCCAGGTATTGCGCGTTGGGCAGACGCTGAGCCCATGGTCCGTAGAGCAGGTTCTCACGGCGCAGGTTCGCGAATGTCTCACCGTTGATCCAGAGCAGGTCCGCCGTGCCCCCGTGACCGGCCTCCCGCTCTACCACCAACTGATTAAGGATAGCGGCGCCCTGGCCGTCCACCGGATTGAGCTCGATGCCAAATCGCTCCCGCACTCGTGGCGCCACCCACTCGTCCACGTACTTGTTGATGCTGGGATCGCCCCGCCACATGAGCCAGGTGACCGATCCACCGCGGGCTCGGGCCACCACGCTGCCCCACGGCAGACGCGCGAGTGCTTCGTCGGCCGCCCGCGGCCCGCGCGCGGAGGCGCGACACGCCAACGCTCCGACCGCGAGCAGCGCGACCCACCTCCCGACGGCGATAGCTCGCGACATCGGAGGCATCAGAATTTGTAGGTGAGGGAAAGCTGCGCTTGCCGCGGCCGACCAGCGGACGTGTAGTTCATCGGATCACCCGGCCGGCCGATCTGAGTGCGGGGGCCGCCGCCCGCCACGCCGTTTTGGTAGCCGGAGACGTTGGTCCGATTCAGGACGTTGAACACGTCGGCCCGAACCTCGACGTTGTCCCGCGCCACGGGCAGCAGGTAGCTGGCGCTGGCGCTCAGCTCGAAGGAACCGGGCAGCCGTTCTCCATCCCGGGGCACGCCGAAAAAGCGGGGGGAGTTGCCGGTGAACCCCGCGCCGGCGAGGCCGCCGGTGCCGAGAAGATCGCGGAAGAAAGCGACTCGGTTGACGGGCGTGCCGCTCTGGTAGTCGGCGATCGCCGCCAACTGAACTCGGCCCCGGAGCGAGTAAAACGTCCGGAGTGTGACCTTGTGCCGCCGGTCGTTCACCGCATCGCCGTACTCCAAATCGAAGTTGTTGCCTTGGGTCGCCGCAAAGTTGATGTCCTCGGTATCGTTCTTGGCGTGGGACCAGACCCAAGTCAGGTCCGCCGACCAATCCCGGCTCAACGCGTGGCGGAGCGTGGTGTAGACTCCCCAGTACTTCGATTTGCCTCCGGTGTCGGTGGTGAGGTCCTGCCGAAAGCTCCCGGGCCTGGGGTTGACGGGGCGAAACGCGTCGCCGGGGCAAGTGACGTCGCACGGCAGATTGATGCTGTCGCCCGGCGTCAGCACCCGTTGCACGGCGTTCAGGTCCCAGAGGCGGGGCAGGTGTTTCGTGTATTCGTAGACGGCGTCGACCGAGATGCCCCAGGACGGCGCGAGCTCGCGCTGGAAGCCGAGTGATGCCTGATAGCTCATAGGGCTTTGGAGCCCCCGGGGGAAGGGCTCTCGAATCGTTCGAGGTGGCAGCGTGTCGAGCGCCGCGCGGACCGCCGCGGCCGACGGTGCCTGCCCGAATGCCGGTGCGGTCGAGCCGGAGAAGGTGGCCACGGCGCTGCCGCTTCGGCTGAACTGTAGCGCGTCAGACCAGATGGTATAGAGCAGTTTGCCGGCGTAGAGGCCGCCGGCTCCACGAATGACCGTGCGCTCATCGGGCCGCCAGTTGAATGACGCCCTCGGCTGCACGTTGTTCAAATCGGGGGAGCTGAGGCCGCGGCCTGTGAGATCGTCGTAGTCCCACCTGATGCCCAGGTTCAGAAGCAGCGCAGGCGTCACCTGCCAGGCGTCCTGGACGAAGGCGCCCACCACGGTTTGCGTGCTACTCACCGTTTGCGGCACCGCGTCGATGGTGAAGTCTCCGACTGGAATCGTCGAGGGAATATCCTGAATCGACACGAACTGACCCGACGGTGTGATGACGTTGCCGGCGTCAATGACCGTGTACGTCCCAGCGAGTCCCGTTCCCGACCCGAGGAGCGTGAACCAGCCGTGCAGGAGATCGGCGCCGGCCTGGGCTGTGTGATGTCCCCAGCGCCGCCGCACCACATCCTTCAAGTTGAGTTGACGCTCGGTGTGATCGTACTGAAAGCCGCTGGCGCCGACCGTGGCCAAAGGCGTCGTTCCGTCCGCCGCCACGATGTTGACCTGCGGGGTGGTGAGAGACGTCTCGGTCGGTGGGTAGTACCAATGAAAGAAGGCGAGTTGGGCGCTGAGCTGGTTCTCCGTTGACTGGCCGAGGAGGCTGCGATGGGTGAGCGCCACGATCGCGCCGTGCTTGTGCTGGGTGAAGTCCGCCTCCGGCACGACCTGACCGCCGCCCCGCCCAATGAACTCCCGCTGGCTGTAGGCGGCGGTCAGCGTGGTGACCTGTCTGGGATTCCAGTGCTGGTCGATGCTCCCGAACAGCTTCGGGAATTTCCGGACCTGTTCCCCCTCCCCGCCGCCGAAGCCGGTCGTGATGCTCTGGCCCTCCGACTCCGCGGTGTATTCTGCCGCGCCGAAGACGTAGGTCCGATTCCGCACAATCGGGCCGCCGGCCGAGCCGCCGAACTGGATTCTGCGGAGGCCCTTGACCCCGTCCGGGGTCGGGGTCGCGAACGGGCGATCGCTGTCCAGCGCCCCGCCAGGCCGACCGTAGCTGAACACCTCGCCGTGCCAAGCATCGCCGCCATGCTTGGTCACCAGATCGACGACGCCGTTGGAGCTTCGGCCCAGCTCGGCGCCGTAGCCGTTGGCGCTGACGTCGAGGCGCTCCAGAGCGGAGAGCGGGACGTCGACCCACGGGCCGCCCAGCACCGCCTCCGTATTGTCCATGCCGTTCAGGTTGTATTGGGTGTAGAGGGAGTTGGAGCCGTCGATGGTAAGGGGCGCGGCGGTGTCGAAGAAGCCGGTGGCCTGGGCTACACCGGGAACGGTGTAAGCCAACGCCAGCGGATCGCGCGAGTCGGTTGGAAGGCGCACCAACTCCAACGAGTCCACCGAGCCCCCGGTCGTGGCGCCGGCGGTGTCTAGGAGGGGACGCTGGCGTCCGGGCGTCACGGTGATTTCAGCGAGCACCGTGACGCGGGTGAGGGTGATCGTGAGTTCCCGCGGGGTTCCGGCCCTGAGCTGCCCGAGCGTCGTCGTGTCGCTCTTGAACCCGACGGCCTGGGTGACCAGCGAGGCGGCCGGCACGGGTGGGGCGGTGAGCGCAAATCGGCCGTCCGTTGCCGTTCGGCCGGTGACGCCCGCCGGCAGCAGGGTCACGGTCGCCCCCGCGATGGGGTTGGCGGCGTCGCCCCGGACTACTCCCTCGACGACCGCCCGGTCCTGGGCCGCGGCGAGACCGACAGACAAGAGAGCCAGCAGCGGACCAACCAGGGCAAGGAGTCGAGCCAGCGGCATCGGCGTACCTCGAGCGAGGCAAGGGCTTGGTGGGAAGACATCGAAATAGCTACAACCCTACATGAGTTCCAAAGTACGTTCCCAAGTTCCAATCGGATTCCTCACAGTCAGCGTGGCGAGTGCGTCGGGGGTCTTGGGCGCCCACGGGCCGCCGGCTTGACACCCTTTCCCACGGGTCGAACCCATGCAATTATGTTGCTATCAGGCCGGGCTGGCGAGCACCCTGGTCCGGGCCAGATCCAGGGAGGTAAGCATGCCGTCCCATCCTCAGCTTCAGCGCCGGTCGTTCTTGGGGACCCTCGTCCTCGCGGCCGCGGCCCTCGTCGGCTCCAGTGCCGTGTCGAAAACGGAGCGCCTCTTCGGTCTCGCGCCGCGGATCCCCGGCCCCGACGACCCCGAAGTCCCAAACGCGGAAGTCGCCCGAATTCTCCGGGAGCGCTTCGGCGATCGGCCGATCAAACGGGGCCACGTGCAGTTGGACATGCCGGCGGTCGCGGAGGATGGCCGGGTGGTTCCGGTCATCATCGAGAGTGATTTGCCGATGACCGCCGAGCGCTATGTGAAGGGCGTGCACCTCATCGTCGATCACAATCCCGACGCCCACGTGGCCGGGTTCGAGCTCACCCCGGCGCTGGGAAGCGTGTCCATTTCGACCCGCATCAAGATGAAGAAGACGACGTGGGTCCGGGCGATCATCGAAACCAACACAGGCGAAGTCTGGGCTGACTACGCTCGCGTGCTGGTCACGCTCAACGGATGCGGCTGATGCCCAAGAACGTCGGTGACGCCCGGATCCGAGTTCCCGACCGGATCGGGAAGGGCGATATCATTACGGTGAATTCCATCGTGACCCACCCGATGGATACCGGGTTTTTTCGGACGGCGGACGGCGACCCGATCCCCGCCTACTTCATCAACGAAGTGATCGTGACCTACGGGACCGAAGAGGTCGCGCGATTCGAGTGGACCTCGGGCGTCAGCCGTGACCCCGTCGTGAGCTTCACGCTCAAGGCCGAACGAGAAGCGCCCCTCACGATGATCTGGAAGGACAACAAAGGCGGGGTCTTCAAGCAGTCGGTCAATATCGCTTTCACCACAGCCTGAGCCGCAGTCGCTTTCTCCTGACCGTCGTCCTGGCGTTTCCCGCGGCTCCAGTCGCAGGCGACGGTTCTGTGGTGCGTCCCTCGTTTCCCCTTCGAACGCTCGCACCCGGAGTGTATGCCGTCATGGGCGACACCGGGCGGGGCTCGGAAGGGCGGCCGAACGCGGGCTTCGTAGTCACGGGCGAGGGGGTCGTCGCGATCGACGCCGAGCCGAGCCCGCGTGACGCCGAAACTATGGTCCGCACCATTCGCAGGGTGACCAAGCAGCCGATCCGCTGGCTCATCTTGACCCACCATCATCCCGATCATCACTTCGGTGCCATCGTGTTTCGGCGGGCCGGAGCCAAAGTCATCGCGCACCCCGACACTCGAACTCTCGCGGCGGAGGGTGGGGAGGACGCGCTGGTGGCGGCGTGGACGCGAGTCGTGGGGCGCGACGCGATGCGCGGATTCGCGCTCGTGAACCGACCGGACCGGCCGGTCACAGGGAGCGATACTCTCGTCCTGGGCGGGAGGATACTCGTCATCACGCACCCGGGCGCCGCGCACACGCCGGGTGACCTGATGATCTGGCTGCCGAAGGAGCGCGTACTCTTCGCCGGCGACCTGTTGATCGAGGATGGCGTTACGATGGTGGTCGACGGCAGCTCCTCCGCCCTGCTCAGAGCGCTGAACGCGATGGAGGCGCTCGAGCCGCGCGTCGCCGTGCCGGGTCACGGAGCGCTGCCCCGCGATCCGGCGGCGCTGGTGGAGCGGACTCGGGCATACATCACCGGGCTCCGTGCGGACATGCGCCAAGCCGTGGAACGCGGTACGCAGCTGCAGCGGGCGATGGCGTCGTTGCCGCCTCCAGACGAGACGCGTCCGGTGTCGCTCAATTCCCGGAAACGACGGAACGCCGTTCGGGTATATCTGGAAGAGGAGCGGGCTGTGTTGGGACTGGATGGCGACGCCGACAGTG
>JBGPVE010000121.1:0-8266 GCA_041491545.1 Gemmatimonadota bacterium | reverse complement strand
GGGATCATGGTCGCGAGGGTGCTCGACTTGGCTCGCACCTCGCAACCGAACCGCTCGCAGAAGCCGCACTGGATGCAGGCGGCGCGGCCGCGGTAGGGCTCGGAGAGGATCGCCACCGGCGCGGGGAACGCATGCCAGCCGAGCTTCCGCGCCGCCCGCTCGGCGAGCACGCCGGAGGACTTGATCGGCAGCGGCGGGACGGGATAGGGCCGGCTCCGCGGCGGATCGAACGGGCTGGCGCCGGCCAGGCCGGAGACGCCGATCTCCCATTCGACTCTCGTGTAGTACGGCTCGAGATCGGCGTAGGTGATGGGCCAATCGGCGAACCCGGTGCCCTCGACGCCGCCCCTCCGGCTGCGCTCGATGAAGTCGATCTCGTGGAAGCGCCAGTAATTGGCGGTGAAGTGCACGGATCCGCCGCCCACCATCCGCCCGTACTGGACGGCCCGCTTGAGCGTGGCCTTCTCGGTCTCCGAGGTCCGGAAGGTGTTGGGCTGCGCCTTGTGGTTGTTGGTCATCGACTCGAGCTGTGTCACCGCCAGCTCGTCATGCGTGAAGTCGCGCTCGCGGAGATAGGGGCCTTGCTCCAGCACGACGACGCTGAATCCAGCGCGGGAGAGTTCCCGCGCGACCACACCGCCGGCCGCGCCGGCGCCCACGACCACGAAGTCCACCGGGTCGCGAAGGGAGAACCGGGGCCCGGTCGCCGCGCCCCAACTCGGGCTCGGCCCGCTACTTCCGTGGTGATGGATCATGATCGTATGTGCACCGGCAATCGATCGTTGTCCAGTTCGCGTCGCGCCGTCAGGAACCGGGCCCATTCCCACAGCCATCTCATGTCCGCTGTAACTCCAGAACGCCCGATGCCCGCTGCCACTCCCGCCGTTGCTTCTTCGTCACGGCCATGAGCCGCCACAGCCACGCCAGCCGCATCTCCCGATTCAGCCGGCGCGATTCGTCGAGCATCGAGCGAAACTCCGCCAGCCTCCAGCCGAACGGGGCAAAGAAGGCCGGACCCTCCGCCGGCGCGAACTGCATCGGAGAGTTACCCTGCTTGAGCACCTTGCCGTAGCGGCGCTGCATGTACTTGAGCACTCGGGGCGAGGCGATCTCCGCCAGCCACACGCCGAAGCTCGGCGGCGTGTGGAGGTCGGTTGCCAGCCCGGCGACCTGCTCGGCGGTGAGATAGACCAGCAGTCCTTCGGTCACGACCAGCACCCGACGCGCCTCCGCGCCGAGCCGCGCGAACAGCGCGCGGCGCGCGTGGATGTTCGTCAGATCGAGCGCCACCGTCTCGAGCCGGCAGCGCGGCCGCTCTGCGGCCAACTGCTCCCGCTTGTAGTCGAGAATGCCAGGCAGGTCCACGTCGACCCAACGAAGCGACGCCGGCAACTCCAAGCGGTATGGCCTGGTGTCCAACCCCGCCGCGAGATTGAGCACCAGATCGGTACCGTCACGCGCGATGATCTTGGAGATCATCTCGTCGAGCACCGCGGTGCGCGTGATCATCGCCCAGGCGTGCGAGCGCCCGGATTTGAGCGAGCGCACGATGGACTCGCCCCTTTCGCCGGCGAGCCGGCGGGCGTAGGGATCGCGGAAGTGAGCGTCGGGCCGCTCGGTTTCCATCGCGCGGTAGACGGCCACCCACCGCGCGGTGTCGGAGATATTCTCGATCGCCATCAGACGGCCGTCTCGCGCTGGGCTATTGGACGGTGACGGGCACGGACCAGCGGGTCTGGTCCCATTGCAGCGTGAGCACGCCGGCATCGCCCTTGGGCTCGACTCCGATAGTGAAGACCTCCACCGGCGCTGCGAGCGCGTCGGTCACGACGTCGATCCGGGCAAAGTCCTTGGCCGCGTCGTACTCCGTGCCCCACTGCCCGGTCTGGCTGTTGATGATGAGCTTGGTGCCGCTGGGCGACGGTAGCGTCCACAACGTGTAGCTGCCCTTGGGAACGGCGGTGTCGCCGATCTTGAGATCGGCGTCGGTGGTGAAGCCGGTGGCCGCATTGGCCCCGGTGCGCCAAACCTGGTTCCACGGCACGATGGTGCCGAAGATCTCACGTCCGCGCTTGTGCGGCCGCCCGTAGTCGATCGTCAAATGCGCCTTGCCCACGGTGGCGCTCACCGTATCCCGCGCCGAGAGCTGGCCCACCGCTTGGCCACCGGCATCTCGGCTCGCCGACTCTCGGGCGAACCTGTTCACATCGGCACTCGCCACCCGCTCCACGATCACCTTGTTGGTCGTTTCCTTACCATCGAGCGAGAGGAGCCGCCCGTTCTTGTCGGTGCGCGCACGCGCGGGGCTGCCGAAGTAACCGATCGCGGCCGAGTCGCCATGGCGCACCACGTAAGTCTCGAACGCCTGGTTGGCGCCGAACGGTATGACCTGCAATGGGAGGCTGTCCTTCCCGACCTTCCGGGCGCGGAGCACCAGCTGCTCGTAGAGCGCGTAGGAGAAGCTGGTGAGTGGCATGGCTCCGGGATTGATCGCCACCGACGTAACCTGGGTGCTGTCTCCCGTCTTGATGGTCGTCTTGGCGCTGTCCTTTCCAAAGGTGAGATCGCCGGTGAAGGCCGGCGGTGCCCCGGGACCCGGCGTCATCGGCCGCACCGAGATGGTGACTCGAGCGATGGTGCCATCGGGATTGAGCGTCGCCACATAGTGCATGAGGCGGGTGCGGGGGACGCGCACCGCGAGGTCGCTCTCGAGTTTGGTGGCCGATCGGGTGTACTGCTCGACCGCGAGCGTGTCGCTGCCGAGCCGGACCACGAAGCCGGCGCGTTCGGGTTTGCCTTGGGCGAGTACTGCGGCGGGTACGGCGGTGACGGCGAGGAGCAACGACCAATGACGGGTGCGGCGCATAGGACCCGGATCCAAGTTTGGGAGATGGGAGAATCGTGCCGGCATTGTTTCGTACGGTGCCCTCTGAGACCCGGTTTCGCCGGCCCCGAAAACTACTCTTCGGGCGGGCGCACCCGGCGGCGGGAATCCTTCTGAGCCGATCGTCGCCGCTTGGCCTCGAGCCGCGCGGCCTTCGATGCCCGCGGCGGGCGGGTGCGCTTGCGCGGCTTGGGAATCGCGAGCGCCGCGGCGACGATTTCCCGGAGCCGCTCCGTAACGTCCTGGCGATTTCTGAGCTGGCTTCTGGAGCCGCTCGACACCAGCCGGAGCCGGCCAGCCGAGTCGAGCCGCGTGGCCAGGCGGCGGAGCAGGCGCCGCCGCTCGTCGTCGGTGAGGACGGCGGAAGCCGCGACATCCCACACAACCTCGATGCGAGTGGACGACGTGTTCACGTGCTGCCCGCCCGGCCCGCCGGATCGAGACGCCCGGTAGACCAGCTCCGCCACAGGGATCCGCACTGACGCCGTGATCTCGAGCCATCCCTCGTCCGTCATGTCCCGTACTGTAAGCGAGCCCGGGCCCGGCGTAAACGCTTCCGCTCCAAGCCGATCGCATTACGTTACTCGCATGCCCATGCTGGAGCTTCTGCGCGGTCACCTTGCCGGCCTCGGCCGGGTGCTCTTGGGCTATTCCGGTGGCGTCGATTCGGCGTTGCTGGCGGTGGCGGGCCGACAGGCGCTCGGGCCCGATCGCTTCCTCGCCGCGATCGGTCGGAGCGCGTCGTACCCCGCCGTGCAATGGCGCGCGGCAATGGACATCGCTCGGCGCTTCGACGTGCCGCTCCTCGAGCTGGACACCCACGAGCTCGATGACCCCCGCTATCTCGCCAATGCTCCCGATCGCTGTTACTTCTGCAAGTCCGAGCTGTGGAATCGCCTGGACGACATTGCGCGGGAGCGGGGGTTCGACGTCATCGTGGACGGCACCAACGCCGACGACCTGGGTGGGCACCGGCCCGGTCTCCGCGCCGCCGCCGAGCGCGGGGTGCGCTCTCCGCTCGCCGAGCTGGGCTGGACCAAGGTCCAGGTGCGCGCGGCCTCGCGGGCGCTAGGCCTACCGACGTGGAGCGCGCCGGCCGCGCCGTGCCTCTCGAGCCGGGTGCGCTACGGTCTTCCTATTACGGTGGAGCGGCTCCGCCAGGTGGAGCGGGGCGAAGCATTCCTCCGGGAGCTTGGCGTCAGCGGCGATCTGCGCGTGCGCCATCACGGCTCGATCGCTCGGCTGGAGCTGGAACCCGAGCAGCAGGAGCGCCTGCGGATCGAGTGGGGCCGGGTGAGGGATTTCTTCATGTCGCTGGGCTTCGCCACGGTCGAGCTGGACCCGGCTGGCTACCGGCGCGGCAGTCTCCTCACGGTGCTGGACCAGACAGGAGGCTGATGCGACTCTTCGTCGCATTGCCCCTGGCTGAGCCCGCGCGCGACGAGGTCGCGGCGATGCTGAAGCGTCTTCGGGACGCCGAGTGGCCGGTGCGCTGGGTACGGGATGAGGTGCTGCATGTGACCCTCAAATTTTATGGTGAGGTCGCGCCCGAGCGACTCGAGGTGATCGAGGAGTCGATTCGCTTCGCGGCCGCCGGCGCCGGACCGCTCGCCCTGCGGCTGGGCGACGTCGGCGCCTTCCCGACGGTCCAGCGGGCCCGCGTGCTCTGGCTGGGCCTGGAGGCGCCGCCGGCGCTGGAGCTGCTGCAGGACCGCCTGGAGCGGGGCGGCGAAGAGATCGGCTTCCCGCCGGAAGGCGCACCGTTCCATCCGCACGTAACCCTGGGCCGGGTTCGCGAAGGACACCGGTTGCCGTTGGGCGCACTGCAGGCCTTCGAGCACACGGTCACGCCGGTGCCGTTTCTGGCCGACCAGCTCGTGCTCTACGAGAGCATGCTGACGCCCCAAGGTCCCCAATACGAGGCGAGGCTGGCCCTGCCGCTCACCGCATGATGGGATGTCTCACGGCGCCGTTTCGGATGCTGGGCTGTCTGGTGATGATCGGCGCGCTGGTCGCGGGCTGGCTCTATCGCGATCGGCTGCTGAATCTGGGCGGCAGCCTGATTGGGCGGGGCGCGTCCGTGGCGGGCGGGCATCCCAGCGCCCGCGCGCTCGGATCGGCCAAGAGCAAGGCGGATTCGCTGGCCCGTGGTCGGGCTGATTCGGTGGTGCTCGGCGCCGCGGAAATGGCGTCGCTCATCAGCGACGGCCTCGCCCCCGCCGTGCGGGGCGAGCTCGACTCGCTCGAGGTGCGACTCGAGGACGGGAAGATCGACGTCACCGCGCAGGTCTCGACCGCGCGGCTGCCGCGCGAGCTGATCGGCCCACTCGGATTCTTCTTGCGCGACCGCGAGCGGGTAGGCGCGGCGGGCGCGGTGCGCGTCGCCGGGCCCGGCCGGGGTGAGTGGATGATCGGACAGGTGGACGTGCGCGGCCTACCGATCCCGACCAGCGCCGTCACCTCGGTCTTCGGCCGTGCCTTCCACGATCCGGGTCGCGCGGCCGTGCCGGTGCGCTTGCCGCCGGGTGTGCGAGAGGTTCACATCCGGCGCTCGGGTGTCACTCTCGTCGGAGCCTCCAAGCGATGACGCAACGCGTGCTGGTCGTCGACGATGAAGCCGGTATCCGGCAGGCGCTCAAGCAGGTGCTGGAGTACGAGGGCATGGAGGTGCGCGTCGCATCGTCGGGCGGTGAGGGAATCTCGGCGTATGGTGAGTTCCGGCCCCACATCGTCTTTCTGGACGTGAAGATGGCCGGGTTGGATGGTCTCGAGACGCTCACCCGCCTGCGCGATCTCGATCCGAGGGCCGTCGTCGTCATGATCTCGGGCCACGGCACGATCGCCACCGCGGTCGACGCGACCCAGCGCGGCGCGTTCGACTTCCTCGAAAAGCCGCTCGACACCGACCGCCTGCTGGTCACCGTGCGCAACGCGCTGAGCCACGCCGTGCTCATCGGCGAGAACGAGCGGCTCCGTGAGGTGGCGGCCAGCCGCTACGCCATGGTGGGCGAGAGCCCGGCGCTCAAGGTCGTGCGGGAACTGGTGGCGCGGGTCGGTCCCACCAACGCGCGAGTGCTCATCACGGGCGAGAACGGAACCGGCAAGGAGCTGGTGGCGCGCGCGCTGCACGAGGCGTCGTCGCGGCGCAACCGGGCCTTCGTCGAGGTCAATTGCGCAGCGATTCCGTCGGAGCTGATCGAGAGCGAGCTGTTCGGCCACGTGAAGGGTTCCTTCACCGGTGCGTTCTCCGATCGGGCCGGGAAGTTCGAGCAGGCGGACGGCGGCACGCTCTTCCTCGACGAGATCGGCGACATGTCGCTCCCGGCGCAATCCAAGTTGCTGCGCGTGCTGCAGGAGGGGGTCGTCACCCGGATCGGCGGAGCGAAGTCGATTCACGTCGACGTGCGGGTCATCGCCGCGACCAACAAGGATCTCGATCTCGAGATCTCCGAAGGACGGTTCCGCGAGGATCTGCTCTACCGGCTGAACGTGGTGGAGATCGACGTGCCCTCGCTGCGTGAGCGGTTGGCGGACGTGCCGGCGCTGGTCGAGCACTTCGTCGAACGGCTCGCGGCCAGCGCGGGGGTCGCCGGCAAGCAGTTCAGCGACGACGCGGCGCGGCACCTCCAGTCGCGAACCTGGCCGGGCAACATTCGGGAGCTGCGGAACGCGGTGGAGCGCGCGCTGATCTTGGCGCCCGGCAAGATCGTGACGGCCGCCGATATCGATCGTTTGTTCCCCGGGGCCGAGCATGCGCTGCCGCCGCCCGAGTCGAGCCAGGCGCAGACGTTCGAGAGCTTCAAGCAGGAGGCGGAGAGGGCGTTTCTCGAGGCGAAGCTGCGCGAGCATGACTGGAACGTCTCCGAGACGGCGCGCGCGCTCAAGATGCCACGGTCCAATCTCTACAAGAAGATCGAGCGCTACGGGCTCAGCCGGGAGTCAGCGTGACCGATCAGCCGAGAAACTGGGACAAGGAGCTGGCGGACATCGACCGTGTCATCGCCGGCTCGCCGGCGCTGCCCGCGGCGGGAGGCGCGCCGGCTGTGCCCTCCGCGCCGATGGCGCCGAGCGGGCGGCCGGTGCCGGGCCACACGGCGACCGTCGGCACCTGGCTTCGCGTGTGCCTGGCGTTGGCGTTGGCCGTGGCGATGCCCTTCTGGCCTTACGCCAAGGACTGCGGCCTCGGACTCGCGGCCTATCTGGCCGCCGTCGGTATGGTGGCGGTCGCCGGTCTGTGGGCGGCCGTCTCGGGTTGGCAGCGGCATCGCGCCCGGGCTCACGTCGCCGCGCTCCTGGTGATGCTCTGGGGTTTCGCCCTCGCCGCGCACGAGATTCTCCCGCGCATCGGCTACGCCAAGCAGTCGGCCGTGTGGGTCTGCGGCAGCTGACGCCTTTCGTCTTCGATCCTTCCCCTTTTTCTTCTTCCTCTCCTTAATTTTCGATATGGCCAAGACTTTCAAGAACTTCATCGGCGGCGAATGGGTCGGGCCCAGCACGGGCGAGTACTTCGTCAACCGCAACCCCGCCGATACCGCCGACGTCATCGGCCGCTTTCCCGACTCGGGCGCCGAGGACGTCGACGCGGCCGTTCGATCGGCCAAGCGCGGCTTTACGGTCTGGTCGCGCATGCCGGCGCCGGCTCGCGGCGACGTTCTCCGGCGCGTGGGCGATCTGCTCGCGGAGCGTAAGGAGAAAATCGCCGATCTCATGACGCGCGAGATGGGCAAGGTCCTGGCCGAGACGCGGGGTGACGTGCAGGAAGGGATCGACACGGCGTACTACGCGGCGACCGAGGGCCGTCGTCTGTTCGGGCGCGTCGTGCCGTCGGAGCTGCGCAGCAAGTGGGCGATGAGCTACCGGCGCCCGATCGGTGTCGCGGGGCTCATCACGCCCTTCAACTTTCCGCTGGCGATCCCCACCTGGAAGTCGTTTCCGGCGCTCCTGTGCGGCAACGCGGTGATTCTCAAGCCCTCCGAGGACGTGCCCCACACCGCCCACACGCTGGTGGAGATTCTTCTCGAGGCGGGGCTGCCGCCCGACGTCATCCAATTGGTCCATGGGGGCGAGGTGGCGGGCCGGGCGCTGGTGGATCATCCGGAAGTGCCGGTCATCTCCTTCACCGGCTCGACCGACACCGGGGCCAAGATTGGAGAGACCTGCGGCCGGATGCACAAGCGGCTGTCGCTCGAGATGGGCGGCAAGAACGCGCAGATCGTGATGGACGATGCCGATCTCGATCTCGCGCTCGAGGGCGTGCTCTGGGGCGCGTTCGGCACCACCGGCCAGCGCTGCACGGCGACCAGTCGTCTGATCCTGCATCGCAAGATCCACGACGGCTTTCTCGCTCGGTTGGCCGACAAGGTCGCGGCGCTTCGACTCGGT
>JBGPVE010000120.1:0-8275 GCA_041491545.1 Gemmatimonadota bacterium | reverse complement strand
GGTGGGCCAGGAGTCCAGCTTCTACGCGATCACCCGGTTCTCGATCGAGCGGTCGGACGCGGTCACCGCGGTGTCGGCCTTCCTCCGGGACGAGACCTACCGCGCCTTCGGGTGCGTCGGGTGCGACGTGCGGGTGATCCCCAACTTCGTCAACCTCGAGGAGTACCGGCCCGGCCCCGAGGCGCGGCGGACGGGGCTCGCGCCCCAGGACCACAAGCTGATCGCGCACGTCTCCAACTTCCGCGAGGTGAAGCGGGTGAAGGATGTGGTGCGTGTGTTCGCGCGCATTCGCCGCGCCATGCCCGCCACGCTGCTCATGATCGGCGACGGCCCCGATCGTCCGGAGGCCGAAAAGGAAGCCGCCGACTTGGGCGTCATCAACGACGTCCGCTTCCTCGGCCGGCTGGATCCCGTGGTGACGCTGCTCCAAGCGGCCGATCTGTTCGTGTTGCCATCGCAAACCGAGTCGTTCGGATTGGCCGCGCTCGAGGCGATGGCCTGCGGCGCGCCGGTCGTCGCGACCCGCGCCGGAGGTCTGCCCGAGGTGATCGACGACGGCGTCACCGGCATCCTGGAGCCCGCGGGCTCGGTCGAGGCGATGGGGCGGCGTGCCGTCGAGCTGCTCCGGGATCCACAGCGTTATCGCGAGATGCGCGAGGCCGCGATCGCCAAGGCGCGGGAGTTCTCCTCCGATCGCATCGTTCCCCAGTACGAGGCCCTCTATCAGGAGGTCATTGCGTGGAGTTGAGTTCGCTCACCCATTTGAGCCCGCTGGTCAAGGCGGCGATTCTCGGAGTCGTCGAAGGCGCGACCGAATTCATTCCGGTCTCATCTACCGGCCATCTGATCGTGGTGGGGGATTGGCTGGGCTTCGAGGGCGAGCGCGCCAAGGCGTTCGAGGTCTTCATTCAGCTCGGCGCCATTCTGGCGATCGTCTGGCTCTACCGCGCCCGATTCACCCGGCTGTTCCAAGACGCGCAGTACGACAGAGTGAGCCAGCGCCTGCTCGCCAATCTCGCGATCGCGGCGCTGCCCGCGCTCGCCATCGGCGCCGTCGCGCACGACGCGATCAAGCGGCTGCTGTTCAATCCGCATATCGTCGCCGCGGCGCTGGTAGCGGGCGGCATCATCATCCTCCTCATCGAGCGCTGGCATCCCAAGCTGCGGGTCGAGACGGTCGAAGGCGTGCCGCCGCGCACGGCGCTCGGCATCGGCCTCGCGCAGGTGCTCTCGTTGATTCCGGGCACGTCGCGCGCGGGCGCCACCATTCTGGGCGGGTACGCCCTCGGGCTCTCCCGGTCTGCCGCCACGGAGTTCTCCTTCTTCCTCGCCATCCCCGTCATGTTCGCGGCCACGGGATACGATCTGCTCAAGAGCCGAAGCGCGTTGAGCGCCGCCGACATCCCGCTGTTCGCGGTGGGATTCGTGGTCGCGTTCATCACGGCGGTTGTGGTGGTGCGGGCATTCGTCGCGTTCGTCTCGCGCAACAGCTTCAACGCGTTCGCGTGGTATCGCATCGGGTTCGGCCTGGTGCTCCTGGCGTGGTATCGCAAGCATCCCTGGTGACGGACGGCGTGGAGCGGATTCATCGGTTCGCGCGACTGGCGTCGACGCAGGATGAGGCCCACCGGCTCGCGGCGGCGGGCGCGCCGTCGGGCACGGTGGTGGTCGCTGCCGAGCAGGAGGCGGGGCGGGGCGCGCGCGGGCGGAAGTGGGCTTCGCCGGTGGGCGGGCTGTGGATGACGCTGGTTTGGCGGCCGTCGGCTCCGGCTGCCGCGGCGGGCCCGGCCGGCGCCGTTGGTGTCGAGCTCTTGAGCCTTCGAGTCGGATTCGCCGTGGCCGAGGCACTCAATGGGTTCCCCGGCATCCCACGTGTGATGCTCAAGTGGCCCAACGATCTCATGCTCGACGATCGCAAGCTGGGCGGCGTGCTCTGCGAGGCGCGCTGGCAGGGCGAAGGGCTCGGCTGGGTCGCCATCGGGCTGGGCCTCAACGTCCAGAACCCGCTTCCCACCGACGCTCGGGTGAACCCCGCCCGGCTCGCGGAGTGGCGCGCCGATCTGAGTCCGGACGACGTGCTCCGGCCGATCCTCGCGCAGCTCGAGCGGATGGCGGAGGCCGCGACCCTCACCGCCTACGAGCGGGCCGCGTTCGCGGGGCGCGATTGGCTGCGCGGTCGCGAGCTGGCGGAGCCTGCGTGCGGGATCGCCGACGGAATCGGGCAGGACGGGAGCTTGCGGATTCGCGGCGCCGACGGCACGGTGGTCTCGGTGCGGAGCGGCGACGCCACGCCTCTCGTCGAGGTCGCCGGCGGCTCGCCGCCCGCGGCCACCAGTCCATAACGCGGAGCGCTCCGCCATGCTGCTCACCATCGACATCGGCAACACCGAGATCACGCTGGGTCTCTTCCGCGACCACGTGCTCGATGCGCATTGGCGCCTCACGACCCATCCGGACCGCACGCCGGACGAATGGGCCGCCGCGATCGGCGCGTTCATCGATCACGCCGGACATTCGCCCAACGAGATTCGGGCCGCGTGTCTGGCATCGGTGGCGCCGGCGGTGACCCAGAGCGTGGTGGAAGGCGCGGAGAAGACGACCGGTCGCTCGGCGGTGGCGGTCGACGCCCGAACCCCGCTGCCCGTCGCGCTCGACGTCGACGAGCCGCTCAGCGTGGGCGCCGACCGGGTCGTCAACGTGCTGGCCGCCTCGCAGCTCTACCGCACCGACGTCGTCGTCGTCGACTTCGGCACCGCGACGACGTTCGATTGCGTCACGCAGGATGCCCGCTTCATCGGTGGGGTCATCATGCCCGGTCTTCGCACCTCGGCCGACCAGCTCACCCGCCGCGCCGCCAAGCTGCCCGCGACCGAATTGCGCCCGCCCGCACACGTCATCGGGCGCCGCACCGAGGAGTGCATCCAGGCGGGCGTGCTGTTCGGCACCGCGGACGCCGTCGATGGCATCGTGCGGCGGATCCGCGCGGAGTGGCCCGACGGTCGGCGCCCCAAGGTGATCGCCACCGGCGGCCTCGCGTCGCTGGTGGCCCCGCTCACCGAGTCGATCGAGCACGTCGATCCCGATCTCACGCTGCGCGGCCTTTGCATGGCCGCGACCCATCTCGGGCTCAAGTGGTGAGCCCGCCGTCGCCGTGGGCCGGGAGCGGACTCCGCGCCACCGGCTATCGGCTCTTCGGATCGCGCCTCGCCTACCTGCTGCACACCCGGCCCGCCGAGTGGCCCATCGTGGCCGCGCACACCGCGCTCGGCTACGTCTTGGCGGTCGGCCTTCACGGCGCGGCGAGAGGTGAGGCGCGCAGCGCGGCCGCGCTCGGGCTGGTGGTTTGGGTCGTCTGCCTCAATGGGGGCACCCTGGCGATCAACAGCGCCTTCGATCGCGACGAGGGCGACATCGCCTACCTCCGTCAGCCGCCGCCGCCGCCGCGCCATCTCTTCGCGTTCGGGCTCGGTCTCATGGCGCTGGGGCAGGGCATCGCCTGTCTCTTGCCGCGGGCATTCGCGCTGGCGTACGCCCTGTGCTTCGGGTTGTCGCTGGCCTACTCGGTGCCGCCGCTCCGGCTCAAGGCGGTGGCGGGCGCGGACTGGCTGATCAACATGTGGGGCTTCGGCACGCTCACGCCCTTCGCCGGCTGGGCCGCGACCGGGCTGCCGGTCGATCCCGCTCGCCGGCTCGTGCTGCTCGCCTTCTGCCCTTTGTTCGCCGCGCTGTATCCGCTCACCCAGCTCTACCAGATGGATGAAGACCGCCGCCGCGGCGACCGGACGCTGGCGCTCCGCCTCGGACTCCGCTGGAGCCTCCGGAGCGCCGCCGGGTGCGCCGCGTTCGCGTTCGCGCTCTTCCTGGCCGGCGGCGTGCGGGCCGGGTGGCGACTCGGCCCTGGTGTGGGCGACGTCGGTCGCTGGGTCGGACTCGGGATGGCCGCCGCCGCGTGGGTCGCCGTGCTCGGGCCCTGGATCGCGGGGCGGGACCGCTGGTCGCCGGCCCAGCACCAGCGCGGGATGTACCGGGCCCTCGGGGCCTGGGCCGTGACCGACGTCGTCGTGGCCGTCGCATGGGGCTGAGGCCCTTGGCCACCTCCGCGCGAGCGGGGTATAATTGACTCTTCACCCGTACGGAGACGTCATGGCCTCTGTGGTGGAACTGCGTCGCGACTACGACCTCACCGACATCCCGCGCATCGTGCGCTGCGCCGGGCAGCTCGGCTTGCTCGAGGCCCTGTTCGTGCTGCTCCTGTCGCTCATCACGCGATACACCGACGGCCCGATCGAGACCGTGGTCCTCGCCATTGTGTTGGTGATCGGTCTCGCGCTGGTCAGCGGGCTGCCCGGCACCTGGACCCGAGCCCGCACCATCGAGGGTATCGCCGGCGCGGCGGGCATCGGTCTCGGCGCCACGGTGGTCTTCCTGCTGACCGATGTCGCGCTGCTCCAGCCGATCGGCACCTACACCAACCGCTGGCGGGAACTCGGCGGGTCAAGCAACTGGTGGTACCACCCGGTGTGGTGGATGGTGGGAACGTTCCTGCCCTGGATGGGGGCGTGGATCCTGGCCAATCAGGCAAACCGGGGCCGCCGCCCGTCGATCGTCACGATGATGATCACCGCCGTCGGGTTCGCGGCCGTGCTCGCCGTGCTCGCGATCCTCATTCACTTTCCCGGAGCGTCGTGGTCGTTGCCGACGTTCGGGGTCGCGTTCCTGCCGGGGATCGCCGCGGCGAATGTCTTCTCCGGAATGGGCCGCCCAAGCGCAGCTTGATCGATGCGGTGGGTGCGACTGTTGGCGAGAATCTTCGGGTGGCTGCTCACGCCGTTTTTGGCGTGCGCAGCTTCTTTTTTTGGCGCCGTCGCCGGCGCGCTGATCGCACTCAGGCTGCGGGAGCCCCGCACGGGGCTCATCGTCACGGCGGCGGCGGGTGCGCTGCTGGGGTTCACAGGAATCCTCCTCTGGCTCCGGCTGCTGCGCCGCTCGCCCGAGATTCGTGAGGCGCTCGCCGTGCAGAGCGATGGCACGCCCGACATCGTGGCCCTCCCCGAGCCCACGGAGCGGCCCGATCCGAAGCCGGCCGCATAGTCGGCTCCCGCTCGGGATGGCCGCGGCGCTCGCTGCCCTCCTGGTCGTCACGGGCGCAAGCCGTGCCGCAGCGCAGGGCGCCGGATTCGAGGCCGGCTACCTGATTCAGGGCGACAACTGGATCTCGTATCGGTTGGGACTCGAGCGCCCGCTGGTGGGACCGCTGGACTTCCAGCTCTACGGAACCCACATCCGCAGCTCCGGCACGATAAACGAGCGGCTCTGGGGCGGCGGCGCGGACCTGATCTTCTATCGTGGCGACCGGCAGGGCCCCTATGCCGTGGGCGGTCTCTCCGCCGGGCTCTCGACCGAGGGGCGCCACGATCTCTGGGGATCGTGGTCCGCGGGGCTGGGATATCAGCTCGTGCCGCTGCACTTCCTCTCGATCGCGACCGAGGCGCGGTGGCGGCGCATTTCGGAAGCCGACAAAGGCGGCGTGGAGCTGTCCGTGCGGCTCGGCGCGCTCTTCGGGCGGGCTCGGCCGGGGCCGGGAGCCGAGCCGCGTCCTTCGCCGCTTCCCTCGCCCCTCGCCCCCGGCTCCGCCGCCACGACCTTGGGCGACTCCGTGGTGATGACCGCCGCCCAGCAGATGGGCGCCGAATACCGGCTCGGCGGCACCGGGGCGGGCGGGTTCGACTGCTCCGGCCTCATCCAATACGCCTACGCCCAACACGGCGTCTCACTCCCTCGCGTCAGCACCGAGCAGGCGAAGGAGGGCAGGGAAGTCCCTCGGCGCATCGACGCGCTTCGCCCCGGCGACATCCTCACCTTTTCGAACAGCGGCGGCCCGGTCACCCACGTCGGCCTCTACGTCGGCGACACGCGCTTCATTCACAGCGCCAACGGGGGTGTGCAACTGAGTCTCTTGAGCGAGAACGATCCGTACGGGCGGTGGTGGTTTGCGCGTTGGGTGGGGGTACGGAGGATCGCGGGAGAGAACGGCCGGTAGAGGGCGGGAGACGACAGACTTCTCCCGCCCTCTCCCGCCTAGTTGTGCTTCATCCCCGCGTGCTCGTGCTCGGCTGCCGCCGCCGGCGCCTCCTGCAGCGACGCCAAATCCTTCTGCATCGTCGGATCGCTCTTATCCACGACGGGCCAGCGCTGCATGTCGTCCGGCGCGAAGAGGCCGACCATGCTGGCCATGGCGCCCTGCACCATTGTCTTGCCGGTCGGGTTGTCGTACTCGCCGACCACCCGGTACGGGTGGTTCGCCTTCAGCTTGAGTCCTTCGCCGCTCACGCCGAAGAGCTTGCGACTTACGCCGAGGACTTTGCCGGTGGAGTCGCGGGTGGCGAGCACCCGGGCCAGCTCCTTGCCGGATTCCACATCCTCGAGCCGAACCAGCACGCCGTAGTCGTGTAGATGCCCGCCCACGCCGAGCAGGCGCCCGCTCACCGGCACCGAGAACTCGTAGGACTTGGTGGACTTGCCGGGCGGCACGTCAAACGTGTTGGTCCCGCCGACGGTCAGGTTCACGTCCATGTAGATCGGCAACGAGCTGACCGGCCGCGGGTTCTGGTTCTTGGGCGTCCACAGCATCCGGAGCTTGAGATAGACGCCGTCGAGATCCTTGCCGGTCTCGTTGTGCCACATGATGTACATGCCGAGGTTGGTGCCGGGCGTCATGGGCACGCCGATCGTCTTCGGCACCGAGGCGTCTCCGGTCTCGCTCCCCGCGCCCATCAGCCGCTCGACGGCGGAGTAGAGCAGTTGGCGCCGGTCGAAGTTCACCATGATGAGATGGTGCATCACCTTCTTTGGCACCGGCTGACCCTTGGCGTCCACCAGCTCGTACTTGAACCCGCGGAACCAGCCCTCGGTGGGCCACTGGAAGCGTTGCACCGGAGAATCCTGCTCCATGTGCATGTTCATCATCGCGTGGTCATCCATCGGGGGCATGTTGGGCAGCGACCAGGGGCCGGTCGTGATGAGGACCTCGTGCTTGGACGAGTCCACCTCGATCTTGACCGGGGGGACGCCGGGACCGCCAGGAGCCAACAACGCGGCGAGCAGAACCGAACCAAACAGCGACATGCCGAACTCCGGGATAAAGGGCTGACGAAACGCCCGGTGCAGCAGGGCGTGGGACGCGCGGAATCTGGACGGCCGGATCGTTCACGGACGCGCGCGGAACATTCGCGGCCCGTGGGCCAATGTCAAGCGGGGCGGGGAGTTGGGCCCGCGCCAAAGGGTTGAAGACGAGTCGGGTTTCGATTGTACCGCGCGGGTCACAAGCGGTCAGTGATGGGTGGGCCGTGGCTTGACAACGTCGCGCCCTTTCTTATCTTTCGCGACGCCTTAGCAGTCATTGTTACCGAGTGCTAAGCGGTCTTGGCGGCAGACTGCCAAGTCATTGTCAGCCATAGCCTTATCAACGTCAGTCTCACGGGATGCGGAGGTGCGTAATGGCAACTGCAACAGCAACTGCTACGAAACGAAAGAAGGACCTCAAGATCCGCCCGTTGGAGGATCGCGTCGTGATTCTGCCGTCGGACGAGGCCGAGTCGATGCGGGGTGGGCTGTACATCCCGGACACGGCGAAGGAAAAGCCGACCCAGGGTGAAGTCATCGCCGTCGGGCCGGGCCGCGTGACCGACAAGGGTGAGCGCATCGCTCACGATCTCAAGGTCGGCGACACGGTGATCTACGGGAAGTACAGCGGCACTCCGTTCACGCTGGACGGCGAAGAGGTCATCATCATCAAGGCCTCCGACGTTCTCGCCAAGCTCTAATCGGCCGAAGTCAGGTCATTACATAGGGAGACGGACATATGGCAGCAAAAGAGCTTCTCTTCAATACTGACGCCCGCGCCAAGCTCAAGAAGGGCGTGGATCATCTCGCCGAGGCGGTGAAGGTCACCCTCGGCCCCAAGGGTCGCAATGTCGTCATCGACAAGAAGTTCGGCTCGCCCACGGTCACCAAGGACGGCGTCACCGTCGCCAAGGAGATCGAGCTGGCTGACGCGGTCGAGAACATGGGCGCCCAGATGGTGAAAGAGGTCGCCACCAAGACGAGCGATCTCGCCGGCGACGGCACCACGACGGCCACCGTGCTGGCCCAGGCCATCTTCCGCGAGGGATTGAAGAACGTCACCGCAGGCGCCAACCCGATGGAGCTCAAGCGGGGCATCGACCGCGCGGTCGAGGCTGTCGTGGAGCACCTCAAGTCCATCTCGACCCCGTCG
>JBGPVE010000119.1:0-8287 GCA_041491545.1 Gemmatimonadota bacterium | reverse complement strand
GCAAGAGCCCGCTGGCCACGCTCCGCGAGATCCCAGCCTCGTACATCCAGGAGATGTACTACGCCGATTGTCACGATCAGTCGGTGCCGATCGACATGCGGTACTCGGTGTTCGTCGTGCTCAAGCCGCTCTCCCGGGCGGAACAGGAAGCGTACGTGAAGCAGGCGCTCGGTCCGCGCCCGAGCAAGGCGGCCAAGGATTCCGCGGCCGCCAAGGCGGACTCCGGACCCGGCAAGCGCGATTCGACGGCTGCCGCGCGTGACTCCTTGGTTAAGCGGAAGCCGGCGCCGGCCCAGCGCGATCCGATCATGGTCAAGCGCAAGTTCGAGAGCGACTCGACGGCCGACGGGCGACCGTGATGCCTTGCGGCTGGGTGCCTTCCGCCCGCACCTTGTCGCCGTGTCCGATCCTCAGGCGGTCGATTCCCGAAGCGCGGCTTTCCTTCTCGTTCGGTGCATCGCCACCTGCGTTCGTCCCGCTCTGCGCGTGCAAGGCCCACCGCTGGTCCGAATGACTGCGAACACGGTCTGGAGAGGCCCCCCGATCGCGCCGTCATCCCCCCCGACCGCGCACCAAGTCGATACGCCCTCCGCCCCCGTCCCACCGCCCATTATATTCTCGCTCCATGCCCGACCCGCGCACGCTCCTCGACGACCTCCACCACCGCCAAGCCCTCGCGGAGCAGGGCGGCGGCCCCACTCGGATCGCGCAACAGCATAAGAAAGGAAAGCTGACCGCCCGGGAGCGCCTGGATCTTCTCCTGGACGAGGGCAGCTTCGTCGAGTCGGACCGGTTCGTCACCCATCGCGCCAGCGACTTCGGCCTCGCCGATCAGGTCTACCCCGGCGACGGCGTCGTCACCGGTCACGGCCGGATCGACGGCCGCCTGGTGTACGTCTTCTCCCAAGACTTCACCGTCTTCGGCGGCTCGCTCTCCGAGGCCCACGCCGAGAAGATCTGCAAGATCATGGATCTCGCGGTCCGAAACGGGGCGCCGGTGATCGGCCTCAACGACTCGGGCGGAGCCCGGATCCAGGAGGGCGTCGTCTCGCTCGGCGGTTACGCCGACATCTTTCTCCGCAACACCCTCGCGTCCGGCGTCGTGCCGCAGATCTCCGCCATCCTCGGCCCCTGCGCCGGCGGTGCCGTGTACAGCCCGGCGATCACCGACTTCGTCTTCATGGTGCGCGGCGTGAGCTACATGTTCGTCACCGGCCCCAACGTGGTGAAGACGGTGACGCATGAAGAAGTGACCTTCGACCAACTGGGCGGCGCCGACGTCCACGGTGGCACCTCCGGCGTCTCGCACTTCACCTGCGATTCCGAGCCGGAGTGCCTGCAGCAGATCCGCGAGCTGGTGGGCTATCTCCCGCTCAATAATCTCGACGAGCCGCCGCACCACCCGTCGACCGATCCCGACGACCGCCGCGACGAGGCGCTGCTCGACCTCGTGCCCGACAGCTCCGCCAAACCCTACGACATGCACGACGTGATTCGCCGCATCGTGGACGGCGGCGGATTCCTCGAGGTGCAGCGCGGTCACGCCGACAACATCCTAGTCGGCTTCGCTCGGCTCGGCGGCCGTCCGGTCGGCATCGTGGCGAATCAGCCGGCCGTGCTCGCCGGTGTGCTCGACATCAGCGCCTCCGCCAAGGCCGCGCGCTTCATCCGCTTCTGCGACTGCTTCAATCTGCCGGTGGTGACGTTCGTGGACGTGCCCGGGTTTCTTCCGGGCGTGGGCCAGGAGCACGGCGGCATCATCAAGCACGGCGCCAAGCTGCTCTACGCCTACTGCGAGGCGACGGTGCCCAAGCTCACCGTCATCACCCGCAAGGCGTACGGCGGCGCCTACGACGTGATGAGCTCGAAGCACATTCGGGGCGATGTCAACCTCGCCTGGCCCACGGCGGAGATCGCCGTGATGGGCGCCAAAGGCGCCGTCGAGATCCTCTTCAAGGACGAGATCGCGAAGGCGGCCGATCCCGCGGCGGCGGCGGCCCGCTTCACCGACGACTACACCGCCAAGTTCGCGAACCCGTACGCCGCCGCGGGCCGCGGATACGTGGACGACGTGATCGACCCGCGCGATACCCGCCCGCGTCTCATCGACGCGCTCCGCACGCTCGCCACCAAGCGCGACCGCAACCCCGCCAAGAAGCACGGCAACATTCCGCTGTGAACCGCGTCCTGATCGCGAACCGCGGCGAGATCGCGCTCCGCATCATCCGCGCGTGCCACGAGGAGGGGATGGAGGCGGTCGCGGTCTACTCCGCGGCCGATCGAAGCAGCCCGTATGTCCGCGCCGCGGATCGCGCGGTCGCCATCGGACCGCCGCCCGCCGCGGAGAGCTATCTGTCGATCCCGCGCCTTCTGGATGCGGCCAAGGAGAGCGGCGCCGACGCCATCCACCCGGGCTACGGCTTTCTCGCCGAGCGGGCTGCCTTCGCCGAGGCGGTAAGCGCCGCGGGGCTGACCTTCGTTGGCCCCTCCGCCGCCGCCATTCGCGCGATGGGCGACAAGACCGAGGCTCGGCGCCGCATGATCGCGGCCGGCGTGCCGGTGGTGCCCGGCGCCAGCGCCCCCATCACCGATCCCGCCGCGGCCGCGACGCTTGCGCGCGAGCTGGGCTTTCCGGTGATGGTCAAGGCCGCGGCGGGCGGCGGCGGCCGCGGGATGCGCGTCGTCCGGACCGAGGTGGACTTGGCCGGCGCACTCGAGACCGCGGCCTCGGAGGCCCAGAAGGCGTTCGGCGATCCCGCCGTGTACCTCGAGAAATTCATCACCGAGCCCCGCCACGTCGAGATCCAGGTGCTGGCGGACCATCGCCGCACCATCCACCTCGGCGAGCGCGAGTGCTCCATCCAGCGCCGCCACCAGAAGCTGGTGGAGGAAGCCCCGTCGGTGGCGGTGACGCCCGAGCTTCGAGCGGCGATGGGGGCGGCCGCCGTAGCCGCCGCCCAGGCGGTCGACTATCGTGGCGCCGGCACCTGCGAGTTTCTGCTGGCGCGCGACGGCTCGTTCCACTTCCTCGAGATGAACACCCGCATCCAGGTGGAGCACCCCGTCACCGAGCTGGTGTACGGCGTCGATCTCGTCCGGGAGCAGCTTCGCATCGCGCGCGGCTTGCCGATGCGGGTGGCGGAGGGGCCGCTGGCCCCGCGCGGCTGGGCTATCGAATGCCGCATCACGAGCGAGGATCCCGCGAACGGCTTCCTGCCCGCCACCGGTCGCATCGACTATCTCCGCGCCCCCTCGGGCCCCGGCGTGCGCTGGGACGCGGGTATCGACATCGGCGACGAGGTGACCCTCTACTACGACTCGTTGCTCGCCAAGCTCATCGTCTGGGCGCCCGATCGACCGCAGGCCATCGACCGCGCGGAGCGCGCCCTCGCCGAGCTGATTCTGGTCGGGGTGGCCACCAACCAGGCCTTTCACCGCCGCCTCCTGGCGGACGAGGCATTTCGCCGCGGCGAGATCGACATCCAGTTTCTCGAGCGCCGCGCCGATCTGGTCGCGCCGCGCGCGGACTCCGCGCTCGATCTCGATCTCGCCATCGCCGCGGCACTCGCCGAGCACGAGGTCCGGGAGTCGCGCCGGCCGGCGGTCGCCGAGGGTGGCACCGAGCCCAGCGCTTGGGCTCGCCAGGCTCGCCTCGACGTGCTCCGGTGACCGAGGTGCGCATTCTTCGGCTGGCCGCCGGCGGGGATGGCGTCGGCAGGCTCGACGACGGCCGGACGGTCTTCGTGCCGCGAACGGCGCCCGGCGATCTCGCCGCCCTGAGCGGCGTGCGCACCTATCCCCGGTTCGCGCGGGCCCGGCTGGAGCGGCTGATCGAGTCCGGGCCGGATCGGGTCGAGCCCCGCTGCCCGCACTACACCGCCGACGAGTGCGGCGGCTGCCAGCTTCAACACCTCTCGATTCGGGCCCAGCTCGACGCGCGCCGGAGCTTCGTCGGCGACGCGCTGAGGCGGCTGGCCAAGCTCGAGGTGGACGATCCCGAGATCGAGCCGTCGGAACAGGAATTCGGCTACCGGACCAAGCTGACGTTGGCCGCGACGCCGACCGGCCGAATCGGCCTGCACCGCTACCAGCGACCCGACGAGGTCTTCGATCTCGAGTGGTGCCACATCACATCGACGCCGCTGATGGAGCTATGGCAGGTCATTCGCGCCAACAGAAAGCTCCTCCCATCCGGCCTGGAGCAGGTCGTGCTGCGGCTCGACCGTTCGGGGGGCCGGCACCTTGTGGTTCGGGTCGGCGCCGGCGGGGCGTGGCCGCGGGCGCGCGAGCTGGCGGCGGAGCTCGAGGGTGCGGGCGTGGCCGCCACGCTCTGGTGGCAATCGGGTGACGAGGGCGCGCGCGTCGTGGCCGGCGCGCCGAGCACCACGCCGCACGCGTCGGTCTTCGAGCAGGTCCACCCCTCGATGGCGGACAGAGTTCGCACCTTCGCGCTGGCGCAGGTGGATCCGATTCGGGGCCGGCCGGTCTGGGACCTGTACGCCGGCACCGGCGAGACGACCGCGCGTCTCGTCGCCACCGGCGCCGAGGTGGAGAGCGTCGAGCTCGATCCACGAGCCGTCGAGTATGCCGAGTTGAATGGTCCTCGCGCCGCCCGGCACACTGGTCTGGCGGAAGAGTTGGTGGGCCGTCTTCGAGCGCCCGAGGTCGTCGTCACCAACCCGCCGCGCACCGGCATGGAAGAGCGGGTGACCCGGGAAATCGCGCGCCGCGCGCCCGAGCTGGTCGTTTACATCTCCTGCGATCCGGCCACACTCGCGCGCGACATCGCTCGCTTGGGCAGCGGCTACCGGCTCGCCGGGGTACGGGCCTTCGATCTCTTTCCCCAGACGGCGCATGTCGAGACCGTCGCCGTGCTGCGGCGCGTATGAGGTACTTCGTGGACCTCGGCGCCGGGCCGGTTGCCGTCGATGTCGACGGCGATCGGGTGACCGTCGACGGCCGGACCTACGATGCCACGCTCCGGGCTCTGCCCGGGACGCCGCTCCGCCAGCTCATGATCGACGGCCGGCCGCGCACCCTGTCGGTTCATAGCGCCGGTCGGGGCAGGTGGGAGCTCGGGTTCGCTGGGGAGCTACGCGAGGTCGAGGTCATGGACGAGCGCACTCGGCACATCCGGTCGCTCACCGCGGCGGCCGAGCGGCCGGCTGGTGGCGGCGTGCTCAAGGCGCCCATGCCGGGGCTGGTCGTTCGGGTGCAGGTCGAGGTGGGCCAGGCCGTCGTGGCGGGCGGCGGGGTTCTCGTCCTGGAGGCCATGAAGATGGAAAACGAACTCCGGTCGGCAGTGGGGGGGAGGGTCAAGGCGGTCCGGGTCGAGCCGGGCCAGCCGGTCGAAAAGGGGCAGGTGCTGGTCGAGTTCGAGTAGGGCGGGCTGGTAGTGGGTACCCAGTGCCGGGCCGGCTGGTAGTGGTACCGGTACCGGTGGGCTCTCCGGCTTGACCCGGGGCAAATTCAGGAGCTATCTTACAAGTCTGTCTTGGTTTGACACGTTTTTTCGGTTTTCGCGACCCTAACGCCCAAGTGCCGCGCATGAAGACTTTTACCGCCACCCCGGACGATATCGAGCACGACTGGCACGTCGTCGATGCTCAAGGGGTGCCGCTTGGCCGCCTCGCGAGTGTGGTGGCGCAGCTCATTCGAGGGAAGCACAAGCCCACGTTCACGCCTCATATGGATGGCGGTGACTTCGTGGTGGTGCTCAATGCGTCCAAGGTGCGTCTCACCGGTCGCAAAGAGGCCAACAAGCGCTACTTCCGGCACACCGGCTACATGGGCCACGAACGCTTCACCTCGGCGCGGGATCTCCTGGCCAAGCACCCGGAGCGTGTCATCGAGAAGGCCGTCTTCGGCATGCTGCCCAAGACCTCGCTCGCCAAGCAGAAAATGCGTGGCAAGCTCAAGGTGTATGCGGGCACGGACCACCCGCACGCCGCGCAGCAGCCCAAGCCCTACCCCATCGTTTCGTCGAAGGTGAGCGCATGACGGTGACCGCTGAATTCCGGTGGCAGGCCGTGGGTCGGCGCAAGACCAGCGTTGCCCGCGTCTATCTCACGCCTGGCACGGGCAAGTGGGACATCAACGGCCGGACGCTAGGAGACTACTTCCCTCGGTCCTCGCTGGTGCAGCACATCCAGCAGCCCTTTACCGCTACCGACACCCTCGGCGCATTCGACGTGCGGGCGCATGTCGATGGGGGTGGGCAGTCGGGTCAGGCCGGTGCGCTCCGCCTGGGCGTGGCCCGGGCATTGATGTCGGCTGACGGGCAGCATCGGACCAAGCTCCGCGCGGCGAACTTGCTGACGCGTGATCCCCGCGCCGTCGAGCGGAAGAAGCCAGGCCGTCCGGGCGCCCGGAAGCGGTTCCAGTTCTCGAAGCGGTAGCATTGCCGCCGGGGCGCACGGTTCGCGCCCCCCTTATCACTCACATCGCCGGATTCGGGTTCGGGGTGTCCTGTGCGACGCGGCGTGGCGCCGAGTCCCGGGATCGAGCCCGGGGATGAACGCGATGGACGATCAACCCTCAATAGGATAGGACCTCTACGCTCGCATGGCACAGCCCCAACTGCAGGACCTGCTCGAGGCCGGCGTCCATTTCGGCCACCAGACCCGCCGGTGGAATCCGAAGATGCGCCGGTTCATCTTCGCGGAACGCTCCGGCATCTACATCATCGATCTGCAGAAGACGCTGCGACAGATCAATGCCGCGCAGGAGTTGCTCCGCGGCGTCGTCCTGAAGGGCGAAGGCGTGCTCTTTGTCTGCACCAAGAAGCAGTTGAAGGCGGTGGTGCAGGCGGAGGCACAGGCGGCCGGAGCGTTCTACGTGACCGAGCGTTGGCTGGGCGGCATGATGACCAACTTCCAGACGCTCAAGAAGCAGATCCGGCGACTGCGGGAGCTGGAGCAAGGGGCTGCGGACGGCGATTTCGAGAACTACACGAAGAAGGAAAAACTCCTCTTCGAGCGTGAGCGGGTCAAGCTGAGCCGGAATCTCGAGGGCATCAAGATGATGGCCCGGCTGCCCGGCGCGATGTTCATCGTCGACGCAAAGAAAGAAAAGATCGCCGTTGCCGAGGCCAACAAGCTGGGCATCCCGGTCGTCGCCATCGTCGACACCAATGCGGACCCGGACGTGATCACGGTCCCGATTCCCGGGAACGACGATGCCATTCGGTCGGTTTCTCTGATCACGGCGGCGTTGTCCGATGTGATCAAGGAATCTCGGTCGCAGATGCCGCTCCGCGAGGTCACCGAGGATCTGGAAGCCGAGACCTACAGCACCGACTCGGGTACCGAGGGCGACGCAGAGGCCGAGCGGCGCCGGCGCCGTCCCCGCAGAAAACGGCGGCCCAAGCCGGAAGCCATCGCGGCTCGGCTCAAGACCGACGCGGATGGGGTCGCGGAAGCCGCGGCGCCCACGGCCGCCGGCGACTTGGGCGCCTAAGCCGGGCGGCCTGGACATCGCAACGTTCCGCCGCTCCTGGTCCGTGCGGGCCGCGAGCGGCGGTTTTACTATTCAACGCTGACCACAAGAGCCTATGTCGACCGTGACGATTTCTCCGAAGCAAGTAAGCGACCTGCGCGTCCAGACTGGCGCGGGCATGATGGATTGCAAGAAGGCCCTCGAAGAGGCCGGCGGCGACATGGAGCGCGCCGTGGAGCTTCTCCGTAAGAAGGGCATCGCCAAAGCCGAAAAGCGGACCGGCAAGAGCACCTCGCAGGGCGTCGTCGTGAGCTACATTCATCACAACGGGCAGGTGGGCGTGCTGCTCGAGCTCAACTGCGAGACCGACTTCGTGGCCCGCACCGACGACTTCCAGCAGCTCGCGCGAGACATCGCGCTCCACGTCGCGTCCGCCGATCCGATCGGGGTGAACCCGGAAGATGTCCCGGCGGCACTGCTCGAGCGGGAGCGGCGGATCGCCGAGGAGCAGGTCGCGGCCGAGGGCAAGCCGGAGCAGATCCGGCCCAAGATCGTCGAGGGCAAGCTCAAGAAGTTCGTCGCCGAGCGCACGCTCACTGAGCAGCTTTTCATTAAGGACGACTCCAAGACCGTCGGCCAGCTCATCAAGGAAGCGTCCGGCAAGCTCGGTGAGGTGGTGCAGGTCAAGCGCTTCGCCCGGTTCCGCATCGGAGAGGCCTGATGGGGCTCGCCTACACCCGCGCCTTGCTCAAGCTTTCGGGCGAGGCGCTGGCCGGCGAGAAGGGAGTGGGTCTCGACTATCACGTGGTCGAGGCGTTTGCCGAGGAGATCAAGTCCGTCCACGCGCTCG
>JBGPVE010000118.1:0-8434 GCA_041491545.1 Gemmatimonadota bacterium | reverse complement strand
TGATCCCGTATCCGGAACAGCTGTGCGTATTGTTCGGCGGCACCGAGGTGAAGCCGGCCTCGGCGATCCGGGAGAAGCCCGGCGGCTCGTTCGGGTAGTCCGGGGATTGCGGCACCGATGCGCGAGCCACCCTCACGGCCACTGGGGCGGCCGCACTGATGATCGGTCTGCCGGGGACTGCGCTGGCGGGCACGCAGGGCGGGCATGCGATGGCAAGGATGAGCGGAATGTGCATGGTTAGTCGGTGACTCAGTCACCGGTCGGGATCACGCCGGCTGCCTCCACCATGAGGATGACTGTGCGCTCGGGGGCTCGGGTGCGGTGCACCACGCCTTTCGGGACCACGAAGCCCTGCCGCGGTCCGAGCTCGACGGTTCGGCCCTCCAAATCGATGAGCAGCCGGCCCTCGACGGTATAGAAGAACTCGTCCTCCTCGTCGTGCTTGTGCCAGTGATACTCACCCTGCACGACGCCGAGGCGCACGACCGAGTCGTTCACGCGGCACAGCGTCTGGTTGTACCACGGGTCCGTGCATGCGTCCACGAGCGTTTGAATGTCTATGCGCTCGAGGGGCGCGTACCGCAGATCAAGATGCGTCGCGTATGGGTACGACGATGCTTCGGGCATGGATTCACCTCTGGGATAGCGTCGAATGGGGAGCTAGTACACCGTTGTTACCGAATTCCGAATGACCGAATTGAGCGTTACCGACACCTGACTCCCCGGCCGCAACACCAAATTCTGGCTCTGATACAGCGCGTTGCTGCCGATTGGGCTCGCCCGGACGAACACGCGAGTGCTGTTGGCGACCCGCGACCACGAGACCTGGAAGTTGGCCTGGGACTGCGCGGTCACCGTGCCGAGACGCTGGGACTGACCGCCGGCCACAAGAACAACGTCTACGTCGTTCACGTTCTGATTCTGCGCCGAGATGATGATGTCGGCGGCCGGCGAGTTGGGGTCTACCGTCGGCGGCCCAGGATTGCTGCTGCACGCCGACACGACCAACGCTGCCGCGAGCAGGCCGGACAAGGACGACAACCGACGCAGAGAGGCGGCGCGTCGGACACCAAGGCCGTATCGGATACCAATAGGATTGCCCATAGAGACGCTCCGGGGATGAGGTCATGACAATTATACATGTTGTCGTGAGCGACGGCTGTCGGGCAACACCCGGCGGCAGGCACCCCGGCCCAGTTGCCCCCCCGCGCCCCGCCGAGTACTTTCCGGCTCCGAGATGCCAACGAGAACCCTCCTCCTCGACGACCGCGCCATCGGCCGCGCTTTGGCGCGCATGGCGTCTGAGATCGTGGAGAAGAGCCGGGGCACCGAAAACCTGGCCCTCGTCGGCATTCAGCGCCGCGGCGTCGAGTTGGCCGAGCGGCTCAAGCGCCTCATCGACCAGGCGGAGCAGGCCAAGGTGCCGGTCGGCAAGCTCGATATCACCCTCTACCGCGACGACCTCCAGACTGTGGGCCCCCGTCCCGTGGTCGGCGAGACCAGCCTCCCCAATCTCGACGGCAAAACCGTCGTCATCGTGGACGACGTCCTCTACACCGGCCGGACCGTGCGGGCCGCCCTCGACGAGTGCGCGGACTTCGGCCGCCCTCGGCGCATCCTCCTCTGCGTGCTGATCGACCGCGGCGGGCGGGAACTGCCGATCCAGGCCGACATCGTGGGCAGCGCGATCACCACCGGTCCCGGCGACCGGGTGGACGTCCTCGTGGCCGAGCTGGACGGGCGCGACGCCGTCGAGCTGGTGCGGGGGAGCTGAGCCGTGACCACCGCCCTCGGTAAGGATCTGCTGGGGCTCGAGTACCTGAGCGCCGACCAGATCGAGCTCATCCTCGATACCGCCGAGCCCTTCAAGGAGGTAAGCGAGCGGCCCATCAAGAAGGTGCCGGCCCTCCGCGGCAAGACCATCGTCAATCTCTTCTTCGAGGCCTCCACCCGCACCCGCATCTCCTTCGAGTTCGCCGAGAAGCGCCTCTCGGCCGACACGGTGAACGTGGCCGCCTCCGGCTCGTCGGTCTCCAAGGGCGAAACCCTGGTCGACACCGCCAAGAACCTCGAGGCGATGCGGATCGACATGGTGGTCATCCGCCACGGCTCCTCCGGCGCCGCCCAGTTCCTCGGCCAGCGGATCCGGTCCAACGTCATCAACGCGGGCGACGGCAAGCACGAGCATCCGACCCAGGCCCTGCTCGATCTGCTCACCCTGCGTGACCGATTCCAGCGCATCAAGGGACTCAAGGTCGCCATCTGCGGCGACGTGCTGCACAGCCGGGTGGCGCGGAGCAACATCTGGGGGCTGCTCAAACTGGGCGCCGAGGTGGTGGTCTGCGGCCCGGCGACGCTGATGCCGCGGAACATCCGCGACCTCGGCGTCACGGTGCTCCCGCGCATCGAGGACGCGATCCAGTGGGCCGATGCGCTCAACATCCTCCGGCTCCAGCTCGAGCGGATGCAGGCCGGCTTCATTTCCTCGCTCCGAGAGTACAACCGGGTCTTCGGCGTGACGGCCGAGCGGCTCGCCAAGGCGCCCAAGGATCTGCTCATCCTCCACCCGGGGCCGATGAACCGCGGGGTCGAGATCGACAGCGACGTGGCCGATGGCCCGTTCAGCGTGATCCTGCCGCAGGTCACCAACGGTGTCGCGATCCGGATGGCCGTGCTCTATCTGCTGGCCGGCGGCTCGCCCGACTGGGCCCAGGCGGCGGGGAAGGGCGAGGGAGAGGACCGGTGAGCGGAATCCTGATCCGGGGCGGGCGCCTGATCGACCCGGCGCGCAACATGGACGGCGTGGCCGACGTCTATCTGGTCCAGGGCAAAGTCGACGGCATTGGCCGAAACCTCGCCGCCCCCGACGGCGCCATGGTGGTGGACGCCTCGGGCCAGGTCGTGGCGCCCGGATTGATCGACGTCCACGTCCATCTGCGCGAGCCGGGCCAGGAGGACATCGAGACCATCGCCACCGGCGCCATGGCGGCGGCGGCCGGCGGGTTCTCCGCGGTCTGCGCCATGCCCAACACCGATCCGGTCACCGACAACCAGGCGGCGGTCGGCTTCATCGTGAGCCGCGCGCAGCGGGCGGCCAAGGCGCGGGTCTATCCGATCGGGGCGATCTCCGTGGGCCAGAAGGGGAAGCAACTGGCCGAGTTCGGCGAGCTGGTCGGGGCCGGTGCCGTCGCGGTGAGCGACGACGGCAAGCCCGTGGTCTCCAGCCACCTGATGCGGACGGCGCTGGAGTACGCCCGCACTTTCGGCATCCCCGTCGCCGATCACTGTGAGGACCCGACGCTCTCGGCCGGCGGCGCCATGCACGAGGGGATCGTGTCGACTCGGCTCGGGCTCAAGGGGATTCCGGCCGCGGCCGAGGAGATCATGGTCGCCCGGGACATCCTGCTGGCGGAGCTGACCGGCGGACACGTGCACCTCTGTCACATGTCCACCCGCGGCTCGGTCGAGCTGATCCGGCGGGCAAAGGAGAAGGGGATCCGGGTGACGGCGGAGGCCTGCCCCCACCACTTCTCGCTCACCCACGAGCGGTGCGAGGGCTATGATACCAACGCCAAGATGAACCCGCCGCTCCGGGAGCCGGAGGACCGCGAGGCCATCCGGCAGGGCCTCAAAGACGGCACGATCGACGTGATCGCCACCGATCATGCGCCGCACCATTACGACGCCAAGGAGCGGGAGTTCGACGACGCGCCCAACGGCATCATCGGGCTGGAGACGGCGCTCGGTCTCGCCATCACCGAGCTGGTGGAGAGCGGCCTGCTCACGCTGCCGGAGCTGGTGGCGCGGATGACGACGCTGCCGGCCCGCATCTTCAATCTGCCGGGCGGGACGCTGGCGGTGGGTTCGCCGGCGGACGTGGTGGTATTCGACCCGGCCATCGAGTGGGAGGTGCGGCCGGAGCAGTTCTTCTCCAAGAGCCGGAACACGCCCTTCGGCGGCCGCCGGCTCCGAGGACGCGCCAACGTGACGATCGTACGGGGCCAGATCGCCTTCCAGCGGCCGGACTGATGCGGGCCCGGGAGGCGGCGCGGGAGATCGTCCTCTGCTGCCGCCGGCTCTGGGAGGCTGGGCTCATCGCCGGGCAAGACGGGAACGTGTCCGTACGGCTCAGTCCCGAGCGGATACTGGTCACCCCTCGCGGTCTCCTCAAATCCGAGCTCCGGACGGATGACCTGGTCGAAGTGGACCTGGCCGGATCCCGCCGCCGTGGCTTACGGCAGGCGTCCAGCGAATTAGATTTGCACCTGAGGGTCTACAGGCAGCGGCCGGACTGCGGCGCGGTGATCCATGCGCACCCGCCCACCGCCACCGCGTTCGCGGTTGCCGGCGAGGGCATTCCAGCCGACGTCCTGCCCGAAGTCATCCTGCTCATGGGAACGGTGCCGCTGGTTCCGTACGCCACGACCGGCACACTGGAGCTGGGCGACGTGGCTGCGCCGTTTCTGGAGCGACACCAGGGCGTGCTCCTGGCCAACCACGGCGCGGTGACCTGGGGCCACGACCTCGCGGCGGCCCGCGTGCGCATGGAAAGCCTGGAGCACGCGGCCCGCATTCTGTTCGCCGCTCGGGCGCTGGGCCGCGTTACGCGACTGACGTCCGAGCAGATCCACGCCCTCGAGCACTTGAGAGGAAAGCCCCGCGATGGCTGACTCCACTCCTCATTCCGGCGCCCCGATCGAAACGCTCCTGCAGGAGCGCCTGCGCTTTCAGCAGTGGCTCACCAAGCTCGACGGCACCGCCGGCAACGCCCCTCCGGGCGTTCGCGAAAAGGTTCGGGCCGACTACGAAGGCCGGCTGCGGGCCGTCATGGATGAACTCAGGACCCACGCGAGCACGGTCAAGGGAGAGCTCGACCGGCACCGCGAGACGCAGAGCGCGTTGGAATCTCGGCAGAGCGAGGCCGAGGAGACGCTGGCCGAGGCGCAGGTGCGGCACGAGGTCGGCGAGTACTCGGACGAGCAGTGGCAGAAGCTGAGCGACGATACCGCCCACACGCTGGGTGAGGTGCAGGGCGAGCTGACCAAGGTGATGGGCGAGATCAGTCGGCTGGTGGAGGTACAAGCCCTCATTCTCGAGGCCCCGAAGCCTACCCCCAAGCCGGAGCCGCGCCCGGCGCCGCCCATCGAGATGCTTCCGGATCCGGAGGTGGCTATGTCGAGCAGCGCCGGTTCGGGGATGGTCGATCCGAACGCCGCGGCGCCGGTCATCGCCGCGCCACGGTTCGTGCCCAAGCCTGCCGTGGAGCCGCGAGACACCCCGCGCCCGCGCCCTGCGGTCGCCGGTCCGGGCCCCAGGATCTCGGAGCCGCTGGACGATCTGGCGTTCCTCAAGAGCGTGACGACGGACGAGCGAAAGTCCGGGGCTCGGCGGAGCGGAGAAGCGCCGCGGGTCGATGCAACGACCATGTCCGAGCCGGCCGCCGCCGCCACCAAGTCCGGCCAGGCGAATCAGTCGAAGACGCTCAAGTGCGGCGAGTGCGGCACGCTGAATCGGGCGACGGAGTGGTATTGCGAGAGGTGCGGGGCGGAACTGGCGACGTTGTAAGCTCTTAGTATACCAAGTTCCAGTGAATTCTAGGGGCGGGGCCGGAACGCACCACGGGGGCTGGATATCGATCCAGCCCCCGTTTCACATTCCCCAGCCTTTTATTCTTTACCGCTCGCGCGCGACCACCGTTTCTATTTCTTCATCCCCGCAACCAGCTTCGCCAGCCGGCTCTTCTGCCGAGCCGCCGTGTTCCGGTGGATGATGTTCTTGCGGCCGGCTCGGTCGATCAGCTTCACCGCTTCGGCGTAGGCCTTCTGGGCCTCAGTCCCGTCGGTCGTGGAGCGAACCTTCTTGAGCGCCGTGCGAAGCTGGCTCCGCTGCGTGCGATTGCGCAGAGTGCGCGCCACGCTCTGGCGCATGCGCTTCTTGGCGGACTTGATTCGCGGCACTAGAGACCTCGAGTAAGCGGTGAACGAGCCGGAAAACATAGACGCGGCCCGGCGCAAGGTCAAGTCACAACGCATTTTGACATGGGTTTTCCCCCGGTGTAACCTTCTGCCGGCCTCTACCAGGAACACGCTCGCTGCTCCAGGATTTCATCCTCGCTTTGCCGCTTCTGATCTTCTCCCTGGTGGCGCACGAATACGCGCACGGGGCGGCCGCGCTGCGCCAAGGCGACGACACCGCATACAGCCTGGGCCGGCTGACGCTGAATCCGCTGCCGCACATCGATCCGTGGATGAGCGTCGTGCTGCCGGCGCTGCTCTGGTTCACGTCGTCCGGCCGATTCACCTTCGGCGGGGCCAAGCCCGTGCCGGTGAATCCGCGCAAGTATCGGAACTTCCGGCGAGGCGACATCATCGTGTCGGCGGCCGGCGTGGTGACCAACTTCGCGATCGCGCTGCTGTGCGCCCTCCTCTTCGTCGCGCTCGGCTTCGCCGCGTCGGCGATGCCGAGCCTCGTCGGCGTGGCGGATACGGCGCAGCGCATGATGGTCTTGGGGATCCAGATCAACCTCGTGCTGTGCTTCTTCAATCTGATTCCGGTCCCGCCGCTCGACGGCTCGCACCTCTTCTACTATTTGCTGCCGCCGGCCCTGGGCGCACGGTACCGGTCGTTGCAGCGGTTCGGGTTTCTGCCGATCATGGCGCTGCTGCTGCTCGCGCAGCCCGTCATCGGCTTTCTGCTAACGCCGGCAACACTGACGCGGAACTACCTGCTCCGCCTCGTGCTCCCCTTCGCCGTGGGCGAAGGCTGGAACATCTTTCAGTCATGACGGTCCCCGTTCCCGTCCCGGCGTCCGAAGCCCCCGAAGCCCCCAGCACCACGATCGGCGCGGGCGCCGGCTTCGTGGTGCAGCTCGACGCGTTCTCTGGTCCGCTGGATCTCTTGCTGCATCTGCTGCGAGAGGACCAGATCGAGATCGCCAACATTCCCATCACGCGGATCTGCGATCAGTTCCTGCAGGCCATCCACGAGTTGGGGCTGAACCAAGCCGCCGATTACCTCGAGATGGCGAGCCGCCTGGTGCGGCTCAAGGTTCAGATGCTCCTGCCGCGGAGCCTGGACGACGAAGGCTGGGAGGACCCCCGCGCCGAGCTGGTGCGCCGGCTGCTGGAGTATCAGCAGATCCGGGAGATCGCCGTATGGATGGGGCGGGCGGTCGAGCGCCGGGCCGAGCAGTTCGCGCGGGGCTATCTGCCGCCGCCGCCCGAGCTGCCTCCATTGCCTCTCGCCTTGGACATCCTCGAGCTGCTCCATGCGGTCGAGCGGGTCATTTCCGCGATTCCCTCGCCGGTACTGCATCGGGTGGTGGCCCGTCCGCTCGACGTCGAGGGCGCGATTCGCCGGATCGAGCTGATGCTGGACGAGCGGGCCGAGATCGGCTGGCTCGACGCGCTGGGCGAAGCGCCCACGATCGCTGAGGTTCTTTCGACCCTGCTGGCGCTCCTCGAGCTGGCCAAGCGGGGTACGCTCCATCTCTCGCAAGCGGCGCCGTTCGCGCCGATGGTGATTGCCCGTGACCCCTCTCGCGCAGCTGTTTGAAGCCGCTCTCTTCTCCGCCGGCCGTCCGCTGACGGCCGAGGAGCTGTTGACGCTCGATCCCGAGGCCACCCTCGCCGACGCGCGGACCACGCTGGACCAGCTCCGCGAGCATTACGATTTCGACCACCACGGCGTCGAGCTGGTCGAGCTGGCCGGCGGCTATCAGATCCTGACCCGGGCGGTGCACGCGGCCGCCATCGAGCGGGCCCAGTTGTCCGTGCGCGGCAACAGGCTCACCGCCGCGGCGCTCGAGACCTTGGCCGTGATCGCCTACCGGCAGCCGGTGGGGCGCGCCGAGGTCGAGGAGATCCGCGGCGTCTCGGCGGCTGGCGTGCTGCGCTCGCTGCAGGAGCGAGGGACGATCGAGGTGGTGGGGCGGAGCGAGGCGCTGGGCCGCCCGCTCCTCTATGGCACCACGCCGCTCTTTCTCGAGATTCTGGGCATGCGCGATCTGGCGGATCTGCCCAAGGTGGAGGAGCTCACCATCGCGTTGCAGCCGCATCGCCCGGTGGCGGAGGGGGCCGACGACGCGGCGGCCTACGTGCCGGCCGAATCGTGACCGAGATGCGGTTGCAGCGCGCCCTGGCCCGGGCCGGCGTAGCATCCCGCCGGGCGGCCGAGCGGCTGATCGAAGACGGGCGGGTGCGGGTCGACGGCAAGGTGGCCGAGCTGGGTTCCAAGGTGAATCCGGACCGGCAATCGATTACGGTCAACGGTCGGAAGATCAAGCTCCAGCCCCGTCGCTGGCTCGCGTTCAACAAGCCGCTCGGCGTCGTCACCACGGCTTCGGACGAGGAAGGGCGCCGCACGGTCTTCGATTTCATCAAGGACCCGGCCGGGCTCACCTACGTCGGCCGGCTCGACGTCATGACGACCGGAC
>JBGPVE010000117.1:0-8450 GCA_041491545.1 Gemmatimonadota bacterium | reverse complement strand
GCCGCCTCGGCCATGACGTAGATGACGCCGGTGAAGGGCACCGGCCGGAAGCCTGGGATTCTGGGGGGTGTCATGCGAAAAACATAACGGCGGGGCGTCCGCTGCGGCACGGGGCGGGATTATATTCTCACGCCTTCAATTCTCGTCTCTCCAAGGAGCTGACGTGGGTACCATCCTTCCCCTGCGGCACCAGCGCCCACTCCCTCTCGACCGCATTGTCCGGCCCGATCCGCCCGGCGCCGAGGCGATCGAGATGGATGTGCTGATCGTGGGCGCGGGCCCGGCGGGACTCGCCTGTGCGATCGAGCTGGCCCGCCTGGTCAAGCAGGACCAGGAGGCGGGTGGCGGGATGCCGGACCTGAGCATCGGCGTTCTGGAGAAGGCCGGCAGCCTGGGCGAGCACAGCCTCTCGGGGGCGGTGGTGAACCCTCGCGCGTTCCGCGAGTTGTTTCCCAATCTGCCCATCGAGCAGTTTCCGTTCCGGCAGCCGGTGGGCGGCGAGGCTGTCCATTTTCTGACCGAGGGTCGCGCGCTCAGGATTCCCACGCCGCCCACGATGCACAACGTCGGCTTCTACACGGCGTCCATCTGCGAGATCGTCCGCTGGCTCGGCGAGCGCGCCGAAGAGCTGGGCGTGAATCTCTTCGCGGGATTTCCGGTGGAGGCGCTGCTGGTCGACGGGCAGGCGGTGCGCGGCGTTCGCACGGCGCCGTCGGGTCTCGACCGGAGCGGTGAGCCCGGCTCGGGGTACGCCGAGCCCACCGATCTCACCGGCAAGGTCACGGTGCTCGCGGAAGGGACTCGCGGGATGCTGACGCAGGCGTGGCGCGAGTGGCAGAAGGTCGGCTCGCCCAATCCGCAGATCTTTGCTTTGGGCGTGAAGGAGGTGTGGGAGGTCAAGCGCCCGCTCGATCGAGTGATCCACACGCTGGGCTGGCCGCTGCCGACCGACGCGTTCGGCGGCAGCTTCATGTATCCGCTCGGGCCGAACCAAGTCGCGCTCGGCCTCGTCGTCGGCCTAGACTATCACGATGCCTCGCTCGATGTGCACGAGCTGCTGCAGCGAATGAAGCTGCATCCCCTCTTCAAGCCGCAGCTCGACGGCGGCCAGCTGCTCGAATGGGGCGCCAAGACGATTCCCGAGGGCGGCTACTACGCCCTGCCGGAGCGACGCTATGGCGACGGTCTCCTGATCGTGGGCGATGCCGTCGGCTTCGTCGACGTGCCGTCGCTCAAGGGAATCCACTACGCGATGCAGTCGGGGATGTACGCGGCGCGGACGGCGTTCGAGGCCCTCAAGCAGGGCAGCACCGCGGCGAGCGCGTTGGCGGCGTACGACCGGCGGATCGACCAGAGCTACATCGTCGCCGACCTGTACCGTACTCGCAACATGCGGCTCGCCTTCAAGGACGGTCTGATCATCGGCGGAGCGAAGGCGGGCCTCATGACCGTGACCGGCGGCCGGTTTCCCGGCGGAAAGATCGACATGCCGGAGGATGCCGCCACGCCGCGTGTCGTCGGCCCGGCCCGGCCGTTCACGCCGGACGGCGCGCTCACGTTCAGCAAGGTGGACGCGGTGTTCAAGTCGGGGAATGCGACACGGGACACGATTCCGACGCACCTGCTCGTGGGTCGGGACGTGACGCCGGAGCTGGCCGAATTCTACGCGCACGTCTGTCCGGCGGGTGTGTACGAGCGGGTGGGGGACGAGCTGCGGGTCAATGCGCCAAACTGCATCGACTGCAAGGCTACCGACGTGCTCGGCCCGCGGTGGACACCGCGCGAGGGTGGGAGCGGACCGAAGTACCGGCTGTTGTAGCGACGACGTCGGCCGCGCGGCCGGAGGAGGTCACACCCTCGCGTCCGTGGTGCCGGCGTCGGCCAGGGCGGCGGCTCGGCGCTCACGCCGTCGATACACCCCGTACGAGAGGATGATGCTGAGCTCGTAGAGCAGATAGAGCGGGACCGACATGGCGATCGTGGTCCAGACCAGGTCGCCGGGGGTGAGGAAGGCGCCGACGATCACCGCTCCCACGGCCGCGTGCCGGCGAAACCGTACCAACAGTTGAGGCGACACGATGCCGAGCGCCGCGAGCGCCAAGATCACGACCGGCAGCTCGAACGACACCCCGAACGCCAGCGCGAGATTGAACGCAAAGCCGAAATACTCTCCCGCCGTGATCATCGGTTCGAGCGAGGGCGTACCGAACCCGAGGAGCCAGGGCAGTGCGAGCGGGAGCACGACGAAGTATCCCAGGCTCACGCCGCAGGCAAACAGGAACACCGCGCCCACCGCGACGCCGAGCGCGACGTGCCGCTCGTGGCGGTAGAGCGCGGGCGCGACGAACGCCCAGAACTGGTAAAGGATCACCGGCAGCGCCAGCAGTATCCCGATGATGATCGATGCCGACAGAATGATCTGGAACGGATCGCCGGGATGGGTAAAAACCAGCTTGTGGCCATGCAGGAATGGGAGGATCGGCTGCTCCAGCCAGGAGATCACGTCGAAGTTGAGCATCACGGCGAACGCCGCCCCGACGCCGACGACGAGCGCCACGAGCGACCAGATGATTCGCCAGCGCAGCTCCTCGAGGTGATCGAGGAAGGGCATCTCACCGCCGTCCTGAGGTCGCAAGGGGCTCACGTCACCGCTCTCCCATCACCTTGATGATCACGCGCTTCCGCCGCTGTCCGTCCCACTCGCCATAGAATACCCGCTGCCACGGCCCGAAATCGAGCTTCCCATTGGTGATGGGTATGATAACCTCGTGGCCGATGGTCAGGCTTCGAAGGTGGGCGGCCGCGTTGTCCTCGCCGGTCTCGTTGTGGCGGTAACGCCCCGGATCCCAGGGGGCGATGTGCTCGAGCCAGTGGAGGATGTCGTGCCAGAGACCGGACTCGTGATCGTTGACGAAGACCGAGGCGCTGATGTGCATCGCGCTGACCAGGACGAATCCCTCGTGGATTCCGCTCAGGCGCAGTTGCTCGGTCACCTGGTCGGTGATGTCGATGATTTCCTGGCGGCGCTCGGTCTCGAACCAGAGGTAGTGGGTATGATGCAACTTGAGCAGTCTCTCACGCAGGAAGTTTGGCCGATGGATTCGGTCTGCGGGGCCTGCGCTAGCGGAGCAGGTCTTCCAGCCGCACGGCCGTCTCCGTCTTTTCATCCCGATACTTCACGATCACCGGCGTGTACAGCCCGATCCCCATCTCCGCGCCGACCCCGCGCGCGACCGGCCGAGTCCCCGGCACCACCACCGCGCCCGGCGGAATCTCGAGGGGCAGGTCGCCGTCCCGCCGGTAGATCCGGTTGCGCACCAGGTCAACTACCGCGGTGCCGCCAGTCAGCAGCACTCCCGGCGCCAGCACCGCCCGCTCCCGGACGACCGTGCCCTCGTACACGCCGCAGTTGCCGCCGACCAGCACCTCGTCCTCGATGATCACCGGCAGCGCCCCCGCGGGCTCCAGCACGCCGCCGATCTGCGCCGCGGCGGAGAGATGCACCCGCTTTCCGATCTGGGCGCAGCTTCCCACGAGCGCGTGCGAGTCCACCATGGTCCCCTCGTCCACGTACGCGCCGACGTTGATGTACATGGGCGGCATGCAGACCACGCCGCGCGCGACGTAACAGCCGTCACGAATGCTGGAGCCGCCCGGGACGATGCGGACACCGTCGCTCTGACCGATGGTGCGGAGGGGATAGGTGTCTTTGTCGTAGAAGGTGAACGGTGAAGCGCTGACGATTGGCGCGATACGGCCCAGGCGAAAGCCCAGGAGAATGCCGGCTTTGACCCAGGCATTCGTGCGCCAGCGGCCGTCGGGCTCCCGCTCGGCGGCTCGGACCTCGCCCCGGTTGAGCGCGGCCTTGAGCGCGTTGAACGCCTCGAGCGCTCTTGTCTCCTCGCCTGCCGGCACGCCGGCGGCGTAGCGCTCGATGACGCCGCGAAGCTCGGTCCCGCCCAGGATGGCGGCGTCAGACATCCAGCACCCCGGCCTTGCGCAATCCCGCCACCAGAGCGTCACGCACGCTCTGCGTCGCGGGGACGAGCGGCAGCCGAACCCCGTCCTCGATCCGCTTCATGAGACTCAATGCGGCCTTCACCGGCGACGGGTTGGTCTCCATGAAGTTGGCGTCGATCAGCGGCAGCAAACGGTTGAGGCCATCGCGCGCCGGCGCGAGATCTCCCGCGAGCGCTTGACGCACCACCGCCCCCATCGCCGCCGGCACCTCGTTGGACACCACCGAGATGAGCCCGTCGCCTCCGGCCGCGACGATCGCGAGCGCGAGCCAGTCCTCTCCCGAGAGCACCGAAAAACCGTCGGGCCGGCCGCGGATCAGGTCCATCGCCTGACGCAAATCGCCACTCGCCTCTTTGATGCCGAGGCAACGGGGATGAGCGGCGAGGCGAAGGGCGGTCTCGGGCTTGAGGTTGACGGCGGTGCGGCCGGGGACGTTGTAGAGGCAGACGGGCTTGGCCGAAGCCTCGAGCACGGCCATGAAGTGGCGGTAGAGTCCCTCTTGCGTCGGCTTGTTGTAGTAGGGAGTGGCACTGAGGATGTAGTCGATACCGGCTGCGCACATCCGTTGGGTCTCACGCACGGCCTTGGCGGTGTCGTTGTGGGTGGCGCCCGCCATCACCGGCCTTCGGCCCCGCGTCGTGCGCACCACCGTTTCTACGACCCGCTCCCGCTCGGTCTCGTCCAGAGTCTGCGCTTCGCCGGTCGAGCCGCAGGGCACCAGGAAATCGATCCCCTCACCGATCTGCCACTCGACCAACCGCCCGATCGCCTCGTAGTCGACCGCGCCGGACTTGGTGAACGGCGTCACCAGCGCGGTGCCGCATCCTTGGAACCGCGTCATCCGTTCTCCCCGAAGAGCATGTCCTCGAAGCGAAAGACTCCCCGATGTCCCGGCAGCCACTCGGCGGCCGCGACCGCACCCGCGGCGAAGCCCTGCCGGCTCCGTGCGGTGTGCGAGAGGGTGATCGTCTCGTGCGGGCCGTCGTAGGTGAGTGCGTGGATGCCTGGAATCGCGCCGGCCCGGATCGAGGTGATGGGAAAGGCGCGACTCGGATCCGCCTCCAGGACCAGGCCCTGAAGCGTCAAGGCAGTGCCGGACGGCGCGTCGACTTTCCGCGCATGGTGCTCCTCCACGATGAACGCATCGAATTCGGCATGCGCCCCGAATCGGCGAGCCATTGCCTGAGCGGTCTTGAAGAAGAGGTGGACGCCGATGGAGAAGTTGGAGGCGTAGAGGAGGGCGCCGTTCCGCTGCTCGACCAGTTTCCGGACTTTGGGAAGCTCGCCCGTCCAGCCGGTGGTGCCGGTGACCGTCGGGATGCCGGCCTCGATCAGCCGCTCGATATTGCCGGGTGCCGCCATGGGGCTGGTGAACTCGACGGCGACATCGGCGCCCCGGAGCCGCTCAGGCGTCAGCGCCTGCCCGCCCTGATTGCCGTCGATGTCGACGACCGTGTGAATCGCGTGGCCGCGCGCCGTCGCCGCCTGCGCGACCGCCCGTCCCATCTGGCCGTGGCCCACGATCACGATTCGCATGGCTCACCAGAATAACATGATCGACCGCCCGTCGGCATCAACACGACCCGAAGAACTCCTGATGGAGGCGGCGCACGACGTCGGGCCCGTCTTCCTCCTTCACCACGAAGGTCATGTTGATGGCCGACGCCCCCTGCGAGATTACCTCCACGCAGGTGGGCCGAACCGCCCCGAAGACCCGTCCGGCCAGGCCCGGTGTGTGCTTGAGTCCGATCCCCACGACGGCCACGATCGCACGGTCCGGGTCCACCCATACCTCGCCCAGGTCCTCGAGCTCGCGGACCACGACGTCGAGGTGGCTCCTATCCTCGATGGTGAGGGACACGCTCACTTCTCCGCTCGCGAGCACGTCGACGACAACCTCGTTTCGCTCGAATACCTCGAAGAGCTGGCGCAGAAATCCATAGGCGCCGAGCATCCGCGGGGCGCGGATATTGACGACCGTGATGCCCCGCTTCCAGGAGATCGACCGGATCGGCGAGTCGCCCAGCCGCTCCAGCTCCGCGCTCGGCGCGATCGTCGTGCCGGTGTGCTCCGGCCGGCTCGAGTTGAGCACGACGATCGGAATCCCCTGGCGCACCAGCGGCACCGCAGTGGCCGGATGCAGTACCTTGGCCCCGAACGTGGCCAGCTCCGCCGCCTCTTCGTAGGAGGCGACCTTGAGCGTGCGGGCCGAGGGAACGATCCGTGGGTCGGCCGTCATCAGGCCGTCGACGTCGGTCCAGATCTCGACGCGCTCGGCCCGAAGCGCGGCGCCCAGCAGTGCGGCCGAGAAGTCGGACCCGCCGCGGCCGAGGGTGGTGGGTATACCGTTCGCTGTCGCGCCGATGAATCCTTGCGTCACGGGGATGACGCCCGCGTTGAGCAGAGGCTCGATGCGCTCCCGGGCCCGCGTGTTCAGCACCTGGGCGTACGGCGTCGCGCGGCCATACCGCTCATCCGTCACCATGATCGTCCGGACGTCGACCCACTCCGACGGAACCCCGGAACCGGCCAGCGCCGCCGCGATGAGCCGCGAGCTCCAGAGCTCGCCCCGCGAGGCGACCGCGTCCAGCTCCCGCGGTGCCATTCGCCGGCCGCTCGCCTGGTCCAGCTCCAGCGCGAGCGCGTCGGCATCTTCTCGGATATCGCCCAGCGCGGCGTCGGCCCCCGGCAGCTCGTGCGCGGTCGCTTCGTGCCGCGCGACCAGCTCCCCGAGCCGATCGCGGGCGCCGGAGCCTCCCAGCTCGGCGAGCCGCGCGAGGCCGAAAAGGCCATCAGTCACCTTGGCGAGGGCGGAAACCACGATGAGCGGGCGCTGGTCCGCGCGTCCGCGCACGATGTCGACCAGCCGCGAGATCGCGGCCCCGTCTTGGATCGAGGTGCCGCCGAACTTGCAGACGATCACCGCGCCACGCGCCCTTCCGCGACGAGCAGCTCCCCGATCTGCACGGCCGCGCCCGCTGCGCCGCGGATCGTGTTGTGACTGAGCAACACGAACCGGAGATCGAGCAAAGCGCAGGGACGCAATCGGCCCACGGTCACGGTCATCCCCCCGCCGCGTTCCAGGTCCAGACGTGGTTGCGGGCGGTCGAGCCGGGCATCGACCTCGATCGGCGATGCGGGCGACGAGGGAAGCGACCGCACCCGCTCCGTGCCCTGGAAGGCGCGAAGCACGGCGATCGCCTCATCCGGCGTGGCGCGGCGGCCGAGTCCCACCGAAACGGCCTCGAGATGTCCATCCACCACGGCGACGCGGTTGGCGTGCGCGCTCACGACGATCGGCGCGGGCTCGATGGCGCCGTCCCGCATAGTGCCGAGAATCTTGGGGGTCTCCCGCTCCATCTTTTCTTCTTCGCCGCCGATGTGCGGCACCACGTTGCCCAGAATATCCAGCGATGGGACGCCGGGATACCCGGCGCCGGATGTCGCCTGCATCGTCGAGACGAACACCTTGTGCACGCCGAACGCGGCCTGGAGCGGCGCCAGCGCCAGCACCAGTCCGGCGGTGGAGCAGTTGGGGTTCGCCAGAATCGCGCCCGGCCAGCAACGGGCCGAGCGCTGCCGGTCGATCAACGCCAGATGGTCCGCGTTGATCTCGGGAATCATGAGGGGCACGTCCGGGTCCAGCCGGTGCACCCGGGTGTTGCTCACCACGTAGGCGCCCTGCCGCGCGAAGTTCTGCTCGATGTCTCGGGCGACCTCCGCATCGAGCGCCGAGAAGGCAATGCGCGCCGGCAGCGGTGGCACCGATCGGGAAATCACCATGCCGGCCAGCCGGTCCGGCAGCGGCACCGGCTCACGCCAGCGGACTACCTCGCCATAGGGTCGGCCGGCGCTCTGGTCGGAGGCCGCGAGCGCCGTGATCTCGAACCACGGATGGTTGGCGAGCAGGCGAACGAACTTCTGACCGACCGTGCCGGTTGCGCCCAGCACGGCGACTGGAACCTTTGCGCTCATCGCGCCTCCTGGGCCAGCAGATCGGTGGCGAGCTTGGCGTAGAGATCGACACCGTGGAGCAGGTCGCTCTTGCGAATGCGCTCCTCAGCGGTATGGGCGACCCGGATCGAGCCGGGTCCGAGCTGAAAGCGCTCGCCCCACCCGGTGAAGAACGGCAGATCGCTGGCGAAGCTCACCACGGTGGTCTCCCATCCCGGTAGCCCGTGACCCTTGTACGCCGGAATCTCGACCTCCGCGCTGATGGTCACGCCGGGGTCGGCCGCGAGCTGGACCTGATCCTTGAGCTGCTTCGTGGACCCGACCGTGCGAATGAGCACCTGCGCCTTGGCGTGGGCCGCGATCACGTTGGGGGCGACGCCGCCCTCGATGGTCCCGATATTGAGCGTCGCCGGGCCCAGCACCGGGTCGAACGGCAGCGGCAGCCGGCGGATCCGGCGGAGCGTCTCGAGCAGGGC